>JAYRNN010000186.1:0-10868 GCA_041912175.1 Anaerolineales bacterium | reverse complement strand
GTGCTGAAGAAAGAGGAAGGTGGGCGGCACAAAGCATTCTTCACTGGATATCGACCGCAGTTCTACATTCGGACGATGGATGTGACGGGGAACATCAAGCTGCCGGAAGGCGTGGAGATGGTCATGCCGGGCGACAACGTCAACCTGGAAGTGGAATTGATCGTGCCGGTGGCGTTGGAGCAGGGCTCGAAGTTCGCCATCCGCGAAGGCGGCCTGACGGTCGGCGCAGGCGTGATCACCAAGATTATCGAGTAGGCAAAAGATTATGATGGCCAAGCAAAAAATCCGTATCCGTTTGAAAGCTTACGATCATCGTGTGCTCGACCAATCCGCCAAGCGCATCGTTGAAACCGCTGAACGAACTGGCGCCCGAGTAGTTGGCCCAGTACCCTTGCCAACTCGCGTAGAACGGTTTACAATACGACGCTCGACTTTTATCGACAAAGATTCGCACGAACATTTTGAAATTCGCACTCACAACCGTCTGATCGATGTTCTCGATCCGGATTCTAAAACCATCGACATGCTGATGCGTTTGAACCTGCCGGCGGGTGTGGATATCGAAATCAAGATTTAATATTTTGTTCAACCCAAGGGTTGCTAAAGCAGCCTTTGGGTTGAATACAGAATAGAGGCAGCGTAAGAGCTGCTCTGGACGTGGAGCGACAAAAAATAGACTCCTCGCCAGGCAGTCAGACTGCGCTGCGGGCAGGGATGATGTAGCCAAGCCCTGGCTTACAGTCCCGAATACCGCTGTGGGTGACCTGTCAGGTCGCGGCACAGTAATATAAACAGGAGATAATACAGAGATGTTGAAAGGGCTGATCGGCAAGAAAGTCGGCATGACCCAGATTTTCGACGCTGCCGGGGTAGTTACTCCCGTGACTTTGATCGAAGCTGGGCCTTGCTACGTAACCCAGGTGCGACTCCCGGAGATCGATGGTTATTCGGCCGTACAGTTGGGTTTTGATGAGGTAAAGCCAAAGCGTCTCACGGGTGGTCAAATTGGGCACCTTAAGCGCAACAATCTCAACCTGCCTCCGTTGCGCTTTTTGCGCGAGTTTCGTGAGAAAAACACGGAACTTAAGGAAGGCGACAAGGTAACCGTTGAGGTGTTCCAGGTAGGCGATCACGTGGATGTCGTTGGCGACAGTAAAGGCAAAGGCTTTCAAGGTGGTGTGAAACGCTACCATTTCCGCGGTGGTCCGAAAACACATGGCCAATCAGATCGCCAACGATCGCCTGGTTCGCGTGGCTCTGGCACTACCCCAGGTCGTGTCTTTAAAGGCGCGCGTGGCCCTGGGCACATGGGTGATGACCGCGTGACTGTCCAGAATCTTAAGATCGTTCTGGTGGATCTTGAGCGCAATTTGATAGGCGTGCGCGGCGCAGTGCCTGGCGCTAAAGGCGGCGTTGTACAGATTAAAGCTGCGAGGAAGCAGTAGGCAGCGGTATTTCGCCGTTGTGTCACCTAGAATTGGAGCGAAGCGATTATGGAAGTTGACGTTTTCAATTTGGAAGGGCAAAAGGTCCGTACGGTTGAATTGCCGGCCGCGATCTTTGAGGCCCCGATTAATGTTGATTTGATGCACCAGGCTTATGTGCGCCAAATAGCAAATGCTCGCCTTGGCACACATAAAACCAAGGGGCGTGGTGAAGTTTCGGGCGGTGGTCGTAAGCCGTGGAAACAAAAAGGCACTGGTCGTGCGCGCCAGGGTTCAACCCGTGCGGTTCAGTGGGTTGGCGGCGGTAGAGTACATACTCCCAAGCCGCGAGACTATTCCTTGAGCATGCCGCTAAAAATGCGCCGCGCTGCCTTGCGCTCAGCGCTCTCAGCCAAATTGGCAGAGCAAGGTTTGGTGGTCGTAGAAGCAGTTGCATTACCAGAACCAAAGACCCGTCTGATGGCCAAAGCCTTGGACGGTTTGGTGGGAAACGCCAGCGTATTGATCTTGATCCCTGAGAAGAATGCCGATTATGAGCTGGTAGCTCGATCGACAAATAACCTTCCTGATGCCAAGACACTCCTGGCCCCTTATCTGAATATTCGTGATCTGCTCAACTATGATAAGTTGATGATCCCATTGCCGGCGCTGGATGTACTGGTGTCGCAATTAGGTAAATAGGTGGAGGTAGCGATGACGACGATTTATGATGTGCTCCGCCGCCCGTTGATTACTGAAAAATCGAACTATCAGAACAGTAAGTTAAATCAATACGTATTCGAGGTCGCCTCCGACGCGACTAAAAATCTGGTCAAAGATGCGATTGAAACGCTGTTTGATGGTGTGAAAGTGGCGCGGGTGAACGTGATTAATGTGCCTGCCAAACGAACCCGGCGTGCGCGCAGCCGGCGGGTTATGGTCCGCAGAAGCAGCTATAAGAAGGCTATTGTTACTCTGGCTTCGGACAGCAAGACCATACCCATGTTTGAAGGAGTAAAGTAATGGCTGTCAAGAAATATAAACCAATTACCCCCGGGCAGCGCGGTATGACCGGTTATTCCTTTGAGGAAGTGACCAAAGCCACCCCGGAACGTGCGCTCATCCAACCGCTGCGAAAAAGCGGTGGGCGTAACTCGTACGGACGTGTCACCGTTCGCCATCGTGGCGGCGGCAGCAAGCGCCAGATTCGCATCGTCGATTTTAAGCGCAATAAATTCAATATCCCTGCGCGTGTGGCTGCGATTGAGTATGATCCAAACCGCACAGCTAGACTAGCCTTGCTGTTTTATGCCGATGGTGAGAAACGCTATATCATTGCGCCATTAGACCTGCGGGTGAATGACACTGTGGTTTCAGGGCCGAATGTTGAAGTGCGGCCTGGAAATTCGATGCCAATCACCAATATCCCGGTAGGTACTTTGATCCATAACGTTGAGATCAAAGAAGGGAAAGGCGGCCAGTTGGTTCGAGCTGCGGGCGGCGCGGCGCAACTACTCGCAAAAGAAGGCGATTATGCTCAGATCCGCATGCCCTCCGGCGAGGTACGTTTAATTCGCCAGGATTGTTATGCGACGGTTGGGCAAGTTGGCAATTTGGATCATAGCAATATCAAGCTGGGCAAAGCTGGTCGGAAGCGCCACTTGGGTATCCGCCCGACGGTGCGTGGCACAGCCATGAGCCCTCGCGATCACCCACATGGCGGCGGTGAAGGTCGCCAGCCGATTGGTATGCCGGGTCCGAAGAGCCCCTGGGGTAAACCGACGCTCGGCTATAAGACTCGTCGCAATAAAAAGACGGATCAGTACATTGTCCGCCGTCGTGGAAAGAAGCGTAGATAGCGATTGGTTATTAGGGATTTGGTATCAAAGGCCTTCCTTGGCGCGATAGAACCGAATCTCTGATCAGGAGAAGGAATTATGGGACGATCTCTCAAGAAAGGGCCGTACGTAGACCCGAAATTATTAAAGAAGATTGAAGCCATGAATGAACGTGGCGAGAAAAAGGTAATCCGCACCTGGAGCCGCGCCAGCACGATTTTCCCCCAGATGGTAGGGCATACCGTGGCTGTACATGATGGCCGACGCCATGTGCCGATTTATGTAACCGAAAACATGGTAGGTCACCGACTGGGTGAATTTGCACCGACTCGTCTTTTCCGGGGCCATGTGTCCGAAAAGAAAACGAAAGGGAAGTAGCCATGGCACACGATATTTTTGCGCAGGCACGCTTCATCCCGATCTCGGCTCAGAAAGCCCGTCTTGTGGCGGATCTGGTGCGCGGTAAGGATATTCAACAGGCTATCACCCTGCTGAAATTTACGCCCAATCGCGCGGCAAGCCCTGTATCTAAGGTGCTGGCCTCAGCGATGGCGAATGGCGAAGAAAACTTTGGCGTCAGCCGTGATGATATGTTTATTTATCGGATCACGGTCGATGAAGCCCCGACACGAAAGTGGCGCCGGTTTGGGGCGCGCGGGCGTTTCAAACCCTGGTTGCGCCGATCCTCGCACATTACGGTAATCCTGCGGGAGCGGGAAGCTTAATCAAGGAGATATTATGGGTCGAAAAGTCAATCCAACTGGTTTTCGCCTGAAAATCAACAAGACCTGGGAAGGACGTTGGTACGCCGAAGGCGAGGAATACGTCAACAATTTACACCAGGATTTCGCACTGCGTGAGCTGGTTCGCAATGAAGCTCCGAAAGCTGGTGTATCGCGTGTGGATATCGAGCGTTTCCCTGGTAAGGTGAAGGTAATTGTCCACACCGCCAAGCCGGGCATCCTGATTGGCCGCAAGGGCGAAAACGTAAAGAAAATTCGCCAGAGCCTGGAAGCTGCCGTAGGTAAGAAAATAGACCTGGAGATCAAAGAGATCAAATATCCGGATGTCGATGCTTACCTCGTTGCTCACAATATTTCCGACCAGTTAGAACGCCGGATCAGTTACCAGCGAGCAATGAAACGCGCCATCCAGCAAGCGATGCGCCAGGGTGGGCAAGGGATCCGTCTCGAAGTTTCTGGTCGCTTGAGCGGCGCCGAAATGGCGCGCACGGTTAATATGCGCGAAGGTCAGGTGCCCCGCCAGACCCTGCGAGCCGATATTGATTACGCGATGGCTGAGGCATTAACGACCTATGGCCGGATTGGCGTCAAAGTGTGGATTTATAAAGGCGAAGTCTTGCCTGAATTAGAAGAGAAGGTCGAGTCGACCGAAGGTGTATATGTAAGTGAATAGAGATTGGTCAATTGGTGATTAGGTGCTCGAGCATCTCACCAAACCTGACGACCAATCACTAATCACCGATCTCTAGGAATGAGGTTGTTATTATGTTAATGCCAAAGCGTGTCAAGTGGCGTAAGCAAATGCGCGGTCGCATGAAGGGTAAATCCCTGCGTGGCAGCGAAGTTATCTTTGGTGATTATGGGTTGAAAGCCCTTGAGCCAGGATGGGTAACCGCCCGTCAGATCGAAGCTGCCCGTCGAGCGATTGTTCGTGCAATGCTCCGCCGTGGTAAGTTCTGGATTCGCATCTTTCCTGATAAGCCGTATACGCATAAGCCAGCCGAAACCCGCATGGGTAAAGGCAAAGGCAACGTGGAATATTGGGTAGCTGTTGTCCGCCCAGGACGAATAATGTTTGAGATCGGCGGCGGTTTACCGGACCATGTGGCGAAGGAAGCCCTCCGTTTGGCCCAATACAAGCTGGCCATTCGAACAAAAATTGTTGGCCGCCATGACCAGCTAGGAGGCGAATAATGGCTAAGAAGAAAGATTATCGCAGCCTGTCGACAGATGAGCTTCAGGTAGAGTTGAGCGACGCACGCGAAGAATTGATGAACTTGCGTTTTCAGCTATCTTCGGGCGAATTAACAGATTACACTCGCCTGCGTTACACTCGCCGGATGATTGCTCAAATACTGACGGTTCTCTCCGAACGTGAGCGGGTGGCCGAATAGGAAGGTGAAACTATGAATGATCGTCGCCGTATAACCGGTGTGGTTAAGAGCAATAAAATGGAAAAAACAGTGGTGGTCGAGATCGTCCGAACTTACAGTCACCCACTGTATAAAAAAGTCGTTCACAGCCATAAACGTGTCATGGCTCACGATGTGTTAGGCGCCCAGATTGGTGACGAAGTCCTAATCGTAGAAAGCCGCCCTATTTCTCGCAACAAGCGTTGGGTGGTAGAGGAGATCTTGCGCCGCAGCGTTGACGCGGGTGAACCTGAGTTGGAGGCTTAGTCATGATTCAGCAAGAGTCACATTTGAAGGTTGCTGACAACACAGGCGCGCGTGATCTGTTGGTGATCCACATCATGGGTGGATCGACGCGGAGATATGGTCGCGTGGGTGACGTCGTTGTCGCCACGGTTAAATCGGCTGCTCCCCAGGGAGCGGTCAAGAAAAGTGATATTGTCAAGGCTGTGATTGTTCGTACAGCCAAAGAGTGGCGTCGAGATGATGGCTCGACCATTCGCTTTGATGACAATGCGGCTGTGATCCTGGATACAGACGGTAAGAACCCAAAAGGTACACGTATTTTCGGCCCCGTGGCCCGTGAATTGCGTGAAAAAGGGTTTATGAAGATCATTTCACTGGCCCCAGAGGTACTCTAGGATTGGTGGATGGCGCAACTTGGAGTTCTCAGTTGCGGCATAATGATGGATAGGAGCAATAGCAGTGAAAACGAAGATACGCAAAGGTGATACCGTTGAGGTAATCAGCGGCCGTGAACAGGATCGTGGCAAGCGCGGTGAAGTGATTCGAGTCCTACCGGACGATCATCGTATTGTGGTGCAGGGTATCAATCTGCATAAAAAACACCAGCGCCAGGTCCAAACCCAAGGCCGCCGTTCCTTGTCGCCTGGGATTATTGAGTTCGAAGCGCCAATGGATATCTCCAATGTCATGTTAGTCTGCCCATCCTGCAAAAAACCTACTCGCGTAGGCATTAAGCGGGAAGGGGAAACTGTACAACGCATGTGCAAAGAATGCAAGGCGCTGTTCGATTAGTCTGGCCGGTTGGGAGCAAATGTATGGAATCGTTGATGAAAGAAAGATATCAAAATGAAGTGGTGCCGGCCCTGATGAAATCGCTCAAGATGAGCAACATTATGGAAGTACCACGCGTCAAGAAAATTATTGTCAACATCGGGGTAGGCGAAGCATTGGATAATGCCAAGGCTTTGGACGCCGCGGTGGGTGATTTGACCCTGGTTACAGGGCAGAAGCCGGTGGTTACGAAAGCTCGCAAGAGCATCGCAAACTTCAAATTGCGTGAAGGGCGCTCTATTGGCGTCAAAGTCACCCTGCGTGGGGAGCGCATGTGGTCTTTCCTGGACCGCTTAACCAATATTGCTTTACCGCGCGTGCGAGATTTTCGGGGTATTTCTCCAGATGCCTTTGATGGACGCGGAAATTATACTTTGGGCCTGCGCGAGCAGTTGGTTTTCCCCGAGATTGAATATGACAAGATCGATAAACTGCGCGGTTTGGAGATCACAATTGTGACGTCGGCGCGCACAGACGATGAGGGCCGGCAGCTTCTGCAGTTGCTGGGTATGCCCTTCAAGAAAGAAGGATAACCGATGGCTAAGAAAAGCATAATCATCAAAGAAACGCGGCGCAAGTACCCCACACGTGTCCGCAATCGATGTAAAATCTGTGGTCGCCCGCGTGGTTATTTACGTCGCTTCGGTCTGTGCCGGATCTGTTTCCGCGAATTGGCGCTGCAGGGAAAAATCCCTGGCGTAACCAAGTCTTCCTGGTAGCCAGGTGGAGGTCAAGAGATGAGTGTAACAGATCCAATCAGTGATATGTTGACCCGCATGCGTAATGCGATTGTGATGGGCCACGCGATGGTTGCCATGCCCAGTTCCAATATCAAAGTCTCGATCGCTAAGATTTTGAAAGAAGAAGGCTACATCAGCGCCTACGAAACCGTGGACGGGAAAATAGCCGGATCGAAAGTATTGCGCATCCGATTGAAATATGTCGGCGAGCGGCGAGAGCGTCGTTCAGTGATCACAGGTCTCGAACGGATAAGCCGGCCGGGACGCCGTGTGTATAAAGGCAAGCAGGAAATTCCCTGGGTGCTTTCGGGTATGGGCATTGCGATCCTTACTACCCCAAAGGGTGTCATGACGGGCCAACGCGCTCGCCAGCTCGGGGTAGGGGGCGAAGTCCTCTGCAAAGTATGGTGAGGAGGTAGTTGTGTCAAGAATTGGTCGAATGCCAGTAGCCATACCCAATGGCGTGGAAGTTGAGATTAAAGGCTCGTATCTGCGTGTGAAGGGACCAAAAGGCGAGTTGAGCAGGACTTTCCCGGCCTCGATGATTATCGAATTCGAGGAACAGAAAATTCAGATCAGCCGGCCAAATGACGAACGCACGAACCGTGCCCTGCATGGCATGACGCGCTCGTTGGTTAATAATATGGTCACCGGGGTCAGCTCTGGTTTTGAAAAAGTGTTGGAAGTAAACGGCGTTGGCTATCGCGCCGAGTTGGATCCCAAAAAGAACCTGGTTCTTTATATGGGCTATTCCCATCCTGTGGTTGTTGAACCCCCCTCTGGGATTACCTTCGATGTCGATCCGAAGACCCGTCAAATTAAGGTGA
The DNA here is from genome assembly GCA_041912175.1 of Anaerolineales bacterium. GTDB lineage: Bacteria > Chloroflexota > Anaerolineae > Anaerolineales > UBA4823 > CAZAGA01. Next base: position 2,807 of record JAYRNN010000186.1, on the reverse strand, counting down.
ACGGTTACGACAAAGAAATGGTTGGTCAGGTGGCGGCGAATATCCGCCAGGTCCGCCCGCCGGAACCTTATCACGGGAAGGGCATTAAATACTTGAATGAGACACTCCGCCGAAAGGCTGGTAAGGCTGGTAAGGCATAACTATGGCTACGAAAAATTCACGTTCCGTTGCTCGTACTCGACGGCACCAACGTGTTCGCAAGATGGTGCAAGGTACTCCCGACCGGCCGCGTTTGAGCGTTTTCCGCAGCGTTGCGGAAATCTATGTCCAAGTGATTGATGATGAAGCTGGGGCGACCCTGGTTTCAGCCTCCAGTATTGACCAAGAGCTCCGCGCGCAGATGGTTACGCTGAAAAAGACCGAACAGGCTCGCCTGGTGGGTAAATCGATCGCCGAGCGCGCCAAGGCCAAGGGAATTACGAAGGTTGTTTTTGACCGCGGTGGTTTTCGGTATATCGGACGCGTGAAGGCGCTGGCCGATGCAGCCCGAGAAAGCGGTTTGGAATTCTAGTAGAAGCCAGGCCAAGCAGTTCGACATGACTGGCCCCTACTAAGGAGAAAAAAATGTCAGAATTCGAAGTATCAGATTTCACCTCATCCGATGTTGATGAGCGCGTGGTAGATATTGCCCGCGTCGCAAAAGTGGTAAAAGGCGGCCGTCGTTTCTCTTTCCGTGTAACAGTGGTTGTCGGCGACAATCGCGGCAGTGTGGGTATTGGTATCGGTAAGGCGAATGCTGTGCCAGATGCCATGCGTAAGGCATCCGAGCGCGCCCGCAAGGACATGCACAAGGTCAATATTTATGGCACGACGATCCCTCATGCCGTACTAGGCAGAGTTTCGGGGTCACAGGTATTGCTCAAGCCAGCATCGCCCGGAACGGGTGTTATTGCTGGCGGCGGCGTGCGCGCTGTTTTGGAGGCCGCGGGTATCTCAGACATCCTGACCAAGTCATTGGGTAGCAATAATATTCTGAATGTGGTGACTGCCACTGTGGATGCGCTTGATCAACTCAAGTCGCCTCAAGAGGAAGCTGCCCAACGCGGTAAACCTATTAAGGATGTCATGCCGTTCTGGGACAGGAGGCAAAATGTCTAACCCTGTTCAAACCGAGCAAAAAATTGTCCGAATTACTCTGGTGAAGAGCCCAATCGGCTATTCCAAGACGCATAAGGCGACCGTTCGAGCCTTGGGATTGCATCGAATGCACCAAACGGTCGAGCAGGTTGACACGCCCACCCTACGAGGCATGCTCTACAAGGTTGCTCACCTGGTTGAGGTGGAAGAACGTTAGGTATAACGGTAAGATAGAACGGTTAGGTATAATTATGAAATTACACGATCTTAAACCACAAGACGGGTCGAAGAAAAACCGCAAGCGTGTTGGGCGCGGTATTTCTGCTGGCCAGGGTAAAACTGCTGGTCGCGGCACGAAAGGACAGGGCTCACGCTCAGGTGGAAGCACTCGCCTGTATCATCAGGGCGGAAACTTGCCATTTTTCCGCCGCCTGCCGTTTATTCGTGGTGAAGGTTTTACACCAGTCCGCCAGGTTACGTATAACGAAATCAATCTTGACCAACTGGAAAGCTTTCCGGCAAAGAGTGAAATTACCCCCGAAACACTGGCAGAGGCGCGGATGTTGCGTGATAGCCGCAATCCGGTTGTGATTTTGGGGCGGGGCGAAGTGGCTGTACCTCTCAAGGTACGTGTGCATCGCGTAAGCAAAGGCGCCCGGGCCAAGATCGAAGCAGCCGGCGGCAGCGTGGAAATCGTCGAATGATCGATCGACGCAAAAATAAAATTAAGGAGCCCAAATAATGAAGCGGTCCGCATGGCGCTACCTTTGGTCAGCTCAGGATATCCGCCGAAAACTGTTGATCACCTTATTGATCCTGGTGATCTATCGTTTGGCGGCTCATGTTCCTGTACCAGGCGCGAATAGAGAGGCCATCGCTGGCATTCTCGAACGCGGTGGGGCAGGCGGTACGTTGCTAGGCCTGCTCGACCTGCTTTCGGGCGGTACAGTATCGAACTTCTCTGTGCTGGCGATGGGTGTTTATCCCTACATCACTGCACAGATTATCATCCAGTTGCTGGTGCCGATTATCCCAGCCTGGCAACAACGTTCCCAGGAAGACCCGCGGGAATTCCAGAAGTGGATGGAGCGGTGGACATTAATCCTGGCCGTGCCCATGGCAGCTCTGCAGGCTGTCGGCCAAATTAACATCTTCAACTCGTTCTCATCCGGCATACCGATCATTTCGAATTTTGGCTTCGCTTCAACTGCGAATACATTGAATACCTTGACGATCGTCATCAGTATGACCGCCGGCACCATGTTCGCGATCTGGTTGGGCGAGCTGATTTCCGAATTTGGCGTAAGAAACCAGGGTCTGTCAATCATCATTTTTGCTGGTATCGTGGCGCGCATTCCCAATAATATTGTGCGCCTGTTTTCAAACCAGCAGTACCTGATCCCGACGCTCCTGGTGGTGGCAGTTGTATTGGTTGGTACGATCTTTGCGATTGTCGTTGTCCAACAAGGCCGTCGAAATGTTCCTGTAATGTATCCGGGAAGGCGGATGGGTAACCGCATGTCAATGCCGGTCAAAGGTACCTTGCCGTTAATGGTCAATATGGCAGGCATGATCCCCTTGATCTTCGCCCAGTCCCTCCTGACATTCCCGGCGATCATTGCCAGCTTCTTTACACAGTCATCGGTAACTTGGGTGAAGAATACCGCTGCTGCAATCCAAAGTATCTTTGGCGGCGGCAGCAATTCCTATTGGGTGCTATATTTCCTGAT
>JAYRNN010000185.1:0-5671 GCA_041912175.1 Anaerolineales bacterium | reverse complement strand
CCCGATCCGGCACAAGCCTTGCAATGGAAACTATATGAATTATCGCCAGGCAGCGGTTACGTTGCGGCGTTAGCAGTTGCGGGTACGCGTGGCGAAGTAACTTGTTGGGATTGGATGGGAGTATCGCCTGGGTGAAGCCAGATACATATTCCTTGACGGGTTACCGGGATTATGCTACTATCATTGCAATAATCTGCCTGGATTAATAAATGAACATGAAGGAGGTTATGATGGTCTTAAAACGTTTTTTGGTTGTCCTGAGTATTCTTCTGGTGGTTGCCGTGTTGGGAGCATGCGTTCGTTCGGCTTCCACACCGCCTGCCAGCGTGGTTACACCGCCTGCAGAACAGGCTTCGGCGGAAGCCCCAGGCAGCGTACCGGCTGAAACTTCGAAAGGGCAAGCCGTTCCAACCAACGAAGTGCTACAACAGTTAGCATTATTTGTTACTCAAACCGCCGCTGCAGGGCAAAACCAAAGCGGAGAACAGCCTGGTGAAGCAGTTCAAGGCGCTACGCCATATCCACTCATTGAGACCCCAATGGCGAGTAGCGAGTCCGCTGCACCTGCTCCTACCCAGGCGCCTGAGGCCGTTCAACAACCCGCTGAGGCGAGTCCAACCCAATCGCAGCCTGCCGTTCAGGCGCCTGCGCCGACTCAGCCCGCCGTTCAGACGCCCGCGCCGAATCAGCCCACAAAAATTGTCGTTCCTGAGGCTACCCCTGGAATTCCAAATAACTACACCTTGCAACCAGGAGAATTTGTGTACTGTATTGCCCGGCGTTTCAACGTTAATCCGTTTGAACTGCTTAGTATTAATGGCTTAAGTACTAGCTCGGTTGTGCGCGGCGGCACAGTGTTGAAGATCCCCCAGACGGGCAACAAGTTCCCTGGCGAACGTTCGCTCCAGGCCCACCCAACAGTTTATGTTGTCAAGGGAGGGGAAAATATCTATGAAATCGCATGTAACTTTGGCAATGTCAGCCCGGATCAAATAGCGCTGGCGAATGGTCTCCGAGAGCCTTGGACTTTGACTTCTGGCCAGTCTTTGGATATTCCGTAACAGTTACATAAAGGTCAATTGATAAAAAGAGTAGCCGCGGCGAACGCCTCGGCTACTCTTAAAATTTATGGAGAATGACGATGACTATTGAAATTATCCAATCTGAGGTCGTCTTTAGAGGGAAAGTATTTGATATTCGCCAAGATCAGATCCGTTTTCCAGATGGCAAGCGAACGAAAATCGATATTGTCGAACACAGCGGCGCTGTCACGATCCTTCCCATCGACGAAACAGGCTCCATATGGTTCATCCGCCAATATCGCCATCCCGCCGGAAAGGAACTGTTTGAACTGCCTGCGGGGGTGATGAATGAAGGTGAAGATCCGGCAGAATCTGCCCAGCGTGAGCTGCGGGAAGAAATCGGCATGGCTGCGAATCAACTTAGGCTGCTCGGCGAATTTTTCCTTGCCCCAGGTTATTCAACTGAATATATGTATGTCTATTTAGCGACTGACTTGCGAGTAGCGCCGCTTCAAGCAGATGACGATGAATCGATTCAAATAGAAAAAATCCCCATCGAACAAGTCTCGACTATCGTGCGTTCTGGCCGCATCCAGGACGCAAAATCACTGGCGGCATTATTTTTGTGGCAAAATCGATGAATGATTAATCATGTGGCTGCGGCCGGTTGACCCGGTTATGACCTGGTTTACGCCGGGAGGACAGGCGACGACGCCCGGTCTCAGGACTTAATAGCGTGTTCAGCCAGGTGACAGCGCGTGTGTCGTATTCACGCCGACCACAAACGTCGCATACCCAGGCAGGAAAATTAGGCACGGTGACCAATTCTTCGTGCAGCCAGGTGAAATAAGTCAGGTATTGCAAACGCAAAATCCCAGTCTGGCATTCGGGGCACAGGCCGGCGACCTGAGGGGAATTAGCTTCGTTTTCTGCCATTTTGTTTACCCCTTATTTTATGGTGCTGCGCTAGCTTGGATGACATGATCGATGGCGCCCCATTTTTGAGGCGGCCAATAAACAAAAATGGCCTTCCCGATCACCTTTTCCATCGGTACAGGCCCCCAACTGTGAGAATCAGAAGAATTGTTTCGATTGTCACCCAGGACAAATAAAGAATCTTCTGGGACGGTCCATTGGCTTTCGTATGCAGGCTCTGCAGCGATATAGGGTTCGTCGATCGCTTGCCCATTAACCAACACCTGCCCGTTTGAGATTGTAATTGTATCGCCGGGCAGGCCGATCACACGTTTAATGTATTCCTGTTGTGGATCACGCGGGTAATGAAATACGATCACATCGCCTCGATCAGGTAAATTGAATTTGTAAGCCAGTTTATTGACGATTACGAATTCCCCGGTTTTTAGGGTAGGTTCCATGCTGAAACCGTCCACCCGAATGCGGGCTGAGATCGCATTGATCACAGCGAACAGAACAAGAGACAAAACCAAAGTCTCGAAAATATCTAAGGCGAAACGAACTACCCCTGAGCGTCGATTTTGCTGTGGGGCTTCTGGTTCTGGAATCACCTCGGTGCGATAGCTCTCCAACGAATATCTCCTATGGTCTTTATGAGAATCATTATATAACCGCTTGCAAACAGGGACAAGGGCCAAATGATCAATTTCTAATTATTATCGTCTGGCTTTAAAGATGATTCTTACCGGTGTGCCCAGGAATGGATAGACCTCACGCAATTGGTTTTCCAAATAACGCATATAGCTAAAATGAGCCAGTTTTGGATCGTTCACGTATAACAGAAAGGTCGGAGGGTCGCTACGCACCTGGGTGCCGTAGTACATTTTAAGCTGCCGGCCGGCATGCGAAGGGGCGGGATGCACGTCTTGAGCTTTTTGCATAATCTGGTTGAGCTGCGAAGTGGAGATTCGCACCAGGCGCTCCTCTTGAACTTGTAAAGCCAGAGGTAATACCTTTTCTACACGCTGACCGGTCAATGCGGAAATATATAATACTGGAACAAAGTCCATGAAATTCAATTGCTGGCGTACGTGGCGCGTGAATTCATCCATCGTATAAGCATTTTTTTGAATGGCGTCCCATTTATTCACCACAACGACGGCGCTCTTCCACGCGTCCAGGATGTAACCAGCGATATGTGTATCTTGTGCTGTCACGCCACTTACTGCATCGATCAGCAATAATGAAACGTCGGCGCGTTCGATTGCTTTCATCGAACGGAGCACGCTATATTTTTCGACTCCAGGCTCAACTTTGCCACGTTTGCGGATCCCGGCTGTATCGATCAAGGTGATCGGGATATCATTGTGCACTAATTTGCTATCGATGGCATCGCGGGTTGTGCCAGGAATTGGGCTGACGATCGCACGCTCTTCACCGCTTAACCGGTTGAGTAGGCTAGATTTTCCAACGTTGGGTTTTCCTACGATGGCGATCTTAACCGACTCATCATTCTCGTCTGCGACCGAGCTTGGTAAGACGGCCACGAGAGCATCCAGCAGATCGCCGGTCCCAGTGCCATGCAACGCTGAGATAGGGTGGGGGTCTCCTAGACCCAATTCATAAAATTGCAATGCCTGATCACGTAAGGCCGGGCTGTCAGCTTTGTTGACGACTAATAGGACTGGCGGCCAGGGTTGCCCATCTCGTTCCTGTTGGCGGCGGCGAAGGATCTGGGATACTTCCCGGTCAGCCGGCGTGACCCCGTTTTCCGCTTCGGTAATAAATAATACGACATCTGCTTCATCTATTGCGATCTCTGCCTGGGTGCGGATTTGTTCGATAAAATCGGCTGAACCGATTGAGAGGGGCTGCTTTTCTCGGCCGGTTCCCGTTTGAATGGGATCTATTCCACCTGTATCTACGATATCGAATGCAACCCCGACCCATTCTGCCTCAGCCACGAGGCGATCCCGGGTTGTACCTGGAACATCGTCTACTACCGCGAGGCGTTCTTCTGCCAGGCGGTTGAACAGTGTACTTTTACCAACATTCGGTCTGCCAACGATTGCAACAACAGGTTTAGTCATGAATTCTGCCTTCTAAGGTCGGGCTGTTGAAACGGGTGTGACTGTCCTGGATATGGAAGGCCTGGGTGTGGCAGTCGCCGGCTGGGTAGCAGTAGGCGTTGGCGCCTGGATGATGGTCACTTCCACGGTCTCTGGGATAATCGCTTGAATTTGAATTTCCTCTGGCGCCAGATCCAGGGTCGGCGTTATTTGATAGACACCCTCGGTCATGTTACTTAAATCAACAACCGCGCGAAAACTGGCGGGGGTGAGTGTATCAATGATAGGTAAAGGCCCGCTGATCAAAACATCGACGGTAGATGGAGAAATAACCGCTTGCAGCGCAGGCGGTAATCCCAATGGCTCAACCGGGATCGATAGGCTTAGATTACCCTCGATCGCAGCAACACCAATTTGAACCAACACACTTGGATCACTGACCAGGTTGATCCCATCCGGCAAGTCCAGAGATACGTTGAACTCAGTATCATCGGTTAACCCAGTTAAATCAACGGGCATGGTTTCTACGTATCCAGGAAGTTCATTGACGAGCGCTGGATCGGACGAATACACGGTTACGGTAGGAGGTGTAACAGAGATATTGGTCAATCGATAGCCATTGGCCACCTGGCCAGTGGTAACCACCTTGACGGCCACATTCTTATAGCCGCCTAAAATGCTGATCGGCTGGGTAATATTGACTTCCTTAGGGGCCAGTACGATCTCTGGCACTACAGTACCATTCTCGTCGACAGCATGTAGAGGCAGAATTGTTTTAATCGTCTGGCTGGCTCCAGTGATGTCTAAAGACGCCGTAACTGCCTCGACGCGATTCACTGCCGAAGCTGACCCGCTGATCGTTATGGTATCAGGAATTGTACTTGGTTGGCCTTTCCGATAACCGAGCGGCGGCTCGCCCTTCACTTGAAGCTGGATAGGAAGAACGCGCGTGGTGAGCGGTTCAAGGACAATCTTGATCACTGCTGGATTTAAATTTTGGATGCGCACCGGGCTAAGCGCCACCTCAGCGTGAACCTGAACGTCGTGCTCTCCGGCTGCCAATCCGGACAGATCAATCCATGTCCGCACGCGACTGGGGTCGTTGTTCAAGCTTTCCCAGATCGAGCGCGGGGCTTTAAGCGTCAACACTGCCTGTGTTGGGATATTGTTGGTCAATAATAAATCAGCAGCCTGTCCTAATTTTTCGATCGGGACCGGCTGAAAGGCTCCGGATTGATTCGGATCAGCCGTAACGACAGCAGACGCCCAAACGGTCACCGCCAGTACAAAGGAGAGCAATAAGGTGCTTAAGTTTTTTAGAATCCAGCGGATAACCGTCATTTGGGTTTTTCCTGTGGATTTTTATCGATTCTAGGGAAAAAGTGCGCCAGGAAACGCGCGGTTTTACTCATCTGCTTTTCGGGCTGGAAAAAGGCACGCAGGATGTTCTCGAGTCGTTCAGCGTCCAAACGGCGGATCATCCGCCCGCCATGCACAACGGAGATGGCGCCGGTTTCTTCAGAAACCACGACTGCTACGGCATCGCTAACTTCTGAGATTCCTAAAGCGGCGCGATGACGCAGTCCCATTTGCCGGTCGGGCGACTTGGTCAGCACACCACTGGATGATAAGGGCATAACGCAAGCAGCAGCCACCACTCGCGAT
>JAYRNN010000184.1:0-9218 GCA_041912175.1 Anaerolineales bacterium | reverse complement strand
CGCTTTCTCTTCCGGCGCATTGTCGATCGAGTCGAAGGCCCGAAACTCGCCGTACCCCTGCAGGGCGCTGAACTTGGTGATCGCCGCGGTCAAGGTCGTTTTTACGTGGTCAAATTGCCCCATCGACACAACGTTCATGTGCGGCTTGCTGCGATCAAATTTCTGCTTTCCCATAAGTCCATCTCCTTCAGTCAAACTTAACTCTGGCAACGAGAGCCCTCAATGGGATTTGAACCCATGACCCCGTTCTTACCAAGAACGTGCTCTACCGACTGAGCTATGAGGGCATGCCGTTTCATTACAAAACTACGCGCTGCCTGGCTAAACGAACAGCCTGGTCAGCCGTAGCAATAAGTGGGCAGTGAAGGATTCGAACCTCCGAAGGCTTCTGCCATCTGATTTACAGTCAGACCCCGTTGGCCACTTGGGTAACTGCCCATATTTTGAAGATTGCCAATTGTAGATTGCAGATTTTAGCCATCCAGCTCGCTGGGAAAAGGCTAAAATCGACAATCGACATTCATCAATCAACAATGCCTGGAGCCGACGATGGGAATCGAACCCATAACCTACCACTTACAAGGCGGTTGCTCTGCCGATTGAGCTACGTCGGCGCAAAGAACTTGCGGCGCGAATTGATAAGGTGCCAGCGATAAGGCGAATGGCATTATACCAGAGGGCCTGTTCTACGACAAGATTAAATTCGTGACTTCGCAGACCAATCTCAAGGACATTTCCATCCCTGCGGCGAGTGAGTCTATCAGGATTCGCAGCAGACGTCAATGGTTTTTAACCGAAGAAAATGATTCGGCTGGGTTTGTTATAGTCACCCACAAACTCGCCCACCAATAAAGTGACAGCGACCTGGATTTTATTAACTTGATCTTCCATCAACCGGCGCGATAATTATTATCAGGAGCCATGTCAACAAACTTTAGGGATTCGAATTCCGTGTTTCGAATGAAAGGAGGCGTCACAGAATTATTGGTTACTCAGATCTCGCGTCAATGCTTGTAATTCCATGGAGGGATACCAGAATGGATAAATTTGCTCTGAAACGATTCTCGATATTCAGCCTGGTGGTAATCACTCTTGCCCTCGGGCTTGTTGCACCAGGCAAGGCCAGCACACAATTGCCTCCACTCACCGTTTATGTTCCCGCAACGGTTGAGTGGACTTATACCGGCCTCAGTGTCCAAGTTGGTCAGGAATTGCATATCAATTCCGTGGGTTATGCCTCTACTTCCGTCGAATATTTTCCGGGATCACTGAGTGATCCCGGGGGACAGGTAGAATCGCTTGGCTGTGGGCTTTACGAAGATGCGCCACCGCCGTGCGCGTTGGATTACGCGCCATATGGCATGTTGATCGGCAAAGTCGTAGGCTCCAAAGGGGCGGTGATATTTGCAATTGGCAACACAGAGACCGTTACTGCGCCTGCCAGCGGCAAATTGTATCTGATCATCAACGATAACCTCGGCTATTACGACGATAATCAGGGTCACTATCTGGTGACCTTCAAGTAAATTGGCAATGGGTGCATCCAAGTCTAAAGCGCCTGGATGCACCCATTCAAGAGTCGGGGGGCTGCAGGCAAGGTTTCTAAGCCCGGCATCGATTTTTGCGCCAGGCGGGTAGCGACAACAGGAACAAGCGCCTTATGTAAAACCACGCGCCTGCCAAGCAAGATAGAGCCCGATCGACCCGGCCACAGCGGCATTCAACGATTCAATTTTTCCGCGCATCGGTAATCGCAGCAGGAAATCGCAAGATTCCCGTACCAAGGGACGCATTCCTTGACCCTCGCTGCCTACCACCAATGCCAATGGGCCGTCCAGGCGGATTTGGTCTGGCGTCAGCGCGGCTGAACCACTTTCCAAACCCACTGCCCACAGCCCAGCCTCTTTCAAAGTAGCGATTGTTTGGGCTAAATTTGCCTGAGCAATCAGTAGATGCTCACTGGCGCCAGATGAGGCGTTAACAACCGCCGGCGTAACTGTCACCGTATGCTTTAACGGCAACAAAACGCCGTGCACCCCGACGACTTCGGCGGTACGCAACAACGAACCAAGGTTCTGTGGATCTTTCAACGCGTCCAGGATCAATATAAAGGGCGCTTGATGAAGCGCTTGCGCCAAATCCAGGATATCGACCAACTCACGATAAGGATAGCCGCTACATTCCAGCGCTACCCCCTGATTTCCATCGCTGATGGCGTCCAGGCGTTGGCGGGGAACCTGCTCAATCAGGACTTCTCGTTTCACACAAATTTCAAGCGATTGCGCCAGGCGGCCTTTCTCCTGCACACCTTGAGCAACCCATAAACGAAACGCTTGACGCCGGCCGGCGCGCAGAGTCTCAAAGACGGCATTACGCCCGTACACCCATTCTTTCATGGCTTAGGGATCACAAACACACCCGCGCAAGATGAGACCTGCTGGAAGCTGGCTCTGAATCCGGCTTTCGCCAGGGCGGGCAATGTTTCCTCTGCTACCCAATAATACTCATCCTCCCAGTCTGAACCAAGCGTATCCCGAACAACCTGTAATGCGAGTTGCGTGGTGAATGCAAGGTCGGCGATGACGATGCGGCCATCTGGAGAGAGAAGAGTGGCGAGGTGGGCCAGCAGCGCAATTTTCTTTTCTAAGGCGAAATGGTGAAAAACATAGGCGGAGATGACCCGATCAAAAGGCCTGTCTAGTGCCACGGGCCAATCCTGGCGCAAGTCGGCCTGGACGAGCACAGCCTGCGGAAGTTTACGCTGTGCGTATTCCAACATCCGCGCAGAGTAGTCAACGCCGAATAGCAAACAACCTTGTTGAGCGAATAAGATCGATAAATTGCCAGTGCCAACCCCCAAATCCAGCACACTCTGGCCGGAGTGAACATCGGCCAAGCGCAAGGTTGTTTCTAAAACCTGGGAATAGCCATCAAAGGGAAATCCGCTGTCCAGGACATCCTGGTCATACGTCTGCGCCCAATCATCGAAATCGCCGGGAGGGAATGGATCAGGCGTCGCGGGTTGCTGGCTCCACCCTGTGTCTTGCTGCCCGGTCATTTCCAATTCCAGGTCGTGCCGTCCTTGCTATCTTCGAGGGCAACATCCAGCTCATTTAAGCGGTTTCTCACCAAGTCGGAAAGCGCCCACAGCTTCTGAGCGCGCAGTTCCTTGCGGATCTCAACCAGCAGATTGATAAATGGATCGGCTTCGGCGCCTTTAGAGACCGGACGCTGCATGCTCAGGCCCAGCACACCAGTCAACTCGACCAGTGTGTCCTGCGCTTTTTTCAAGTTAGCCTGTCCTACACCCGCGTCGCGCGCCTGGTTGATTGCCCGTACCAGGTCGAATAGCACGCCTAACGCGCCGGCTGTATTAAAGTCGTCATCCATGGCATTTATAAAGCTCTGGCAGGCCGAGGGGGTTTGCTGTTGCAAAGTCTGTATCGTTTCGAGAGAGGCGATTTCCGTAGCGGAGCTAGCTGGCCGCATAGCGGAGCGTAAGCGTTCCAGCGCGCGTTCCGATTGCGCGACTACATCTTCGCTAAAAGTCAATGGCCCACGGTAACTCGAATTTAACACCATTAACCGCAGGGCATCCGCTTCGTGGCTTTCCAGGAAATCCTTGATCGTAATCAGGTTCCCTAGAGATTTAGACATCTTTTCGCCAGAGAGCTGCAGCATGCCGTTGTGGATCCAATAACGGGCGAAGGATTTTTGTGTCAGGCTCTCTGTTTGAGCGATCTCGTTCTCGTGATGGGGGAAAATCAAATCATTCCCACCACCATGGATATCGATCTGTTCGCCTAAATGGTTCAGGTTCATCGCAGAGCATTCGATGTGCCAGCCCGGTCGGCCGGGACCCCAGGGGCTCTCCCAAGCCGGTTCGCCTGGTTTAGCAGCTTTCCAAAGAGCGAAGTCCATCGGATGTTCTTTTAGCTCGCCCACCTCAATACGCGCCCCAGCCTGCATATCATCGATTTGACGCCCAGACAGTTTGCCATAATTGGGATCTTTTTGAACCCGGAAGTAAACATCTCCGCCGGACTCGTAAGCAAAGCCTTTATCGATCAAACCTTGCACCATGGCCAGGATCTGCTCCATTTCCTGAGTGGCGCGTGGATTAACCGTGGCAGGCAGGATTTTCAGGTCTTCCAGGTTCTGGCGAAATTCGTGGATGTAATATTCCGCTAAACTGTAGGGATCCACGCCTTTTTCATTGGCACGACGAATAATTTTGTCATCGACATCGGTATAGTTCATGACATAGCGAACATGGTAGCCCTTATATTCCAGGTAGCGCCGAATGATATCAAAAACCATGGCCGACATCGCATGGCCGATGTGCGCATCTGAATAAACCGTAGGGCCGCAAACATACATGCGTACCTGGCCAGGTTCTAAGGTTTCAAATATTTCTTTTTGCCGCGTCAGCGTGTTATAAACTTGTAAAGACATTTCCCTACTCTACTTTCCACCATCTTCAAGGCGAGCAAAAATCATTCGCCCGGCGTTGGTTTGCAAGATCTTGGTTACCATGACGGCCACCTGGTTGTTGAGACGCTCACGGCCGTCTTCGACAACCACCATTGTTCCATCATCCAGGTAGGCCACACCCTGCCCTAATTCACGCCCCTCCTGGATAATAGTCACCACCAGAGATTCGCCTGGCAATAACACCGATTTGACTGCATTCGCCAGCTCGTTGACATTCAACACTTTGACGCCTTGCAGTTCTGCCACCCGGTTCAGGTTGTAATCGTTGGTCAGAATCGGGGCGTGCAATTGCCTGGCCAATACAACCAGCTTCTCGTCGACCTCCCGAATTCCTTCGACATCAATATCACTTATTTTAACCGGCACGGTAGAGTCCTTTTGAAGCTGTGACAAAACTTCCATCCCACGCCGCCCGCGCTGCCTGCGCAGGTTGTCTGGCGAGTCGGCGATGTATTGTAATTCGTTTAAAACAAAACGTGGGATTAAGAGAGTCCCCATCAAAAAACCCGTACGAGCTACATCTGCAATTCGCCCATCGATAATGACACTCGTATCACACAATACGATACCAGCGGCTTCAGATTCGGTTTTGACCGCTTCCTCTAATGGCGCATTGGCATGCCCAGAAAAACGCGTGCGAAATCCGCCAAAAATATCATTTTGACGCATGACGAATACCATCACGCCAACGTAGCTAAAAACGACCACGCCGATGAAAGGAAGGACCGTGCCGAATGGCGCCGGCAAGAAGGATAATGGGAAAGCCAGTAGCGCGGCGACGATCAAACCTGCTACCAGGCCAACTAATGCGGCAACCAGCGTCTGCGTCGAAAGCTTGGTTAATAACACACGCAAACCATGGGCCGGAATCGTAGTCAGGTACGGCGCAATGATAAAGCCAACTAAACCGCTTAATACTCCTAATATCGCCGCCCCCACAATTGGCGATATCACTGTGCTTCCCAAAACTTGCGATTGGTTCACCAGATCGGTAAGCTTAATGCCATAATAGGCCCCAATGCCTGCAAATATTACCATAAAGGCGAGGCGAAAAATGAGATCGACCCTTTTCATAAAATAACTCCAGGATAAAAACAGAAAAAGCGCACTTTCGTCGCATAAAATCTATGCAACTGAATTGCGCTCATTCGAGTCTGCCGTTCACACAGGTTCCCAGCCGGCGATGGCTGAAAATCTGATGATCAGTCTACCCGCACTCTCCCGGGGGGTCAAACAACTTTCTTGCTGCCAGGTAAGCGGCGAATAAATTCAAAATTAGAATAAATGCACCTCACCCAACCGGTGAGCCAGACTCGAGCAAGCGAAAATAAAAAAGAATAATTACATTAAAACAGCAAATGATTGGTCGTGCGTTTCTAATTATTAATTATATAACAAAAAAAGATGATTTAATGTGCAGAATCCTGCTCATCGTCAACAACATTAACTTATAATATCAAGCAGAGCATTGCATTCTAATATTCTAGGTGACCTCGATCGGAGTCCTGAATGGCAACCACTTATGATGCTTTCAAGGCGATTAGCAAAGAAGAATACGAGCGCCGGATTTGGGCCTGGACGATGTATGACTGGGCAAATTCGGCCTTCGCCACGACCATCCTGGCGGCCGTATTGCCCATCTATTTCAGCCAGGTAGCAGGGGCTACGCTTCCCAGCGCGACCGTTGCAACCTCTTATTGGAGTTTTGGGCTTAGCCTTTCTTTGTTTATTATTGCGATTCTATCTCCGATACTCGGCACGGTCTCCGATGTAATGCGCGGCAAGAAGAAATTCCTGTCGATCTTTGCCGGAATCGGCATCGTTGCGACGGCGCTCTTGATTTTGGTCAGCACCGGAGACTGGGTGTTGGCTTCGATCTTAGGCATCCTGGGGCGGATCGGATTCAGCGGGGCAAACACCTTTTACGATGCTCTGCTGCCGCATGTCGCTCGAGATGAAGATCAAGATCGCGTTTCAGCGCGTGGGTATGCGATGGGCTACCTGGGCGGCGGCATCTTGCTAGCGATCAACGTAGTCATGATTCAACTGCTGCCAGGCACCTGGGGGGCGCGCCTCTCATTTTTGAGCGTGGCAATCTGGTGGGGAATTTTCACCATACCGCTCTTACGACGAGTTCCAGAGCCCCCGGCCGCGCCCATCAAGCTAGAACATAACGAAAAAATAATCAGCGCCAGCTTTAAGCGGTTGGGCGCTACGCTAAAAGACATCCGCCAATATCGCGAGCTTTTTAAATTTTTACTGGCATTTCTTATTTACAATGACGGCATAGGCACGATCATCGGCGTAGCCGCCATTTATGGGGCTGAGCTGGGTTTTGGGAGCGTCGAGTTGATCCTGGCTCTGCTGTTGGTCCAATTTGTTGGCATCCCTTTCAGCCTGATCTTTGGGCGCCTGCCCAGCGCAGGAGATAAGCGCCGCCCGGTGTACCTGGCTTTCGTTTTATTCAATCTTATCGCCCTGCCAGTCATTGGGCTATGGGGGGCGCACAATCTACCTGAAAGCATCACCGGCGCCCCCCCCGCCCGGTTTTCGGATATCGGCAATGCAAAAGGCGAAGGCGCCTACCTGGCAAGCGATGCCGCGATTCAGTACACCGGCGATTGGCAGCAGACCTCTATTTCTGCGCAGGATTTGGGCAGCAAACAAAGTGCAATTTACGCGATTTCCGAAGACCCAACAACCGGTTACCAATTTGCCTTCAACGGCCAGAAATTCATGCTTACTTATAGCCAGGGACCCAATTACGGTATCTGGGCGGTGTATGTGGACGGTCAGCCGCTGCTCGACCCGCATACGGATCAGCCGATAACCATTGATGCTTATAGTCCAACTTTACGTTACGATGTCAGCCAGACCTTCCAGGCTGCGACGGCTGGCGAGCATACGCTAGGCCTGATCAGCGCTGGCCAAAAGAACCTCGCCAGCCAGGGGAATGCCATCTCACTGGCCGCGATCACGATTCTGCCCGGCATCCGCCAAAGTAATTTATTAATGATTATCGGGTTGATCCTAGCCATAGAGATCATCGGCGTACTCCTTTCCTTGTTGCTAGGCGCACGGTTATTTAGTCGCCTGGCTCAAACACTGGATACGAAACGCACAATCTTGTTAGCGCTCATTATTTATATGGCTGTGGCCGTGTGGGGCTATTTCCTGAACTCGGTGATCGAGTTCTGGTTCCTGGCCTGGATGATCGCCATCGTCCAAGGCGGCAGCCAGGCGCTCAGCCGCAGTCTGTATGCGGCCATGTCGCCGGCCTCAAAAAGCGGAGAATTCTTCGGCCTGTTCGGAGTGATGGAAAAGTTCTCAGCGATCATCGGACCTTTGATGTTCGCCGCAGCAGGCAGCATGTTTGGCAGCAGCCGCCCGGCAGTGCTGAGCCTGATTGTATTGTTCGTTATCGGCGGCGTTCTATTGACCTTCGTGAATGTAGAAGAAGGAAAGCGCGTCGCTGACCAGGAAGACGCCCGCTTGATGGCTGCTCAAAATGGCAGCGATTAATATCGACCTCGGATGGAGGAAGCCTTGTTAAGCAAACCTGAAGCGGATCGGGTCCGCGACGTACAAAACATGTTCGCGCGGATTGCGCCGCGTTACGACCTGATGAATCGTCTGATGACCATGGGACAGGATGTAAACTGGCGCCGGCAGGTCATTCAGCGCGCCCGCCTGGCTCCGAGCAATTGGCTGCTCGATCTCGGCGCCGGCACAGGCGACCTGGCCGGGGAAGCGTTGCGGCAATGTCCTAAAGCAAATGTCATTGCGGCTGACTTCACGCTAGGCATGATGACCATCGGCAAGCCCCGTTACAGCGCGGACAACTTGGGCTGGTCGGCGGCCGACGCCCGCCAACTTCCTTTCCCAGAGGCTTCATTTGACGCGGTAGTCTCTGGTTTCCTGCTGCGAAATGTGACCGATCTCAACCTGAGCCTGGCCGAACAACGCCGGGTGCTGAAACCTGGAGGGCGTTTCGTGGCGCTGGATACCACCCCGCCTGAAAATAACCTGTTGGCCCCTTTTATCCGCATCCATTTGCACCAGGTGATTCCTACTCTGGGCCGTCTTGTGGCAGGCCAGTCCGAGGCCTACCAATATCTGCCAAATACGACCGAGAACTTTCTGGAACCTGAGCGGCTGGCCGCCCGCATGCAAGCCGCCGGTTTTGAGGGGGTGGGGTTTGTACGCCTGATGTTCGGGACAATTGCCATTCATTGGGGAATTAAGTGAGCGGTATCACACCTCTATGAAGCCCGAATTGAGCGATACGCCCAACGGAAGAAACTTGCAAAAAGCAGCTCTGCGCGGCGAACCATCTTATGTATGGCGGGCGGGCCAGGAACGTCGACTGCAGATGATCCTCCAGGCAGCCGGCGAGCGGATTAAGGGCCAGGTGCTCGAAAATGGATGTGGTGTAGGGATGTATGTCGAACACTTAAGACCTTTGGCGGGCAAAGTCATTGGCCTGGAGTATGATTTCGATCGCACGCTGGAGGCGCGCCAGCGTTCCGATACGATCGTCTGTGCTGCCGGAGAGGGCCTTCCTTTCTCGGAGCAAACTTTTGACCTGATATTAAGCCATGAGGTACTGGAACATGTCCAGGATGATCGACAGTCTGTCGAGGAAATGGTGCGTGTTTTGAAGCCTGGCGGACGAGCCGTTGTTTTTGTCCCAAATCGTGGTTACCCCTTCGAAACGCATGGCG
>JAYRNN010000183.1:0-8793 GCA_041912175.1 Anaerolineales bacterium | reverse complement strand
GTGGGGGGGGGGGGGGGGGGGGGGGCCGGGGGCGCGCCGGCGGCGCGGCCCCCCGCCCCGGCCGCGGGCGCCGCCGGGGCGCCCGGGCGCGCCCCGCGCCGCGGGGCCCCGGGGGGGGGGCCGGCGGCCC
Organism: Anaerolineales bacterium; assembly: GCA_041912175.1. GTDB lineage: Bacteria > Chloroflexota > Anaerolineae > Anaerolineales > UBA4823 > CAZAGA01. The sequence continues at coordinate 8,663 of JAYRNN010000183.1, read as the reverse complement.
CCCCCCCCCCCCCCCCACTCGACCCCAAAGAACCACCTTTTTCCTAATCCGAGGAGAAAATATCAATGGCTTTTTTTCTATCTTTCAAAGAGATCTGGCGCAACAAGGGCCGCTTTCTCCTGTTTTCACTGGTGATCGCCCTCATTACTACCCTTGTGTTGTTTGTCGCCGGGTTGGCTCAAGGTCTTGGAAACGCCAACCGCCAATATCTGGATAAGCTCGATGCCGAGCTACTCGTATTCCAGAAAAATACCGAGCTTTCAGCGTTCAGCAGCCGGCTGGACCGGAGCAAGCTGAATGCCGTTCGCCGCTTGCCGGGTGTACAGGCAGCCGGACCGCTTGGGTTTGCAACGGCCAGGTTATTGCCGGAGAACGGGCAGGCCGATTTGGATGTCTCGATTATCGGCGTAGAACCCAACCAACCTGGCTCGCCGCCTGTCATAGAAGGCTCCCCCTTGTTCAGCAACCGCGGCAACGATGTCGTGATCGATCGCAATGTCGCCGCTGAGGCTGGCGTTGGCATCGGTGATCAAATTCGCCTGCGAACCATTCAAGGCACCGAAGAGGAATTTTATAACCTGCGTGTGATCGGAATTACCGACCCGCGTGATTATCAATACGCTTCGTCTGTATTTATGCCTTACCGGACCTGGGACCAGGTTCGCCCGCAAGGAGAGCTTCCGGCGCCGACGCAGAGCAGGGCGATCAATGCCATCGCGGTAAAGTTGAGCGATCCAAACAACCAATCCGCCATGATCAGCACAATCGATGAAAGCGTGCAGGGAACAGAATCAGCCGATATTGAAACGGCTATTCGCTCACTGCCAGGTTACTCAGCCCAACAATCGACCCTCAATACGCAACAGGCCTTCGTGCTTTTGATCGGCGTACTGGTCATCGGCGGTTTCTTCCAGATCCAGATGCTCCAGAAGGTCCCTCAAATTGGCGTGCTGAAAGCCATCGGCGTTGTCAACCGCAGTATCGCCGGGGCGGTCATCACTCAGATCATCCTGGTCAGCACTTTTGGCGTCATCTTGGGCGCGCTGGTGACGCTCGGCCTGGCTGCAGGCATCCCCGGAAACGCGCCGGTGCAATTTACAGGCAGCGCTGTCGCCACAGCTATCGTAGCGCTGCTCGCCATTGGCCCCCTGGGTGGGCTGGTTTCCGTACGCCTGGCTGTGCGTGTTGAGCCGTTGATCGCTTTGGGATTAACGCAATAAGATAACTTTCTTCCTGTTATCGATCTTGCACGGCGGCATCGATAACAGGAGTGATGTGATTGGAGAATTGGGAATGGATAACCTTGAAAATCGCGCTGGTATTGAATACATGGTAGCCGAAAACGCCGTTTTTACCGTTGCATCCGAGGTTGTGATCGATGTGCACAATGTGACCAAAGTCTATGGCAGCAACACCAACCAGATTTTTGCCGCCAACCAGGTCAGCTTCCAGGTCCGCCAGGGCGAGTTTGTTGGCCTGGTTGGTCCGAGCGGATCCGGCAAAACCACCATGTTGGCGATCCTGGCTGCCCTGTTGCGACCGACGGAGGGCCGGGTTACGATTGATGGCCAAGATTTGAACAAAATGAAAGAAAACGAACGCGTGCGTTTCCGTCACGAACGCATTGGCTTTACCTTTCAGGCAAATAACCTGGCGCCTTACCTGACTGTCATCGAAAACGTTGAGTTAATGCTGCGCTTGAATAAGCGTCTGAACAAAATCGAGCGCGAGCGCGCTGTAGCGCTCCTGGACCGCCTGGGTTTGAAAGACCGGCTGAAAAGCCTCCCTAGCCAGCTTTCCGGCGGTCAGCGGCAGCGCGTGGCCATCGCCCGCTCGTTAATTCACAACCCCAGTGTCGTATTGGCCGATGAACCGACCGCCAGCCTGGACACGGAACGCGCTTTCCAGGTAACCCAGTTATACGCTGAACTGATCCACGAGCAGAACAAGTCGGGCATCATGGTAACGCACGACCTGCGCATGCGCCGGTACGTAGATAAATTGGTACAGATGAAAGACGGCCGGGTGGCTGGAATTTATGAAGGTCGCCAGGAAATTGAGGCCGCCATTTCCAATGGGGTCCATTGACCTCATAATCTGCGCTCACCACCAGGATAGAATATCTAGGGGCTGTCTAGAAAGAACAACCAGAAAGCCCCTCTCCCCAAACCACTCTTTTTGGATAGCCCGTTTAGATGATCTATTGCCCCGAGAACCTTTGCAGCGTTTCCAATAACAGATTCATCACCTTTTCTGCACTGGGGATGTACAGGCTTTCTGACGGCGAATGCACGTCATTCAGGGTCGGCCCGATCGCAATCATGTCCATATCCGGATAGGTCCCACCGATGGCGCCGCATTCCAGGCCGGCGTGGATCGCAGTAACCTCCGGATCCTTGTCGTAGAGATCGTGATAGGCGGTCGTCATCAACCCCAAGATGGGTGAATCTGGGTTGGGAGTCCAACCGGTATAGTAGTCTGAAATATCTACTGGATAGCCGGCCAATTCCCAGACGCTGGCGATCATCTGGGCGACGTCTTTCAGCTCCGAGTCGACGGAGCTGCGCGGATAGGAGATGATTTGCATCTGGCCGTCCTGGATCGTCGTGATGCCCAGGTTGGTCGAGGTCTCGACCAGGCCAGGGACGGTGTCGCTCATGCGGATCACCCCCTGGGGCGTCCCGTACAGGGCATCGATCACCGTCTTTTGGAAGGTTTCATCCATTACATTCGCAGGCGACTGCACGGCGTCCACCGTGACGTTCAGGTCCGGCTCGGTCGCCGCCAGCTCCGCTTGAATCGTGGCTTCATACTGCTTGACGAAATCCGTGAATGGCGTCACCTGATTATTAGCAAGGAAGACGATCGCTTCAGCCTCGCGCGGAATGGCGTTGGTGGCCGTTCCGCCCACGAGGCTGGCCAGGCGCAGTCCGTAGGGATCGACGGCCTCTTCCAGCAGGCGTACCATCAACTTCGTGGCATGCCCGAGCCCTTCATTAATACTCATCCCCGAATGACCGCCCTGGAGCCCTTGCACTTTGACCACGTAAGACACCATGTCCGTCGGCGCAGGGACCTGTTTGTAGGTGGAATTGATGTTGACGTGTTCGCCGCCGGCGGCGCCGATGGTAAATATGCCTTCTGTTTCCCAATCCAGGTTGATCAAGGTCCTTCCCTGCAGGGTAGCCGCGCTTAAGCCCAACGCCCCCGACATAGTCGTCTCTTCATCAACCGTGAACAGGGCCTCAACCGGCCCGATGTTCAGGTCCTTGGACTGCAAAACAGCCATGATCATCGCCATGCCGATGCCGTCATCGGCGCCCAGGGTCGTCCCATCTGTTACCACGTAGTCGCCGTTGACGAAGGCCTCGATCGGGTCGGTGGTGAAATCGAATTCCTTATCGGCGTTTTTCTGCGCCACCATATCCATGTGCGCCTGTAAGACAACCCCCGGCTTATCCTCGAAACCCGTCGCGCCTTGTTTACGGATGATCACGTTGCCCGCCTCGTCAACCACTGTCTCCAACTCAAGCCCTTTGCCAAAATCGACCAGGAAGGCGCGGATTTTGTCCATCGACCCGGATGGTCGAGGCGTCTGGGTGAGGTCGTAAAAATTCTGAAATACATCTTTTGGCTGCAAGTCGCCCAGAGCGTCCTTGAGCGGGATCATATCTGTGGATGCAGCAGGTGAGCTCGTTGCGGGAGCAGCCGGGGTCGTTTCGCTTGCCGGGGCAGTGGTCGTTAGTGGGCGCTTCAGGAGTTGCGAGAAATATTCCACGCTTGTGGAGAGCGCCGTCGCCAGACCGTCGCCTTTATAGCTGTGGTTCAAATTCGGCAGCGGCAGGAAAAAGAAGGGCTTATCGATGCTCTCTAGCTTCTGGATCAGGTTGATCGAGTTCTGCAGGTGGACGTTGGTATCATTCAGTCCGTGGATGATCAACGGCGCAGCCTTAAGCTGGTCCGCCGCGGCGATCAGGTCGGTGGCCGCGTAGCCATCCGAGTTTTCCGCAGGCGTCTGCATGTAGCGCTCGGTGTAGATCGTGTCGTAGTAGTCCCATTTCGTCGGAGCGGAGCCGACCACGCCGGCCTTGAATACCTCCGGGGCGTGGATCAGGGCGTACAGGCTCATATATCCGCCAAAGGATTTACCGTCGCAGCCGATCCGGCTGGCGTCAATATAGGGCAGGGTCTTTAAGTATTCGATGCCGGCCAGTTGGTCGTCCAGGGCGGCTTTGCCAAGCTCGCCGGCGATGGGGGTTTCGAAGGCGTGACCGCGGCCGAAGCTGCCCCGGTTGTCCAGCCGCCAGACGATGAAACCGGCCTGGGTGTAGAGCACATCGCGCTCGATGTGATTGAACAGGTTGGTTTTACCGTAACGGTCGGACACCATCTGTAAGGTTGGGCCGGCATACCAATGTACGATCACGGGATATTTCTGGCTCGGATCGAAGTTTTCCGGCTTAACCATCTGGGCGTACAGGTCCACCCCATCATGGGCTTTGAGGATGACGAACTCGCGCGAGACATCCGGTAGATCCAGCGTTGGCCCGGCGCTCTGGCCCAGCACGTTTACCGGCGTCCCATCGGCCTTGAGGATATAGGTGACCGGCGGCGTCGAAACATCGGAGAATTGGTCAACCAGGTAAGAACCGTCGCCTGACAGCGCCCCGAAATGGAACCCAATCGGTTGAGAAACCTGTTCCAGCGCGCCGCTGGCGATGTCCGCCCGGTAGATCTGGCGTTCCAACGGGCTGTTCTTTGTAGCTGAGAAATAGGCCCACTTTTCAGCCGGGTCGACAAAGACCGGCTGCCCCGGGATAAGCAGGTTCCAGGCGGGCGAGTCAATCATCCAGTTTCCCTGGGTAACCTGGCGGACCAGGTTCCCCTCCCGTGAATACAGGTACAGGTGCATGAAGCCATCTCGCTCGGATAGCCACAAGAATTGATTCCCATTATCCAGGAAAATCGGCGCGGCGTAGGAGTTTTCATTGATCCAGACGGGATCGGTTTCCTTTATGAGCGTCCGCCCTTTGCCGGTGACCGGGTTCCAGGCCTTCAGCTCGAGCACAGTATGAGCGCGATTCTCGGTGACATACACGGCTTCCTGTGAATCGGGGAACCAGGTAAAAAATGGCAGGATGTATTCAACATCCGCCTCCAGGGGGATGGCGGCGCTTACTCCGCTTTCGATGGCGATCATGTGCAGGGTTGCCTTTGGATTGGCGCTGCCGGCCACCGGGTAGCGGGTATAACTGAGCGTAGGCGGTACGGTTTGATAATCGGTGACGGAGTGGTTCTGCACTTCAGCTTCGTCCAGGCGCAGATGGATCAGCCATTTGCCATCCGGCGACCAGGCATAGGCTGGTTGGGCCGAACGTGTAGCCAGCTCCTCGTTGTATACCCAATCCAGGGCCCCGTTGAAAACCGTCTCACTCCCATCGTTGGTCAGGCGTACGATCTTTCCATCGCTGATATTGATCGTATAGAGATTGTTATCCTGTACATAAGCGATGCTTTTCCCATCCGAGGAGAATTGCAGGCCGGTTTTGCTGTCGCCCTCTGCCAGGGATTTTAATTTCCCGGTTTGCGGGTCAAGCAGCCAAAGCGCCGCGCCGCCGTTCAGCAGGATGGCATCACCTTGCGGCGACCAGAGCGTGGAGGACAGGTCGATTTGATCCGGGTTGTCGCCAGGGTCTAGCAAAACCTTTTTATCACCGCTGGCTGCATCATAAGCTGTCAGAACATCTCGCCCCTCTGGCGAGTCGACGTAGGCCAGCAAGGCGCCGTTGGGGTTCCAGTTAAAGCTTGCTGGACTCGGTCCCATTAACGCGTTGGGCTGCACTAGCATACGCGCCGTAATTCCTTGGGTGGAATCAACCGCGCGGCTGCCTTGCACAGCCGATGCCGGCTGCCAGAATGGCATCTGGTCGTCGCCTGGATCGTTGGTCAGGTTCACTGGGTCCGAACCATCGGCCTTCATCAGGTAGATTTCGAAGTTGCCATCCCGGTTGGTCTGGAAGGCGATCATTTTGCCATCCGGAGACCAGGCCGGCGACCAATCATACGCCGGGTTATCCGTCAGCTTCCGCCGGTTGCTTCCATCCACATTAATCACATAGATGTCTGAGTTTCCATCCTGGTCTGAACGGTAGGCGATTATTTTGCCATCCGGCGACCAAGCCGGGGAATAATCGATGGCGGCGTCCTTAGTCAGGCGGGTGACGCCGCCGCCATCTGCGTTCATGATATACAGATCGGTGACGCCTGCTGTCTGGTCACGATCGGACACGAAAACAATCTTGCTTCCGTCTGGCGACCAGCCTGGGGCGAAGTCATCCCCAGGTTCGTTGGTCAGGCGAACTGGTTTCGTGCCGTCTGCATTCATCAGATAGACTTCATTATTACCATCTCGCCGAGAAGTAAAGGCAATTTGCGCGCCATCTGGGGACCAGGCCGGAAAGCCTTCGTCCGAACCCTGCACCTGATCCAGGGCTGCTTGCCCGGCGCCATCGGCATCGATCACGGCAATGTAGCTGTTGGTCAGGCCAAAGGCGGTGTATACGATCTGTTGGCCGTCCGGCGACCATGGCCCGGCGATGCTGTTGGCATCCCCCTGCGTCAGGCGTTTTACATCACTCCCATCTACATTCATGGTGTAGAGGTCCCGGTAAGCGCCGCCGCGGGTGGAATCAAACACAAGTTGGCCTGCGTCGGCCTGGCTGGCGCTGCACTTGCCATTGTAATAATCCCACACGTCGCAAACTGTGCCATCCTTCAATTTGCAGGCGCCCTGCTCGTTATCTGTGTTGCTATTGCCGGTGATGGTGTAAGTTCCACCGGTGATGGCGCAATATTGCGCCGCAGGCGTCACCAGTCCGGTCACCTTTAAGCCCCCCACCGGGCAATCGCCGCGAAACAGCGCCCATTCCTCGCATTGGCGGTTATCCTCGAAGTAGCACACGCCGTATTGTCCGCCATCGCCGCGCGCCTCGATGGACAGCGTGCCTCCCTGCTTGGTGCAGTTCACCGAGGCCGGATTGGCCATTCCTGTAGTCGTGGAAGCCTGCCCGGTCGAAATCTCCTCGCCGCTGTTGAGCGTAATGGTGTAATTCTTTTGCGCCGGCGTCACTGCACAGGCCGAGACGGGTTTGTCCTTCGGGCAATTCGCGGATTCATCCGGCTCCCAGTTAGCTCCGGCCAGGGAAATCTGGTTGCCTTTGCGATAACCTAAAGATGTGCCGGTCGGGCCATCGGCTTGCAACTGCGGGTCCTCCGTCCAGCCTTGTTCAATTAACATCTCGCCCAGCGCCTTGGCGACCGCGCTTGGGCTCTCGTAAAGCTCGCCGGCGCCTGTGACGGTTGCCATGCAACCGGCGCCGCTGGCATTGTTGACCCAATCCTCCAGAGGCGCTTCGGATTGTGTAGGAATGATGGGCGTTGTTGTCTTCGTGCCTACCAGGACCTCCAGCGTATGGGCCATCGCCTGCGCCTGGCCGTCGCAAACCTCCATGGATAGCGGCTGGATGGTCATTCCCGTGCCGGTTGGCGGCATGAAGGTGAGCGTCGAGAGCACCTGGAGCGCCAGGTCATGGCTGGATTGCTGGGCGTTGCTGGTGTATGCACGCACCGAGAAGGAGGCGCCTCCGCTCACCTGATAGCCAATCTGGCTCCACACCTCAGTCCCATCGTTGTTCTTGGTGTAACAGGCCGTGGCTTCACCTTGGGCCAACTGCACCGGCTGCGTTCCAGTCGTGCAGACGCCGCCAAAGCCGACGCCCCAATAGACTTCCACGCCGCCTTCTGACCCGCTGAAAACCTCTCCATGGATGGCGCCGTCGTTCTGATCGGGCAAGGCTTGCTGGTTCCATGCCGGCGGGGTCTGTATACTGAAGCCCGCCTCGGCATTGGTGTGGGTTTGCCATCCACCGGTTGACGCAGTGTCAGGGTTGCACTGTCCATTGTAGTAGTCCCAAACGTCGCACGACGCTCCGTTCTTAAATGTGCAGGCGCCCTGTTCGTCGCTGGCGCCGCTGTTGCCGGTAATGGTATAGGCGCCGCCGGTGATGGCGCAGTAGCGCGCCGCTTCGGTAACGTAGCCGGTGACCTTGACGCCTCCGACCGGGCAATCGCCGCGCATCATCGCCCATTCTTCGCACTGGAGGTTGTCTTCGAAGTAGCAAACCCCAATTTGGCCGCCATCGCCGCGCGTTTCAATCGCGAGCCTGCCGCCCTGGGCAATACAGTTTTCGGATGCCGGGTTGGCGATTTGTGCTGCCCCGGTCGCAGCTTCGGTTGGCGCTATGCTTGGAGCGGGCGTCGGAGTAGCTGTAGGAGTTGTGCAGCCGGCCAATAACAGGGCCAGCAATAGAAGCGAAATAGCGAATTGTTTCATTTCAATTTAGCCTTTCTTCGTTCGAATTTTCCTGGTTCTCTTTAAATTGCCGGTGTATGCTTTCGGAGCGATTACACCAGGTCCTGTACGGATCATGCGCTCACACGTTTCTCGTTCCCTTCGCTTTTTCCTCATTATGAGATTACCAAAAATGGGGCTCGGTTGCAATGTCTCTATGGACAAAAAAAGGACAGTCTCTCTTTTATCGAAGGACTGACTTGAAAGTTCTTTGTGTGTAGAAAAATCGGCGAAGCCGATTTTTCTACACACT
>JAYRNN010000182.1:0-40311 GCA_041912175.1 Anaerolineales bacterium | reverse complement strand
GAAATACTCGTAATCGGTCTGCAGGACCGGCTGGCTGACCAGGTCCGGCGCGCCCAACTGGCGCAGCCCTACCTGCCCGGCCGCGGTGTAGGAAATATTCGGCGCATAGTAGTACCCCCCACTGCCCGAGACGCTCTTCAAGGCCAGTTGGGCGTGGTAGGCGAAGCTCAACACCTCCCCCAGGTTGCCCTGCGCATCCCCAGGGTAGGTCATGCTGCTCACCTGGTCGGCGCTGGTGTAGCTCCACTGGGTCTTGAAAACGCCGCTGCCGGTGATCGCCTTGCTCTCTTCCACCACCCGCCCGCGCAGGTCGTACTTCCAGGCCGTGCTGCCCGACAGGTCCGCCATCCCGGTGCGCTGTCCCTTGCCGTACTGCCCGTTGGAAGGGTCGTAGGCATCGTAGCTGTAGATAATGTCCGGCGTGAAGCCCGCGCTCGGGCAGGCGCTGGCGTCCGGGTGGTAGCGCTTGCCCGTCAGGCGGTTGGCCAGGTCGTAGTACAGGCACATCCGCCGCCCACGCCCGTCCGCATAGCGGATCAGGTTGCCGGCCGCATCGTACAGGTGGTTCCACGTCCCCATGTCCGGGTCCACCAACTGCGTCTTGCGCCCGCCCGGGTCGTAGCTGATCGTGGTGACCGAGCCGCCGCGCTCCACCCGCACCAGCCGGTCCGCCGCGTCGTAGGCGTAGCTTACCGCCGGTCCGGTCGCCGGGAGCGCCTGCCGCGCCTGCCCCAGCAGGTCGCTGCGCGTGCAGCTCGTATGCCCGTTGGCGTCCGTGGTACAGGCCTGCCGGAACTGGTAGCCGTCCGGCGTGCTGTTCCCCCCGTCTGTGTAGGCGCTGGTGGTCACGCTCTGGTCCGGGGCGCTCACCTGCACGGCCCGCCCCAGCACGTCGTAGCCGGTCTGCACGGACGGCTGGCTCAACTGCTGGCCGCGCCAGGGCGTCGGCGCCCCTGGCATGCCGCTGTACCACATCGGTATGGCATACCCAACCGTCTGTTTCACCAACTGCCCGGCGCCGTCGTAGGCGTAGTCCACCACCACGTCGCACACGTCGTCGGCCGTGCCGGCGTCCTGGCTGCAGGCGTTGTCTTCCAATACCGCCCGCGGCGTCTGCACCTGCGCCAACTGCCCCAGCCCGTTGTAGAACTTGCGCTGGCTGTAGGTGGCGCTCTGCCCGGCCGCCAGGCGCTGGTGCACGTCGATCATCATCGGCTGCCAGGTGTCGTAGTACACCACGTGCAGGCTGGGAAAGCTGCTGCTGTCCCCCGGCTTGACCAGCTTGACCAGGCGGCAGAAATTGTCGTACCCGGCCGTGACAAGCGTCTGCGCCCCGTTCGGCCCGCTCTCCGTCAGCGCCAGACCGCAGGACGCCTGGTATGTCCAGGTGGTCGTCAGCCCAAGCGGGTTGGCCTCACTCGTCTTGTAGGCGTGGTAAGTCGGATCATAGGAATAGGCGCTGGTCTGTGGGCTGCCGGAAGCCGGCAGCCAATACGTGCCTTCGCTGTTGTACAACGTGCGCGTCAGGCGGTTGCCCCAACTGTCCTGGGTCCAGCGTTCATCCTGGAAGCGCGGGTTGTTGGCCGGAGCGGCGGCAAAATACAACAGCCTGCGCTGCCCCGTGGGAACACCCTGGGAAGGCGGGTCGCTAAACAATGCGTGGTTGTCATACAAATACCAGGTGGAAGATTTCAGCGCCGCGTCGTCGACTTCCCCTGCGAACAGGGTCATACAGCCCCCGTTCAGGCTGTTGGCAGGACATTCGTACAGGTTCTGCTTGCCCGGCAGCCCCACCCGGTAGCTGCTCGGATTGGGGTAATAGCTGGTGGTTTGCAGCCGCAGATCGCGCCAGGCCTGCGACGCCGGCAGCCAATCCTGCTCCAGCGTGCGCAACCGGTTGCCATAACTGTCGTAGGTGTAGGCTTCGCGCCGGCCCACCCACTCCCCGTCGCCTTCGAAGATCATTTCCTTATAACTGGCCGGGTGAACCCAATAGATCGCCAGGTCGTTGTAGCCCAGCGAGTCGGCGGAGATCACCCCGCTCTGGTAGAGGCTGTCGCTGAGGGTGTACAGCCTGCCTTCCTGGTAGCCGTCCAGCCAGGTCGTCCCATCCTGGACGTAGAGGGCAAAACGCCAGCTCCGCCCGCTCTCCTGGGTGGCTTCGTAGCGCCCAACCACCGACGGGTCGTCCCGCAGCCAGGCCCGCGCCAGGAACTTCTGCTCGTCCACCGCCAGCAGCAGGCTGTACCAGGTATCGCGCTGGAAGTTGTTCAACAGCGTGGCCGGTTCGCTCCAGCCGCCGGCCGTCCAGGTCTCGACCATCAGCCTGCCATCGGCGTGGGCCGATACCCCCCAGCGCCGGTAGTTGGGATATCCCCGCTCCCCGCTCTCCAGCGCCAGCACCGCCTGGCCATTACCGCTGGCCACCCGGAATTGGGCCAACACCATCTCGCCGTTGGTCAGGTTGTTGACGGAGCGGGTCACCCCGCGCCAGGTTGTGCCTTGTACGTACAGCTTCATGGCCGGGTCGCCCACCAGGCGCTCCACCACCGGCGCTCCCCCCACCTCGCTGTTCCATCCGTTCCCAATCAGCGCCGGCCAGCTCTCGAAGTCTTCCCTGTATTCCGCCTGCGTCACCAGGCGGGTGGCGAGGCGACCCCGCTGCCGGTCATCCTGGTGGTAGAAACTGCTGGTCACCCGCCCGTCTGGGGCGATCTCCTGCGCCAGGGCGTGGCCGCGGAACTGGCTGTTGGCCGGCGCATACAACTCCCCGCCCCCAGCGACCCAGGCCGAATGGGCGGCGTCGTTCATGGCCGGTTCGTCGTAGTTGTAATCATACACCGCCGGGGTGGGGTTCAGCCCGTCATACAATTGCTTCTGCCGCATTCGGTAGCGGCTGGTGTGCTGTTTCAGGCTGTACCATTCCACCTGGCATTCGCCGCTGCAGCCGATGTACAACCGGGCCTGGCTGGCCTGCAGGGGGGAAAGGGCCTGCGTCCCGCTCAGGTCGACCAGCGTGCCATACCCTGTGGGCAGCGCCAGGCTGTTGAAAATCTGCACCCCGCTGCCGTTATCCACACCCACGTACACGTTGAATGCACTCGAGCTGGGATTGCGCAGCCCTACGCTGGCCGTGTACATGGCTCCCGGCTGCACCCAGCGGAAGGGCGCTTCCATGACCGCTCCGCCGTTCAAGCGCAGCGCTCCTTTGCTGGTGCAGCGCAACTGCCCGCCGCCGTAGCTCATCAAGGAGAGCACATCGTATTCCCCCGAGCTGCGCTCCCGGCACAGTTCATCCACGTTGACCTGCTTTTGCGGATCGACGTACAGGTCATACCAGGGGGCGGCGTCATATTGAAAGGCGACCTGTCCGCCATAGCCGTTGCTGGCCTGCAGCAGATGCAACCCGTCGCCGTAGCTGAAGCTGACCGGCGGCAGGGCCGTCAGACCGTCCAACCCGATCTCCTGCACCTGGCTGAGGGTCAGGGTCTTGCCGCCTGCGCTCCAATTGACGCTCGGGAAGATGGACGCGCTCCCCGAGGCGTAGCTGAGCTGGTAGGTGCGTATATTGACCCCGTTGTCCTGGATGCGCACCCGCTCCAGGCGGTAGCGCTGGAAGAAAATCTGGCTGCCCGAGTCATTCCAGACGCTCTGGTAGTCCAGGCGGCTCCCGCGCTCGAAGACCACCCGGTAGGGGCTATCCGGGTAGCTGATCATCTCCGGATACACCGCCACGGCGGTCTGGTATTGCATGCCGCTGCTGCATGGATTGGAGGTGAGTTTGAAATCCGTGAAGTAGGTGAAGGTCAGCGACTTGCCGAAGACGTTGCTGATCCGGCTCAACGACCAGCGCCACACGGCCGGGTTCGTCTGCGGGTCGTCCGGGTCGCATCCGCTGAAACCCGAAGGGTAGAAGGCCTGGCTGGCGGCGTTCTCGCCAAAGCGGTAGGTTTGGCCTTGTGTGTCCCAGGCTGTCCAGGAATTGTTCGTAGGGTCGTACTGGATGCGCCAGAAGCTCTCGTCGCGGGTGTGGTAATAGCCATCTGCGCCCATCAGCAGGGGGAGGCTGCTCCCACCCAGTTCCAGTGAAAAGGTATCGTCCGAGAGCAACTCGGGCGTGCCGTGCATGTCGCGCTGGATGGACCCGCTATCCAGCGCCCAGCCCATGCCCGCCCAGGAGGCCTGGGTGAAACCCGTCAGGTTTTCTTCCGCCGCCTGGCTGTGGTAGCTCAGCTCCAGGCTGGGCTTCAATCCGCCCGGTCCGGGCGGGGTCCACAGGGGCAGGCTGTAGCTGGCCGCGCCGGTGTATGGGTCGTTCTGGAAATCCAACTGCCCGGGCAGACGGGCGGCTTCCCAGCCCGAGGCAGCCAGGTCGTACAGGCTGAGGTGCTCCAGGCTGGCATACAGGATGTGCTGCTCCACATCCACCTTGCCGGGCACAGGCTGCCAGTCTTGTTTCGCCGGGTCGTAGGTGTACAGGCGCAGCGTGCGCTCGTCGCCGTGTATTTGGGACGGGTTGTAGCGATAGGTCAACTCCAGCGGCTGCTTGAAGGTATGCAGCGCTTCTCCGCTGCTCTGCGCATTGGCCAGGATCTCGAAGGGCTGCCCGCTCAGGCTGTAGGGTGGCGCATCCGCAGGGGAGGGGCGGCGAATGCGCACCTCCAGGGCTTCGCCGGGGGGAAATACGACCTGGACCCGCTCGCCGAAGCCCACGGCGGCGCCGCCTTCTGTCCCAACCTGGCTCAAGCCGGCTTCCTGGAAGGTCAGGCTGGCCTGATCGATGATCTTACCCTCCCGGCGAAGGTTGGCATTCACGCTCCAGGCGCCCTGCGCGCTCTCGGCCACTGCCAGGGAGTATTGGCCTGCTTCGGCGCTGACAGGCAGGCGCAGGAGGTTGGCGGCTGCGTCGTAGTATTTCAACTCGCTCTCCAGCGGGGTGAGTTCTTTGGGCAGCTCGAATTCCAGCAGCAGCTCGCCGCTGTCGGCGCTCCAGCCTGTGATCTGCCAGACGAGCAAGGCGCTCTCACCGGGGAGGACTTCGCGACCACCCGGGCTGAGCGTCAGCTCCAGGTCGCCGGGTGAAAACGGCTGGGCGGCGGTGGGGATGTCAGACGGGGTGGGGCTGAGCTCAGGCGTGCGCGTGGCGGCAGCCGTAACCGTGGCCGCTTCGTCCTGGGTGGGCGGCAGGACGCTGCTGGGGGTTGGGGTCTGCCCGGCAGGCTGCGTTGCTGTAGGCGTATCTAAGGGCGCTGGCGTGGGGGTCTGGGTTTCGAGCGGGGCGGTCTCGCTCGCCGCGGGCGTGGGAGCAAGCTCCTGGCCGCGGGACAGGCCGCCCGGCAGCAGCAGGGAAAGGATCAGCAGGCTGTTCAGAAGGACCGTCAGGAATGCACGGTATCGAAACGACGTGGGCAGAGATGGATTTCGCATGATTCCCTCTTGGTTGCGAACGTGATGGGGGGTGATGGTTGAAATAGTTTATGTTCTATTTGTTTTTAGCGCATTGCCTGTTGAGAGTCTAGTGACATCTGACCTGTTTACATTATTACAACAGTTAATGTCCACTGCCGGTCGAATCAAGCCGCATCCTTACAGTTTCCGGCCCACCACCGTAATGATATCCCCGATATTGAGGCCGATGCTTCGTTCCCACAGGTTCATTTTCTGTAATGCGCTTTGAAGAGTAGAAGCGATCGGCGCCGGCAAGTATCGCCGCAGCCAGTAGCGGGTTAAATAACGAAAACTCATGCGGCGGGTTGGATGATAATGGTCGATTACCTTAAATCCGTTGTTTTCCAACAACGCCCCCAGGGTCTCGACAGAAAAGAAGTTGATGTAATCTTGCGCGAAATGACGGTGCCGCGATTTCATGACTCGCAGAGTCCACGTCGCGATATTGGGCACGTCAATCAAAACGACGCCGTCGCGGCGAAGCATTGTGTGGAGGTCGCGGATGTTTTCCCGCGGGTACGGCAGGTGCTCGAAGACCTGAAAGGAAGTGACGGCATCGAAGAAGTCCGGGGGAAATGTATTTGGGCGCAGTGTATCCGTGGTGATATCCAGCCCGAAAGCGGCCCTGGCATAAACGGCGCGCGTGGCAAGAGGCTCCAGGCCGTAGGCGGCCCACCCAAGTTCTTTGGCCGCCGCCAGGAAAAACCCCCAACTTGAGCCGAGATCGAGAATTCTGCGTAAAGGGCCAGGCCTGGCGTGTAGATCGATGCGCTGCAAGGCCTCGATGGCATTCTGGCGTAAAGTAGGCCATTCGATTTCCTTGTCCGGCAAAAGCTTGAGCTCCGGTAAGTCGCTGACGTCGGCCAGGTTCGAAGTGGTCAGTATTTGGGGCTCCGGCTGGCCGCGCGTGACCGGACCATCAAAAACGAGCGCCCGGCCATCTTCGATAAGCGCAACGTAGACCATACCGCAATTCAGGCGCTTGTTGACCGGACCGGGGGATCTCCTGGGCCGAAACAGAGTTCGAATGTGTTGCCGCCATAACGGGCCGGGTCAATTCTCCCAGGCGATATTTCCGCAAAATTTACGGAAATATACCTCGCTGAGCTGTGATGAAGGCTTATTCGATCCGGCGTGGGCTGTTTGCGAAAACGCGGCCGCTTGTTTGTGCTAAAATGATCCGCGCGGTAACCAGTATTCTGGCAGGTGAAGAGAAAACACAAAATGGAAGACCGCGACTTGTGGATAAAACAAAGCGGAGACCAGAAATTTGCCAGTCAAGTTTTGGAGATGGTCTCGATCATCGCTCAAGGGAGTAAAGGATGAACAAAACAATCGTCATCTTCGGCGCGACCGGCGACCTGACCCATCGGAAATTGATCCCGGCCCTGTTTAACTTGTACCGCAAAGGCCGCCTGGCCGAAGGTTTTCGAATTGTTGGGTTTGCGCGCCGCCCGTACACCGACGAGGCGTTTCGCTTGGAGTTCCAGCAGTCCGTCCAAAACTACAGCCCTGACACCTACGTCCAGGCCACCTGGGAGCAGTTCGCCGGTTGGCTGTATTATTTTCAAGGCGACCTGGAAAGTGCAGATGATTACACAAGGCTAGAAGAGATGCTCTCCGGCCTGGAGAATGGCGCGTCTGATCGATTGTATTACTGCGCTACCGCGCCAGCTTATTACCAGGCCATCGCCCGCAACCTTAGCGCGGCTGGGATGACCATTCAAACCAGCGCCTGGCGTGATATCGCAATCGAAAAACCATTTGGCTCCGACCTGGCCTCCGCCCACGCCCTCAACCAAACCCTGCACCAGTTCTTCTCCGAAAGCCAGGTGTTCCGCATGGATCATTACTTGGGCAAAGATACCGCCCAAAATATCCTGTTTTTACGTTTTGCGAATGCAATCTTCGAGCCGATCTGGAACCGCAACTATGTAGCAAGTATCCAGATTTCGGTGGCCGAAACCGTGGATGTTGAAGACCGGGCCGGATATTACGATACCGCCGGGGTGCTGCGCGATATGTTTCAGAATCACCTGCTGCAAATCTTGACTCTGTGCGCCATGGAGCCGCCAGCATCTTTTGAGGCCAACGCGCTGCGCAACGAGAAGGTAAAGATGCTCGGCGCGATACGTCCGATCGCAGATGGGGATGTCGTTCTGGGCCAGTATGAGGGTTATCTCCAGACGCCCAAAGTCGAACCAGGTTCTAAAACACCGACGTTCGGGGCGCTTAAGCTGTATATTGACAACTGGCGCTGGCAGGATGTCCCGATATATCTGCGCTCCGGCAAGGCCATGGCCGCGAAGGTCACCCAGGCTGTGGTGGTATTCAAATGCCCCCCGCACCTGATGTTCAACCTGCCGTCAGATTTTAAAATGGTGCCCAATGTGCTCAGCTTGTGCATCCAACCTGATGAAGGCATCCATTTAAGTTTTCAGGCTAAGGTACCTGATTCTGAGCAGGAGATGCGTTCGGTCGACATGGATTTCCACTACGCAACTGACTTCGGGAAAAACGCCATCCCAGAGGCCTACGAACGCCTGCTGTGGGATGCACTAAAAGGCGACGCTGCGTTGTTTGCTCGCAACGACGAGATTGAGCTGGCCTGGAAGCTGATTGATCCGGTAATTGGGCAAAGCCAACCCGGTGGGGATATCCCGCTCGTCGGATATGCGCGTGGCGGTTGGGGGCCAGGCGAGGCGGATGTACTGGTCCAGCGAAATGGCCAACAGTGGTATTCGTTCTGCAACCATCCATAAAGGTATTTCGTGTATGCCGGACTTTGCTGTGTTGTGGGATCTGGATGGCACGCTATGCGATACAGCCGAGCTGCATTATCAATCCTGGGTTGCATCGTTTGGCGCACAGGGCATTTCATTTGAGCATGATTTTTTCAGGCGTACTTTTGGTATGAATAATAACGGCGTCATTCGCCTGCGACTTGGCGATCCCGCGCCCGAGCTGATCGCTCAAATCAGCAACCGCAAGGAAATCATTTATCGCCAGTCTATCCCGGGGAACATCAAGGCGTTACCCGGCGTACATGCGTGGCTGGAGCGATTGAGCGCTCTGGGGACGCCCATGGCGGTGGCTTCGTCTGCCCCACGGCAAAATATCATCGATACTTTGGATGAGCTAGGATTAAACGCATATTTTAAAGCCATTGTGTCGGTGGCAGGGCGGTCCAGCAAACCCGACCCGTTCGTGTTTTTAGAAGCCGCCGAGAGGCTGGGGGTTCTCCCTGGACGCTGTATCGTCATTGAAGATGCGATTGCGGGGGTTGAGGCAGCCAAGCGCGCCGGGATGATGTGCATTGCCGTGACGAATACCAATCCGGCTGAGGCGCTACAAGGCGCCGACTTGATCGTGGAAGGGTTGGACAGCCTGGGGGAGGACGCATTTCAGAAGTTAGCGGCGCGCTAAAAAGCCGCTGCGCCGGCGCATGAATTCACGCGCCACGCTTTTCCCAGCTTTGCCAGGGCAAAAGCGTGCGGAACCACTCCATTGATATAATATGGGAATGTCAGACGCCGCACCGGACGCCCCGGAAAATATTAACAACACCCGAGAAGCCGCCTGGAATAAAATAACCATCCACCAGGCAAGCGTGGCGCTGGAAAGAGCGCGTTTCGAAGGAAATCAAGATATCATTGGCGCGGGGCTGATCCGGTTAGCCCACTTGCATTTTCGCCAGGGCCATTACAACCAGGCCCAGGTCTTGGCCAAAGAAGTATTGCTAGGCGCGTCGCCCGCTTCATTATGGCGTTGTGATGCGCTGCGAATACTGGGAAACTGCGCCGCAGAGTCAGGGAACCCAGATTTGGCAGAGGGTCATTATCACCAGGCAATCGACCTGGCCCGCGAGTTGGATTATAAATACGCGCTGTACAAATGCTTGCACAGCCTGGCAACGAATATCTACTGGCCGAGCGGTCAGTTTGATCTGTGCCTTTCGGCGGGTAAAGAAGCACTCCTACAGGCGCAGGCGCTTGAGTTGGGCGAAGAGCTTTGGTTTCCTTTATCAGATATTGCCTGGGTCTATTGGAGCACTGGTCAGTTCGAGCTAGCCGGCCAGGTCGCCGATCAAATGCAGGCTATCGTATCCCCCGGTTCGCTGGGAGATGGGTTCACCTGCTGCTTGCGCGCCGGGCTGGCCGAACCAGGGGAAGATTATCTCGATATTGTGCTCCCTCTATACGAACATGCCCGATCGGTAGCTGAATCGAGCGGCGATCCGGGCCTAAATATGGAAGTACGCCTCGGGTTGTGCCGCGCTTACCGCACGGTCGGGCGGCTTCCTATTTCCCTTGCCTGGGCGGAGGATGCCGTCCGCAGCAACACCCGCATGAGCTATCGCCAATTTCAGGCCATAACCTTGATCGAACGCGGGCGAACGAAGATCGAACTGGGCGACTTAGCCGATGCGGAATCAGATCTGCGCGCTGCTATGGAGAGCTCCGCAAAGCTGCACTCCAACTTCGACCTGGCCCGCGCAGTCCTTTACCTGGCGGCCTTGCTGTCTGCACAAAATCGCCTCGAGGCGAGCGCTGCCTGGCTGCAAGCTGTCAGCCTGATTTCCGCGCACGGATATGATTTTTTGATCGAACAGGAACGCAGTTTGCTGCTCCCATGGATTGCTGGAAACCTCAACAGTCCCAACCCAACCCTGGCAAAAACAGGCGCAGCGCTGTTCAATCGCTTGCAGAATTTACCACCCGAACCGCTCCAGGTAAAAACCTTCGGGCAGTTTGCGCTCCAGGTGGGCGCCGCCGTGGTTACAAAGGAAAGACTTCGTCAGCGCCGGGCCGGCGAACTGCTGGCGTTGCTGCTTTCCAGCCCCGGCTGCACCTTGACAACGGAACAAGTGTGCGAAGCGATGTGCCCCGAAAAAAATCCATGCGCCGGTCTCGATTTTTACCACCATGCTATTTCGGCTCTGCGACGCTTGCTGGAACCGGATCTGCCAGACCGGCGTTTCCCCAGCCGTTATCTGGAGATTGGCGAAGAAAGCATCACACTCGTCATCCCTCCCGGCTCTAAAATCGATTTTCTCGATTTCGAGCAGCACATCCAAAGGAAAGAATGGCATCAAGCTGTGAGGCTCTATCAAGGAGAATTTTTACCGGTATACCGCTATGTCGAATGGGGAATAGCAATCCGGCAGCATTATGCAGATCTATTTGAACATGCTCTGTTGGCGTTAGCAGCAGAACGCTTGTCGACCGGGCAGTCAGCCGAATGTCTGGAATTGGCCCGGCGGGCGCTGGCGAACAACGCCTGGCAAGAACAGGCGACGGCGCTGGGCATGCGCGCTGCACTGGCTCTAGGGGATCGGGTCACTGCCATGAAGCTTTACCAGCGGTTGGAAAAGGATCTTGAAAAAGAGCTTGGCATCGCCCCGCAAAATGAGTTGCGGCAGCTTTACCTGGCGATAAAAAAGGAACGACCAAAATAATAATTCGACGAGTATTTCCCCCTCAAAAAGACGAGTGGCGCCAGCCCTCGTCTTTTTGATTCCAAAATCCCTTCTTTTTGGCCACTTTTGGCAATGATTTGGCAAAACAGTTTGATATATTGAACGCAACGGAGAGCAAATGCGATTGGTTAAAACGTTCATTTTACACCTTTATGTTGATACCAATGTGCTTGAGCGATTGTGCGGCGATGTACGTTCCCTGGAGGAAAAAGAAAGCACGTCGTTCAAGGACAAATATGAATTGGAGAGACTGCTGCATCGCTGCATCACAAAATCGTTGCCTCCACCCGTAAGCCAACCATAGCAACATATTTATATAGCATTAAGCGTTTATTAAAACTGTTTTGGAGAAGATGATGAAGAAAAAACTTTTGTTCCTCTGGGCTTTGCCTGTCTACCTGATTTTGTTTGTTTTAGTACTGGATAATTTGTTTCCCGGTAAAACTGCACAAGCTGCGGGTCCGTGTTCGGCCAACGAATTCCACACCGGGTCAATAAGCGCAGATGAGTCCTGGTGTACAGGCACGCATTATCTAAATGGCGATGTAACGGTTCAAGCCGGCGCCACGCTGACCATCCAACCTGGCGTTACCCTGGCGCAAACGGGGGATGCATTTTGGAAGTACCTCATCATCAGGGGCCACCTGGACGTGTTGGGGACGGCCGACCAACCGGTGATTATGAAGAATTACGTTTACCAATCTGACACTCCCTGGGCAGGGATTTTTTTCGACGGCTCGGCAGGCGACGGCAGTGGTACGATCAACTATGCAACCATCGAGCGCGCCGGATCCAACCTTCTGCCGGATGGCTGCGTAGATGACCGGTGCGGAAACGCCCAGACTGCGATCTTCGTAAAAGACCTGGCAGCCGGCAAACTGGTCTCGATCAACCATTCGCTCATTCTCAACAATGTCGGCAAAGGGCTGTTCGTGGTGGACAGCACTGTGAACGTAAACAATACTAACTTTAGCCAGAACAAATACCCGATCTATATTAACGGGGCGTCATCGGTTGTAACCTATTCGGGCAACAGTTTTTCCGAAAATATGTATCCTTACTATGAGAACCGGGGAAACTATTTTGTGCCGGAAGACTCGATCTTTATCAGCACAGGAGCGCTAATGGGGCATGATTTCAGCCTGCCCACCCAGTCTGGCCTGGACGCTTACGTTTTCCTACAAGGAACCACCATCCCCGCAGGTCGAAGCCTGACGATCGATCCAGGGACGACGGTTCGCACGGGAACTGGGTCATTAACAGTGAAAGGGCAATTGAATGCAGCCGGTTCTGCAGCACAACCCATCAAGATATCAGGCATCCCCGATATGGACAACCTACCTATTGAATGGTTTGGCCTGGCCTTCGATGGGCGCGATGGAGGAGGAACGGGACACCTGGATTATGTAACCATCGAAAAAGGCGCCGATAATCTGGCCGAATATGGACCTTACGCTCTATTGGTACGCAACACGCCTGCCGAAGGGCAGGTGCTGGTGGAACACAGCACGGTGCAAGATAATCGCGGGTTTGGCGTCCGTGTGGTGGATGGCAAACTTACCCTATCGAACAGCACTCTGGCACGCAACAATTGGCCGATCCAGATCGAGGGCGCCGCTTCGCAAGTCCCACTTTCCGGCGTCACCTTCACCGCAAACACGAAGGATTATGTCTATCTTGTACCCCCGGCAATGACTAATCATGATATCAACCTGACCCGACAAACTGGGTTGAGCGCCTATTATTTCACAGGCGCCTTTACACTGCCCACGGGGAGTACGATGACAGTCCAGCCTGGGTTGACGCTGCGCATGGCCGGGAACAATTTCCTGATCATCCAAGGAGATTTACAAGCAGTTGGCAGCGCAGGACAGCCAATCCGGTTTACCACCCAGGAGGAAGGCGTCGGTACCTGGGGGGGATTAATCTTTGATGGCCCCGCCGGCGCCAGCGGGCATTTAGATCATGCCATCGTCGAACGCGGCTGTGCTTTTTGGAATAATTTAATTTGCTCCACGATGACAATTTATAACCTGGCCGCAAACAAATCGGTGATCGTGGAGAATAGCACCCTACAAGATTCAGCCGACTTCGTTCTATCCATCATTAATAGCGCCACGGCGCAGGTGAACGCCAACCTGATCATAGGCGGCAGGAACGGTGTATACGTTGGTTCCAATATCACCCTTCAAAACCTGGCTATAATAAACCAGGCATTGGATGGCGTAACCGTCGAAACGGGCAATACCCTGGACGCTCGCCACCTGACGATCGCGCGCGCCGGGCGAAGCGGTCTTTACATCCATACCGGCGGGACAGGCAGCCTAAAAAATTCTATTCTCGCCAACAACGCACTTGCGGTTTGGGTAGAAGGCAGCGGCCAGGCACAACTGGACACAAATCTGGCGGATGCCAACACCAATTTCAAAAATAGGACTGTGGTGGAAACGAACACCTTCTACGGTTCGGCCGCCTTTGAGGCGGACGGATATCACATCCAGAATACCTCGGCTGCGACCTGGAAGGGCCTGGCAGGTTTGAGCTCGGTAGATATCGACCAGGACCCGCGTCCTACAACTCCTTGGAGCCGTCCCGACCTGGGCGCAGATCAAGTTTCTATCTCATGGTATGCAGTCTTTCTACCAATAACGACGCGGTAACCACTGCTTTCCCCCTTGGCGGGCTGACTTGAAAGATATAAGGTGTTGTCCCAAAAGTACTTTTGGGACAACACCTTAAAAACTTTCTGGTTAGCCCGCACCTCGACTTTAAAAGCCCCACCCTCTTGACAAATTCCTATTTTGATATACAATTGTATCAATCATACATTGATACAATAAGACAATGATACAAACCGGAGCATATTTATATGGATTAACAGCGCATGGATATCAAGATCGATTTCCGCTCTAACCAACCGATCTACATTCAGATCGTCGAACAGGTGCGCCGTAAAGTAGCCAGCGGCGAGCTCAAGCAAGGCGATCAGCTCCCCACCGTGCGGCAATTGGCAACTGACTTGCGGGTCAATTTCAATACGGTGGCGCGCGCTTATCGCCTATTGGATGAAGCCAGGGTGATTTCCACCCAACAAGGGCGCGGCACCTATATCTGGGAACAGCCGACGGAGGAAACGTTGGAACGCCTGCGCAGCCAGGAGTTGGAGTTATTAACCAAGCGCTACTTAAAAGAGACACTGCGGCTGGGTTTCACGCCCGAACAGGTCACCCAGATCATTGGTGAGCGGTTGGAAGCCTGGAAAACCGGCGACCCGCCCACTGATGAAGAAGAACAAGTTTTTTGATGAGTGATGCAAGGCCTCACCCATCAAAACCAAGAAAAAAGGAAGCAGGTAGGAATGAGAAACAAGAGTGGTACTGAACCGACCGCGACCAGCGGAACCCTTCCGGCTGACGCGTCGCAGGATGGAGTTCGCATCTCTGCCCTGGCAGGGGTGAGCTTCGCCCTGGTATTAGCTATCGGCATCGGCGGCATCTTCGTCCTGGATGCAAACGGGGTCGGAGATATCTGGATTGGCGTCTGGTTCGGAATCATGCTGTTGCTGGCGTTGATATTACTGTTTGGCATCAAAGTAGCCAACCAGTGGGAAAAAGTGATCGTGCTCCGCCTGGGTAAGTTCGTCGGGTTGCGCGGGCCTGGTTTTTTCTGGATCACACCGCTGCTGGAAAGCACGCCGATCTGGATCGACCACCGTGTGATGGTGACGCCATTCAACGCGGAAAAAACGCTGACCAAGGACACCGTTCCCGTGGATGTGGATGCAGTATTATTCTGGGCGGTATGGGACGCAGAGAAAGCTGCATTGGAAGTGAAAGATTACTTTGCGGCGATCGCCTGGGCGGCGCAGACTGCCTTACGCGAGATCATTGGGCAAATGTACCTGGCGGATATCTTGATCGGGCGGGCGAAGATGGACGATGATCTGCAGAAGATCATCGACGAACGTACCACCCCGTGGGGCATCTCGGTGCAATCGGTCGAAATCCGTGATGTGATTATCCCGCAGGGTTTGGAAGACGCCATGAGCCGCCAGGCGCAGGCCGAACGCGAGCGGCAGGCGCGCGTCATCTTGGGTGAGTCGGAGATGCAGATCGCTGATAGCTTCGCCAGCGCAGCCCAATCCTATATCAACAACCCCACCGCACTACACTTGCGGGCGATGAACATGCTCTTCGAGGGCCTGAAAGAAAAGGGCGCCTTCGTGATCGTGCCCTCCAGCGCGGTGGACACCATGAACCTGGGCGGGATGACCGGGCTGGTCGCTCTGGCGCAGAACTCAAAATCGGCCGAGACTTCCGCTCAGACCAATGGATAAAGAGAAGAGTTCTTCGTGGGCTGTCCAACTGCTCTTCTTGGACAGCCCCAGAATCCTTTATAGACAACCGAAAGATATTCAGCGCATGTTTCACGTGAAACAGATAAAGATAAAAAATGAAAAACTCAACACATCGATTATTACAAACGATCATCATACTGTGCTTGCTCGCCATATTTTCGGCGAGCACGGTGCTGGCGCAGACGCCTGAGCAAACCACACCCAGCGACCTGGAAAACGCCGCCAAGGATTTTGTCAACTTGCTGGCGCAAGGCCAGTTCGAACAAGCTGTTCAGAAACTCGAGCCCGGCCTGGTGAAAGCAGATACCGTGACCCAGTTCGAGCAGGCAGTAAAAGGGCTGATCGAACAACAAGGCGCGTTCCAAGAGATTTCAGGTACGACGCTTCTCCACGAAGCAAACCTTGATCTTGTCTATGTAACCACCAAGTTCGCCAATGGGTCGGTAGATATCCAAATTGCTTTCAACCAGGACGGGAAAGTAGTGGGGATGCACTATTACCCGGCCGGGATGGGCGCCGCGGCGGCGCAGCCCTACAAAACCGCGGCGTATGCAGACCCCCAGACCTTCACAGCGCAAGAAGTCACCGTCGGCGATACGAGGTCCCCGTTGCCGGGGACCTTGACGATGCCAAATGGCTCAGGACCTTTCCCGGGGGTGGTATTAGTACACGGATCAGGCCCCAATGACCGGGATGAAACGATCTATACCAACAAACCATTTCGCGATCTGGCCGAGGGATTATCTTCTCAAGGGATTGCGGTGCTGCGCTACGATAAACGTACCAAGGTTTATCCGGAGCAATTTGTCGGAGAAACCGGCCGTTTCACCGTCAAGGAAGAAACCGTAGACGACGCGCTGGCTGCCATCGACCTCTTACGCCATACGCCAGGCATTGATCCAAAGCAGATCTATTTGCTGGGACACAGCCTGGGAGGCCTGTTGGCGCCGCGTATTGCTGCACAAGCCCCCGATTTAGCGGGCGTGATTATCCTGGCCGGACCCACCCGTCCATTGGAAGACCTGATGATCGAACAGGTAACCTACCTCTCACAACTAGATGGCTCGATCAGTGCGGACGAACAGGCGCAAATCGATGAGCTAAAGGCGCAAGCGGCCAAGGTAAGGGACGCCGCCCTGGCAGCAGACGCCTCACAGGTGAACCTTTTGGGCGCGCCGGGCGCTTACTGGCTGGATCTGCGCAGCTACGATCCGGTCGGTACAGCAGATGGCCTCTCGATGCCTTTGTTCTTCCTGCGCGGCGAGCGCGATTACCAAGTAACCCAGGCTGATTTTGACGGTTGGAAGGCCGCTCTGGAGAACAAACCAGGCGTCACGTTCAAGCAATATCCTGATTTGAACCATTTATTCATACGCGGCGCCGGGGCGCCCAATCCACAGGAATATCAGGTTACCAGTCACGTCTCGGAGCTAGTGGTAAATGATATCGCCAGCTTCATCAACACTGGACAGGTAAACCCCAAAATTCCACTGATCGGCGGGAAGCTGACCTTTCAAGAAATCACGCGCCTGGTGTTATTAATCCTGCCGATCCTGTTGATCCAAATCGGCGTGTCCATTTTTACCTTGGTTGACCTGGCAAAGCGAAAGAATACGCACGGACCACGCTGGCTGTGGGCTGTGTTACTGGTCATTACCTTATTCACTCTACCGACCGGCCTGATTGTTTCCGCCGTTTACCTGATTTGGGGCCGCAAAGAAGATGACGAGGATGATCGAGAAGATGATGATACGGATTGAGAAGCTGGTCAAGCGTTTCGGCAGCGTACGCGCCTTGAACGGGCTGGATATGCAGGTCCAACCCGGGATGGTGTATGGTTTCTTAGGGCCGAATGGAGCTGGGAAGACCACCACATTGCGCATCTTATCCGGGTTGGCACGCGCCAATCAGGGCCAGGCCTGGATTAACGGCCAGCCGGTTGCGCTCCAGAGCCTCGGCCAACGCCCCGTAATGGGTTCGCTGCCCGAGGAGCCAGCATTTTATCCCTGGATGACGCCGCGCGAGTACCTGCGCGACTTCATCGCCCCCTTATACGGCCTGGATGCAAAGGAATCCGCCCAACGGAGCAAAGTCCTGTTGGAAGAAGTCGGTCTGGGCAAGGCGGCTAACCGGCGGATTGGCGGATTCTCGCGTGGAATGCGCCAGCGCCTGGGTTTAGCCCAGGCCTTGATCCATAAACCCGCCATCCTGCTGATGGACGAGCCGGTTAGCGCCTTGGACCCGGCCGGGCGACGTGAGGTGCTGGAGCTGATCGAGTCATTAAGAGGCCGGGCTACCATTTTGCTCTCCACGCATATTCTGGCCGATGTGGAACGGGTTTGCGACACGGTCGGGATTATCAACAAAGGCCGCATGGTGCTCGAATCGGACCGTCAAGCGCTGTTAGAACGCTACGCCCAGCCAATCTTCGAGATCGAAGTCGAACACGGTTTTGGTGACACAGCGGCGCAATTGCGTGACCTCGCTGTTGTGGAGATGCTGCAAATTCAGGGACGCACAGCGCGCATCGGCGTCAAGGACATCCACATGGCGCAGCGAGAATTGTTATCTTCACTGGCCCAGAGCGGTTTGCTCATCCGGCGCTTCGAAATTACTACCCCCTCACTCGAAGACATCTTCCTGAAGTTGACCGGCGCCCAGACCGAGCCCAAACAGGTAGGCTAAAAATGTTTCGAACTCTGCTATTTAAAGAAATGCGCGAGCAACGCCGAACCTACCGGTTGTGGATTATGGCCCTGGTTTTGCTAGTATCGGGAATGCTCTCGCCCGTGTTGGCCAAATACACCCCATTATTGATCAGTAGTATACCGGGCGTGCCGCCCGCGCTGGCTGCCATCATCCCTGAACCAACCATTCTGGATAGTTTCACCCAATATGTGAAGAATGTGAGCCAATTTGGTTTGATCGTGGTGATTGTGCTGACCATGGGTGAGATGGCGCAGGAGATCGAGCGCGGCACCGCCGCCATGCTGTTGACCAAACCTGTCCAACGCAGTGTGGTCGTGCTGGCCAAATGGTGCGCCGGGGCGGTGGGTATCTTGATTGGGCTGGGGATAGCCGCGCTGGCTTTCACTTTTTACACGCTCGTGCTTTTCGGGCCATTCTCGGCGGTGGATTTCCTGGTTTTAAATGGGCTGATGGCTGTATTTATGATTTTTTATATGAGTCTGGCGCTTTTGGCCAGCACGCTGGCGCGCAGCCAGGCTATGGCCGCCGCGGGCGCCTTTGGAGGGCTGGTGTTGGCTTTGGTCATCAGCGCTATACCAGTCATCGGCGATTACTTGCCAGGGAAATTGTTGGGCTGGGGTGGGTCGTTGTTCAGCAGTGCGCCGGCGTCCGCATGGCCAGCTCTGTTTGGCAGCCTGGCGCTGATCGGTTTATTCCTGACAATCGCAATCCTGCGCTTTCAGAAGGAGGAGGTCTAAATAATAGGGGGTGTTTCACGTGAAACATTCACGAGAAGCTGGCGCCATTCGCAATCGCCCACTGTTCAAGAGTCTCTTCAACCATATCTAGATAGGCATCCAGACCGGCCACGCGCTCGGCAAAGCCTGCGCCAGTCAGGTGCAGGCTTTCCAAACTGGCGCGCCAGGCAACCTGATGATCGCCTGCGTCCGGCATGGATGCGATCGCCATTGTCCAACTGCGCAGCAGCGGCCAAAGGACCGCCAGTGGTTGGCTGCTCTCCAACAGGGTTTCAAAGGCCTTATGATAGTACTCCTGGCGCATGATATTCACCCGTGCCGGGGCCAGGTCGGGCGGAAGCGCCCGGTAAGCCGATTGCCAGAGCGGTATCCAGGATCTCAGATGCTCCAGTTGCACGCTTGGCGCACCTAGCAGCCCTAACAGGCCTGGATAGAGGCCAGGGCGGCCGGCCTGCTCCAGGCGCTGCGGCAGGCGCATCAGAAAGCGCCGTTCGGTGAGCGGCGCGCCAAACATTCCGGCTACGGAATTGGCGGCGTTTTCCAGGGCTCTCAGGTACTTGATTACATCGTTGGCTGTAGGGTCTGCAGAAGACTCATGCAAGGCCAACCAAATCTGGCGCGCGCTCTCAACCTGTTTGCGGCTGCGCTCCATGACATAATCAGGCCGGTCATATTGGCCGCGCACGCTGGCCTGGGTGAAATCTAAAAAGTGCTGCGGATCGTATTGGATGCGGCAGTCTTTCAAGGTCGGTCCCAACCAGGGGTGAACACGCAGCAGGCGCGTATTGCGGTAATCGCGGTGGTTGTGGTGGGCAATATCCAGATGAATATCGTCGGTCAGGTGGACAATTTCGCGTTCGACCGAGATCATATCCGTGTGGACGAAAAACAGATCGATGTCAGTTGAACCCCCTAAAAGGTAGTCATCTTCCAATAATGAACCATGCAGATAGACCGCCAGTAGTCCGCGGTCGGTGCGGGTGCGCTGAGCAACGGTATCGCGCATGATCTTAAGTAAGGTGTCCCGGTTTATCCGCATTGAGTCTCTCTTTCTTTTCGGACCAATCGTGTGTTTGCTGGCCTCTGGTTATTCCTTGTTCGGTAATTCTAAAGGCAGCTCGGGTTGGAAGGAGCCAAGCTTCAAAGCCTGTCGAATCCGGTTATCGGTCCATTTCAGATCTTCGCTGCGATGCACAAAGTCCAGATGATCCGTATCGATCACCAGAACCGGCGAACGCCGATTCTGGTGATCGCCGAAAAATGCATCGTAGGCTTGATTTAATTCTTCGATATAAGAGCGCTCCATGTTGCGTTCGTACGAGCGATCTCGAAAGGCGATGCGCTGCATTAACACATCCGTATCGGCCCGTAAGTAGACCACTAAATCCGGCATGACGATCTTTTCGGCCAGGGCCTCGTGGACCTTAAAATACATGTCCAATTCATCTCCGGCGATATTAATCCCGGCAAAAAGGGCGTCTTTCTCAAATGTATAATCGGCAATCACATTTTTCCCTTGTGCGAGTACATCAGATATCACGCGTCTTTGCTGGTAATAACGGCTCAGAAGGAAGAATATCTGGGTCTGGAATGCATAGCGCCGCCGGTCGGAGTAGAAATCAGAGAGAAATGGGTTCTCCTCAAAAACTTCCAGATGCAATGATGCATCGAAGCCCGGCTGGAGTAGCCGCGCCAGGGTAGTCTTCCCGACGCCAATCACGCCTTCGATTGCTAAATACATTTTTCCTCATAGTTTATTGCAATATATTTATATTAAGCTTTATATATTGCTTTTTATAGGAATCATTTGAAGCATTGTAATATAAAGCCACTCCCCTACTTTACCAGCGATTTGCGCAGAATGCAACCCGTTGTTGAGACTGTAAATACTTGACAGCCCCACGACCTGCGCTAAACTAAATATACAATCGTTTACGAAGGAGAACATTATGCCATCGCTCAACCGTGTGCAACTGATCGGACGCCTGGGAAAAGATCCGGTTACCTATGAAACAAAGAAAGGACTGAAAGCTACCCACTTCTCCCTGGCGGTCGATCGCCGCTGGCGCAATGCCGAGGGTAAGGCGCAATTTGACACCGAGTGGTTTAATATAGAAACCTGGGGGCGCCTGGCGGAAGTGTGCGAGAAATACCTGCAAAAGGGACGCCTGGTTTATGTTGAAGGGCGATTAAAAACCGAGCATTACGAACAGGGCGGTGAGACGCGCTACTCGATAAAGGTTGTCGCCCGCCAGGTGCAGATGTTAGACCGCAAACCCGAGGAAGAAACCGAGGTCCCGGATGTGATCGAAGTCATTGAAGAGGAAGAAATTTCGCCAGAATAACCAACGGGCATTAATTCAGCTTCGCCATGGCCTGCAACAGCGCCAAGATGGCCGCCTTACCAGATTGGCCGCGATGCGGAACCTGGCTTAACGGGCTGACTGAGACAGCGGCATCGGCAATCACCTCTGCCCGGCTCCCACCGCGCTGTTTGGCCTGCATATATGCAATCCCCAGATCAAACATATAACCAAGGTCTAGCGGATTGGCAGGCTTGTCTCTTCCGTCCTCACGCTGCTGCCAACTGGCCAGGGCAGAAACGAGCGCTTTCAATACGTCTCCAGAGCGGGCGGATGACCCGCCTTCTCCGGCAGCTTCCTTTTCCTCTTTCAAGACTTTGCGAATGTAGGGCGCCAATTCTTCCAGGGTGATATTGTACTTGCGGAACTGCTCGCCCAGGCTTGCCAGGCCGCGCGCGTAGACCTGGGCTGAACCATTTTCCGGCAAGGCGCACAACAAATCTCCAGCATAATCCATCGCCTCAGCCAACCCGGCGGCCTGTTTATCTTGGGCGGCCTGCACGGCCACGGCAAATACTTCCACCATATGGTCGCCGTGGTTCGCATTTACGGAGTCCGCCTGGTTGAAGGCCAGGCGGTTCTCCTGCATCACGCTTTGGGCTGCCTGAAAGATCGGCGCCAGTTCAAAAACCGGTTGGGTTTCCATCAATCCTTATTGTTTCACAATCGGCAGGTTTTCCAACTGATCGATCATCTGGTCGATGACGTCAAAACCACCCTGCCAGAAATCGGCGCTGTAGATATCGATGCCTGCTTCAGAAAGGACCTGCGCCGGCGCAGCGGACCCGCCTGCTTCCAGGATCTTCAGATAACGCGGTTTGAAGGTTTCGCCTTCGGCCAGGTATTGTTGGTACAGCGCAAGCACCAGAAGCTGGCCAAAAGCATAAGCATACACATAAAAAGGC
This sequence comes from Anaerolineales bacterium, assembly GCA_041912175.1. Lineage (GTDB taxonomy): Bacteria > Chloroflexota > Anaerolineae > Anaerolineales > UBA4823 > CAZAGA01. The sequence goes on along the minus strand of JAYRNN010000182.1, from coordinate 18,313 downwards.
ACTTGATAGATGTGGGGGATGGAAACCCATTCCCAGCGGAATTCGTCGCTCAATTCGACAGCCTCGCCAAACTGGCGCGTCAAGTTCTCCTGATAGGCTGCCGCCAACTCATCCACCGAGGCTCCCTGTTCAACCATTTCGTGCGCCTGGCGCTCAAAAAGGGCGAAGAACACCTGACGCATGATGGTAGCGTAGGCATCATCTACCTGGCGGAAGAGCAGGTCACGCCGCACGCCGGCGTCTTGCTCTGTCTTAAGCAGGCGGTCGACCAGCATCATTTCACCGAAGGTAGAGGCGGTTTCGGCCAACGGCAGGCACGCCTCCTGGGTAAAGGCGCTGTGACCTTCGGCGAGCATGGAGTGGATGGCATGCCCTAGCTCGTGCGCCAGGGTGGCCACATCATCTGGCCGGCCTTGATAGTTGACCAACACCCAGGGGGTCAGGTCGGGCGTTAGCGTGGCGCAGAAAGCGCCGCTGCGTTTTCCTTTGCGCACTTCACCGTCCAGGTGGTCTTGGTCAAACACACGCTGCGCCAATCCGGCGACCCGTGGGTTAAACTGCCCAAAAGAATCTAGCACCATTTCGGCTGCTTCGCCAAACGTATAAGACTTATTCGATTTCGCCACCGGGGCGTAAATATCGTAGCGCCGCAGACGATCCATACCCAACCAGAGCGCCTTCAGGCGGAAGTAACGCTGGAATACGCCTGAGTTACGCTCGGCCACCTCTAACAATGTGTCTACAACCCGATCGGGGATATCGTTATTCAAATTGCGAGCTGAGATCGGGCTGGTAAATTTGCGTAACGTCATCTGCTCGCTGCGCCAGTCGCGCACCAGGGTTTGGTAAATCTGTCCCAGGATTGGTCCATCCTGGCCGTACACCCTGTAAAGCTCCTGGTAGGCTGCGGAGCGCAACACCGGATCGTGCTGGCGCACATACACCATCAGTTCGCCGCGCGTCAACACCTGTTCCGCCCCATCGACGACAAGCTTATAGGTATAGCGGTTTGTGATTGAGTCATACAAAGTCGCCAGTGCATTCGAACCGGTGACATTCTTAATATTGATAATCTTTTCTTCCGGTTCAGTCAGCGTGTGAGGTTTATACAGGCGCATCACATGCAGCCAATATTGATAGTCGCCGCTTTCCGCCATCAGACGCTGGGCATTCGTTTCGTCTAGATCCTTCCACCAAATTTCAAAAAACAAGGTGCGATTTTGCAAGCCGGATAGGAATTGGTCCGCTCGGGCCATGAAGGCCAGGGAGGCCTGGTCTTGGGTGTTCTCTGCAAACCGTAAAGAGGCATAACCTCCAACTCGCCGCGCCTGGCGGTTGAGGTGCTCCAATTGCTGCAAAATCGCCAGGAACTCAGCGCTGGTAAGCTGTGCGTTGAGCTGAGACCGGCGTTCTTCGAAAGCAGCGACTTGGGCTTCAAGATCGTTAAAAGCAGACTGCATTTGTGGGCTATCGGCTGCCGGGTAAAGGTCGGATAGGCTCCAAGCGGATAAGGTGTATGGTGTGCTCATCAATTTATTTCCTCCAAGTTAAGTGTCGCTGCCGGGGGATTTGCCGGCAGAGCGCAGAATCTCACGCAAATGATTGATCGAAGAGCGTTCTCCCGTTTGTAAGTCAACATAATACCACTGTTCCCAGCCGTTGCCAGGCGCAGGATTCCCGCCAAGGGCCAGCCGGGCGGCCTGGTGGATCGAACCGCGCTTCCCATCGATTTCCAACGAGCCATCCGCCAATATCCGGGCGGAGATTTCATCTTTTCCCTCCAGGTAGAGCAGTTGACCAGGTTGCAAAAGGCCATATTCAAGGAGCATGCCAAAAGGAATACGCGCCTCCCGAGAAAGCTTGCGTGGGTTGGGCGTCTCAAAGATAGCGGGCGCGTAAGGCGCCGGCTGCAGTGCAGCCAGCCGGGCGCGCGCCAGTTCAACGTACTCTGCCTGGCGTTCAATGCCAATCCAATGCCGGTGCAGACGTTTGGCGACTGCGCCGCTGGTACCGGTGCCGAAGAACGGGTCCAAGATGATATCGCCGGCATTTGTGCTAGAAAGGATCACCCGATATAACAAAGCCTCAGGTTTCTGAGTAGGATGGGCCTTCTCACCATTCAGGCGCAAGCGTTCGGCGCCCGTACAGATAGGCAGGTACCAATCGCTGCGCATTTGTAAATCCTCATTCAATGCTTTCATGGCATGATGGTTGAACGTATAGGGCGTACCGCGCTCTTTCTGGGCCCAAATCAGCATTTCATGTGCATTGGTAAATCGCACCCCGCGGAAATTGGGCATCGGGTTGTTTTTAATCCAAACCACATCATTGAGAATCCAAAAGCCAAGGTCTTGCAGGCGGCTGCCCACTCGAAAGATGTTATGGTAAGTGCCAATCACCCAAATCGTGCCGCTGCGTTTGAGCACGCGCCGGCAAGCAGACAGCCATTCCAGGGTGAAACGATCGTATGCCGCGAAATCGGCAAAGCGATCCCAGGCATCATCAACCGGATCGACGAGGGTCAGGTTTGGTCGCCATAGCTCCTGGTGAAGCTGCAGGTTGTAAGGCGGGTCAGCGAAAATCAAATCGACCGATTCGGCAGGCAGAGTACCCAGCAGGTCGATGCACTCCCCCAACAAGACCTGATCCAGGGGTAAAACGTTTTTACCAGTAAACGGCTCGCTCAAGTCACCCATCTATAAATTAAAACGGATGTGCATAATCTCGCCATCCTGGACGATGTACTCCTTGCCTTCCAGGCGCAGTTTGCCTTTCTGGCGCGCCTCTGCCAGGCCGCCCAGGCTCACCAGGTCATCATAACGCACCACCTCGGCGCGGATAAAACCTTTTTGCAGATCGGTGTGGATCACACCTGCAGCTTCAACAGCCGGTGTACCCCGCTTGATCGTCCAGGCGCGCACCTCGTCTTCGCCAACGGTAAAAAAGGATTGCAGCCCGAGCAGGTCATAGGAAAGGCCGATCACGCGCTGCAAGCCAAGCTCCTGGATGCCATACTCGGTCATGAACATCTCGGCCTCGTCCTCGGGGAGCTGAGCCAGCTCCATCTCGAGCTTACCCTGCAATGAAGTCACCACCGTATGGGAATGCGGATAGTCGATGGCCGGGGGAACTTGCCCTTCAGACAGGTTGAGCAGGATCAACGCCGGTTTGCGCGTTAGAAAACCAAAACCTGATAAGACTTTTTCTTCTTCAGGGGTCAGATCAACCTCTCGTAAGGGCTTCTCGATAACCAGGGCAGCATGCAGCTTTTCAAAGAGCGAGATTTCGCGCTCGATCACGGCCCGATCGCGCCCGCCGCCTTTTTTGCGTTCCTCGACCAGTCGCTCCTGTTTGCGTTCAACTGTGATCAGATCATTCAGCAGCAATTCATTATCCATATTGATGATATCGCGCAATGGATCGACGCTGCCGGAAGGATGGGATACGCTGGCGTTCTCAAAACAGCGCACCACGTGGACGAAGCCTTCCATCTGGGTGAGTTGGTTCAGCAGCGGTCCTGAGATGCCGCTCTTATCCGCTGCTCCATCCAATCCGGCGATGTCTGCATAGGTCACCTTGGCATAGATGGTTTTCTGCGGGCGAAACATCTCCGAAAGCCGGTCAACCCGGGTATCGTGAACATCGACCACCCCGGTATGCACTTCGAAACGCCCGCCGCTCATGGTGGTTGGCTGATCGCCACGCGTGAGGGCGTTAAAAACCGTAGTTTTCCCCGACTGGGGCAGTCCGATAATTCCTAAACGCATAGGATTCCTCCAGGGCAATTATACTTGACCTATCGCACAACCTTCGATATACTTGCGCTTGGAGTTAGCCGAAGTGGCGGAACAGGCAGACGCGCACGACTCAAAATCGTGTTCCGTGAGGAGTGTGGGTTCGATTCCCACCTTCGGCACAGGCGAATGAGAAGAGACCTGGCGGAGTTGCACCGCCGGGTCCTTTTTTATTTATAATAGATATTATGATCTTATGTCAAAGGAATTTGCCATGACCGAAAAAAAAGAACAACAAATTATCGTGACAAAAGATGGCCCCTATAAAGTGACGGGAGTGAAGCTGACCCACCGGACTCCGGTTGAAACACAATATGGAGAGCCGGTAGATTGGATTGAAGGTCCAGATTATGAGCTCAAGCGAAGCACGTACTATTTATGCCGCTGCGGCCATTCTGAAAAAAAACCTTTTTGCGATGGCCACCACGAGGAAATCGGATTCCATGGTCCTGACATGGCGGCAAACACCCCCTATGCCGAACGCCAAAAAACATACCTGGGGGATGGGGTAATCATGACTGATGATACCAGCCTGTGCATGGACGCCGGGTTCTGCGCCAGTCGATTCACCGATGTTTGGGAGGAAATCGAGCGCACATCCGATCCCGAAATCAAGCAGGATGTCCAATTGCGCGTCTGGCGCTGCCCCTCAGGGCGATTACAATATTTCCTCCCACCAGGGACAGAGCCGGTCGAGCCCGCCGATGAACCGTCAATCTCAACCATCCCAGATGGACCTTACCAGGTGCGCGGCGGTGTGCCAATCGTATCGGAAGAATCGGGGACAGAGTGGGAGGTTCGCAATCGCGTGACTCTGTGCCGCTGCGGACAGTCGGATAACATGCCCTTCTGTGATGGAAAACATAAACGAATTGGGTTTAAAGCCCCCTAAGGCTGGCTATGATAAAAACGATCTCAAGGCGAAAACTAGGACTGACGAATATCGAAGTCTCCCCTATCGGACTGGGGATGATGGAATTCTCCGGCGGCAAACAACCGTTCAGCATGGTCTTCCCAACTATCCCCCAGGAGCAAAAAAACGCCATCATCCGGGCGGCCTTAGATGGGGGGATCAATTGGTTCGATACGGCTGAGTTGTATGGGCTGGGTCAATCCGAGCAGACCCTGGCGGCGGCGCTCAAGGCGAACAGGATCCAGGCTGGCGAAGTGGTTGTGGCAACCAAGTGGTTTCCCTTGCTGCGGACGGCAAACAATATCCCGCGCACGGTGAAAAACCGTATCCGTTATTTGGATGGCTACCCCATCGATTTGTACATGGTGCACCAACCATTTGGCCTTTCTTCTCCTGAAGCCGAAATGGAAGCGATGGCCGACCTTGTGGAAGCGGGGGACATCCGAAGCGTAGGCGTCAGCAACTTTAATGTCGAGCGGATGAGGCGCGCCAGCGCAGCATTGGAGAAGCACGGCCTACACCTGGCGGTTAACCAGATGGAATACAGCCTGTTGAACCGCAAAATCGAGAGCAACGGTGTGATGCAGGCCGCCAAGGAACTGGGCATCACCATCATCGCTTATACCCCCCTGGCATCCGGAGTGTTGAGCGGCAAATATCACCAAAATCCTGAGCTACTCAAGCAGGCTATCTCCTACCGGCGGCGCAGCTTTCCCCGCCTGGTCGAAGAAAGTCGCCCACTGATTGAAGCCATGCAAGCCATGGCCGAAACATACGACGCAACTATCGCTCAGATCGCACTGAACTGGGTGATCTCTTTCCAAGGAGAAACTGTCGTCGCCATCCCTGGCGCAACAAAAGTGACGCAGGCGAAAGAGAGCGCCGGCGCAATGGATTTCACGCTTTCGATCGAAGAAATGGCGCGGCTGGACGAGCTTTCACGGTCATATCGATGATGATGTTTTTTATGGATCATTGATGTCGCATAAGGTGGTCGGTTTTCGCCCGATCACCTTATGCGACATGAAGAAAAACATTTCGAAACTTTTTAGACAGGCGTAATGGTTTTCGTAAACACATCGAATACCGGTGGGTGTTCCAGGTGTTTTTTAACTGCGCACAACTCAGCCGAGCGCGCCAGGGAAGGCAGGTATTTCTCCGGGAAAGTCGGCGGGGTTTGAATTTCCAGATCGATTTTGCTCACCATGCCGGTCGCAGGATCGCTGTATACACGCTGGATAAGACGAATGCCATCCGTTGGCAGACCGCGCTGCTGGCAAAAACCCAGTACATAAATCCCGGCGCAAGTTCCAATCGAAGATAAGAATAACGCAAAGGGGGTTGGGGCAGAACCTGCGCCGCCGCCCATCGGTGGTTGGTCCGTTTGAACATTGTAGGCGCCAAAATGAGCATCTACTCGAGCGCCGCCTGGAAAATCAATCACCATTTCCATAGATAATCTCCTTTATCGATTTACTTTTGTGAAAAATTTCATCTGCACTGTTGGATGCCAAAAGAAGAGAAAGGTTACAAGATTTAGCGCAGCAGATAAATCATGGCCACGATCACTCCGATGGTCACAACCACCCATCGCAAGGTAGAGGGCTTGATACGGCCTGCTAACTTCCCGCCCAGTATTCCCCCCAGAACGGCGCCGCAGGCCATCACCAGCGCCGCAGGCCAAACAACCTTGCCGGAGAAGAGGAAGAACAGCGCCGCTGCGCTGTTGACACTGAAAGCGACAGCCTGTTTCAAGGCGTTCAAGCGGGTCAGCGAGTCTTCAAGAATCACCCCTAGCACAGCCAGGATGATCACGCTCAATCCAGCGCCGAAATACCCCCCGTAAATGCCTGCCAGAAAAACCGGCAGCATCACCCAGGGCTCAGGGATATGGCTTCCGCCGGTCTGCATCGTACGCCGTACCAACCATTTGCGTACCGGGTCCTGTAGGGCCAAGAGCAAACATGCCAACAGGATCAAGTAGGGGATCAGCTCGCGGAATAATTTCTCCTGCGTATTTAGCAACAGAAACCCACCCACCAGCCCTCCCAGGATACCTGATGGAACCAGGAAGCGCAGCCGCCTGGTCTGCCCTTTCAGGTCTTTCATCTGGGCGAATGTGGCGCTCAAGTAACCGGGGGATAACGATACCGTATTGGTTACATTTGCAGAAACAGGAGGAATGCCTACAGCCGTGAGCATCGGGAAAGTGATGAGGGTGCCTCCGCCGGCCAGGGCATTGACCGCCCCTCCGGCAATTCCGGCCAGGCCGATCAGAACGAAATCAAGTATGCTGAGCGGATCCAACGATGATGCCTCCTCAATTTGGGTTGTCTTATATTACCATGAATGCAATCCCATATATGGGGGTACTACAAAGAAACAAAAAACATCTAAAACATTAAAATCTGTGGATAACTGGCGAAAAACTGTGGATAAACTATCCGAACTGGGGAAAACTGACTATTTGCCTCAAAAAACAAAAAACAATGCAACCCCATATATGGGGGGGAACCCAGAGATATTCCCCATATATTCTTTGGCAGACGCGAGGCCGGGAAACGATCCGTTTTTATCGTATTTTCTCCCCAGGTCTAGACGTGGATAGATGTGGGTATCCGAAACCCTATATCTGACCGCAAGCATGCTGTAGCCCCCCATCGCTGCGGGCTATTTCATGTTTCGTAGACGTTCTCCACATATCCACAGGCCCTACTAAGACTACGATTCCATATACTTATTGATATTGATAAAAATACTTTTTAAGCAGATGCTCCAGATCTTTCTGGGTATATTGCTCTAACAGGGAAAAAAAGTTTGAAGTTGTGGCAATGTGGTATTGATTTTGAACCGCATAGGCTTTAAAGAATGAGAAGAAAGCCTCGTCGCTGATCAACTGGCGCAGCTCTTCCAGGAAAACTGCTCCATTCAGGTAAACTGCGTCCCGGTAAGCCCGGTAGGCTTCCACCTCTCCATGCGGATTATAGATCGTGTCATCTACCCAACCACGCGGTTGGTAATAATTCACGCGATAATCCCACCACCAGGCAACGCTCTCCGGGTGCAGGTTTTCGTAATACAACTTTTCGCTATACGTGCAAAGCGCTTCATCTAACCAGGGTTCCATTGCCTGGTCGTTGCCAACCAGTGCATACCACCATTGATGGGCTGTTTCGTGCACTGCAATGGCAACGAGATATTCCGCGGGCGTACCGGTATACAGGTTATAGAAGCCTTTACTCAGGAAATATAAACCATCATATTCCATGCCGTCCAGAAAATCAGCTTCAACAATGGATAATTCCGTACGTGGATAGGCTCCAAACAAGCGTGAATATAAGCCTAACGCTTCGACTGTGGCATCCAAGACTGCCTGGCTGGCTTTTTCCTGCCCTCCGAAGGCATAGCTGGTTACTGTGATCGCGCCAGCCTGAGCAGAAAGCGACTGGTAATATGGGCTGATCGACCAGGCGAAATTGCGCGCATTGCTGTGTTGGAAACGATACCACTCGCCATCCAGGGCGGCCGGACTGCTGGCGACCAGCTTTAGATTCGGATTTGGCTTGCTCAGGCGGATGTTTATATCGAAGTCGACGATATCGTAAACAAGGTGTTCCCCGTAATAGCCGGCGGGGTGCGCTTGCCAGCCCTGGCCAGGGATATAAGGCGGCACAAAGGGATACCAATCGACCAGGTTGGTCTGGCGTTCGGTGTATCCGAAGGGAATGGGGCGGGTGGTAGCCGATGGAACTGGGGACGGCAAATTTAGCTGATAATTAATGGAAATATCCAAAGCCTGCCCGGGATCCAAAGGGGTGCGCAGGGGAAAGCGTAGCCAACCAGTTTCTGTTACGACCCCATCGACCGGTTTCTCATCCCCCCAGACGAGGCTATCAAGGTGGAATGTACCGGGGAAATACAACGGGTCCACCATGAGGAGCATCTCGCTCAAGCTGTCGGGTGTGTTATTAATGTAGTGAATTTTTTCGCTGACCTGGAGTTGGTGGAGATCGTAATCCAAAAGTGCGTCAATGGTATAGTGGGATTTCTGCGGGGGAACGGGGGTGGGGACAGGGGCTTCCGTAAAGGTAGGGGAAGGCGCCGGTGCATCGGTAACGATTTGCTGCGTAACGGTTGCCTTGGTTGAAAGAGGGGTCGGCGTTGCAAGCGGCGTCTGCTGGCTCGCACCGGAGCATGCGCTTGCTGCCAGCAAGAGTGATATTACAAAGAAAAAAGCCGAGACCCGGTATGAGTGTTTCATCGGGGCAATTCTACCAGGATTTAGGATGACAAGCTCCGGCCTAGAGCTTGTCCTGCATGCGCAGCAACCGCTGGCCCACAAGCTGGAGCGTTTCTTCGCTCTTGGCAAAATTCAAGCGGATAAAATTCTTGACCGGTTCGTGGAAAAAGTATGAGCCGGGCGTGGCTGCAACGCCAACTTCCCGGATCATCCAGGCGCAGAACTCGTAATCATCCTTAAAGCCGAAGGCTGAGATATCGACCAAGACATAATACGCGCCCTGCGGTTCGATATACGGCAGATCTGCGCGCATCAAACTCTCCAGGAGGACATCTCGCCGGCGGGTGTATTTTTCTACCATTTGATCGTAATAGCTCCAGGGGAACTGCAAGGCGGTCACAGCCGCCTCTTGCAGCGGCGTTGGTGCGCAAACGGTCAAAAAGTCATGCGCTTTGCGTACCCCATCGGCGACCGGCGATGGAGCAATCGCCCAGCCTACCCGCCAGCCCGTCACGGCGTAAGTCTTCGAAAGCGAGCTACACGAAATGGTGTGCTCGAACATCCCTGGCAGCGCAGCAAAATACGTATGCTGATATGGCGGATAGAAAAAATGCTCGTATATCTCATCAACCAACACGAACGCGTCGTATTCTTTTACCAGGTCGGCGATGATTTTTAATTCTTGTCGGCTAAAAACCTTTCCGGTCGGGTTGGATGGGTTGCACAGCACCAACACGCGCCCCCCGGCCTGGAAAGACCGGCGCAGCTCGTCTGGGTCGAAGATGAGTTCTGGAGGGTGTAGGGGAATGAATATTGGCTCAACCCCAAGCAGATGTGAATTCACGATATAGGCTTCGTAATAAGGGGAAAAGACGATTACCTTATCACCGGGGTCGGTCAGGGCGATCAAGCTGGCCAGGAGGGCCTCCGTACCGCCTACCGTGATCGTTACATGTTCATCTGGATCGATTTCAAGGCCGGTGAAGTGGCTCTGTTTTTCAGCCAGGGCCTGGCGCAGCCGCGGCGAACCCCAGGTGGATGAATATTGATTATGACCGGCTTGCAAAGCCCGCCGCGCGGCAGCCAACAATGCTGCAGGAGGGTCAAAATCGGGCACACCTTGAGCCAGGTTAATTGCATCGTACTGAGCGGCAAGGCGCGCCATCATGCTGATGGCAGAGTTTGGGAAATAGTTCATTCGAGAAGATGTGTGTGGCATAAGGGTTTCCTATAGCGTTGCTGACGTAGTTCGGTTCTCAGTTCGTAATCCCTAATTCATTGCGCCTGCTTTTTTCCCTGCCATCTCGTCCCGCACTGCCTGGTATAAGGTTTCTGCTTTGAGCTCGCCGAGGGTATAACATGGGGCGTTGAGGTGATCAGCCAGGCTCTGCGCCAGGCCCTGGTCGAAGGCGGCGTGCTCCATGTTAATTACCACGCTGTGAATTTCGTCGCCGGCGATCTGTCCAGCCAGGCGATTGGCCTCTTCCTGAGGCGGCAGGTGGGTCAGCGACACGTTGCCGGCGCCATCCGTGAGCAGGATCATTAATGGATTTACATCGGGGTGTAGGATGCGCTCGCGCGTAATCACCTCGTATGCCATGTACAGGCCGGCAGAGAGCGGTGTCTTACCGCCGACCGGTATATCGGCCAGGGCTTGTTGGGCGAGGGTGATGGAATTGGTGGGCGGCAAGATCAGGGTGGCTTTGTTTTTCTGAAAAACGACCAGCCCTACCCGGTCGCGGCGCTGGTAAGCATCCGTTAACAAGGATAAGATAGCGCCTTTGGTAGCAGACATTCGTTCAGCGACAGCCATCGACCAGGATGCATCCACCACGAATAAGATCAGGTTGGAGGCTTTCTTGACGCGTATTTTGCGTTGGAAATCGCTCGAGCGGATGGCAAACGCCACACGTTTGCGCAACTCGCGGCGTTCTTTCTGGTAGGGAGCGGCAGCGCGTAGGGTCGCGTCGAAAGCCAGGTCGTCGGTGCGGCCATTGGCAGGGCGCGCCTGGATGTAACGGCCGCGCTTGCGCTCGGTGTGCGTACGTGAACGCCGCCCACCCAGGCGGCGGGAAATTCGATCGAGGGGGTTCTCTATCTTACGGGGGGCAAATACCTGGCCGATTTTGACCTTCTCTCCGCCTTCCCACCAGTTTGTGCTGATCGAATCAAATACATTCTGGCGGGCCGGCTCGGAAGGAGCTTTTTCAGATTCCTCGGTCTGTGTCTCGCTGCTCAGGGTTGCTTTTTTTTTTCGTCGACTTGTTCGTCGCCCGGCATTGGCTCTGGCTCGCCTGCGCTGGAAGAAGCGCCTTGAAGCTGCTCGATGCGCTCCTGCAAGTCTTCCATGGAAATTTCAGCCTGGTGGAAGGGGCCGCGTTTGATCCGGTGCGGCAGAGCCAGCTCGGCAGCCAGAGCGATATCCCGATCTGTGATGGCCGTGCGACCTTCGAATGCGGCATGGGCGCGGGCAGTCTTCAGGATGACCAGGTCAGAGCGGTGTCCATCTACATTTAATGAAGATGTCAGAGCTGCGATTGAAAGCAAGTCGCGGTTGGTATGGCTTACCCGCTCCACCAGGGTGCGCGCCTGCTCAATTTGATGCGAAAGCTCTTGTTCTTTGGGTTCCCATTGTTGGCGAAACTCTTCCGGGCTGGATTCAAAACCCAGGTTGCGCTGCATGATTAATACTCGTTCGCGCGCGTCACGGATACCATGGATTTCCACCGATAAGGCGAAACGATCCAATAATTGAGGCCGTAAATCGCCTTCCTCTGGATTCATGGTTCCCACCAGGATAAAGCGTGAGGGGTGGGCAAAGGAGATGCCTTCGCGTTCGACGATATTCACACCCATTGCGGCAGAATCCAAAAGCAGGTCTACGACATGATCGTCTAACAGGTTGACTTCATCGATATACAGCAGACCACGATTGGCGGCGGCCAGAACGCCCGGCTCAAAGTGGCGCTCGCCGCGCTGGATGGCTTTCTCGATATCGAGTGTGCCAACCACACGATCTTCGGTGGCGCTGACGGGTAAATTTACAAAACGAATGCGATGTTTTGAAACAACCAATTCTTTACCGCTGGCGATCTGTTCCTTGACCCAATCAGACCAGGTGTTGGGGGCATTTGGATCGTCATTGAATGGCGAATCAACAAAGGTCTCAATTTCCGGCAATAAGGCAGCCATGGCGCGCGCCGCAGTGGACTTGGCGGTGCCTCGCTCGCCGCGGATCAACACGCCTCCAATGCGGGGATTGACCGCGTTCAAGACCAGGGCGCGCTTCATCCGCTCCTGGCCAACAATGGCTGTAAAAGGGTAAATCGGCGGCATTTTTTACCTCAAGCAGATAATTTCAATTCAGCAATAATCTTATCACAAAGGTTGTCAACTTTACTTTTCACCTTTATAATACGATCCTCATCTTATCCAACATCTGGAGTTTAATATTTTCATATGGAAAACAACAATGCCCTAGTCGGGCAAAGGCCTGAACCCGAAAATTACCAACCGAACGAAACCCCGTCAGATCTGGGGCACCAGGAAACCCCCTCAATGGAATCCCTCCTGGAAGAACAGGGTCTCAGCCTGGATTTCCCAAACCAGGGCGAAATTCGCCAGGGAGTCATTGCCACAATCCGCGATAACGAGATCCTCGTCAGCGTCGGAACCAAATCTGAAGGGGTAATTTCAGGGCGAGAATTAGAACAAATCCCTGCCGATGAACGGAATTCGTTCAAAGTAGGCCAAGAGATCCCCGTCTTCGTACTGGCGCCTGAAGACGCTAACGGTAACGTAGTGCTTTCTTACTTGCGCGCACGTGAGGAGAAGGATTGGGAAATTGTGGATAGCTTGCTGGCATCTGGCGAGTCTTATCCAAGCAAAGTAATCGGCTACAACAAAGGCGGGCTGATTGTCCCGGTCGGCGGACTGCGTGGTTTCGTCCCTGCTTCGCAGATCAGCCTGACGCGGCGCAGCGCCGGCAACGAATCGCCCGAGCAGCGTTGGGGCAAGATGGTCGGTGAGGACATGAACGTGCGCGTGATCGAAGTCGATCGAGAACGCCGCCGTTTGATCCTTTCTGAGCGGATGGCCCTTTCGGAGACGCGCGAGACACTCAAGGACCGTTTGCTCGACGAGCTCGCAGAAGGCACAGTGCGCACCGGTCGTGTGACCAGCCTGGCAGATTTCGGCGCATTTGTTAATATCGAAGGCGCCGATGGCCTGGTCCATCTCTCGGAAATTTCCTGGGACCGCATCCAGCACCCGAACGAAGTGCTGAAGATCGGGCAGGAAGTCAAGGTGAAAGTAATCAGTGTGGACCGGGACCGCAAACGGATTGGGCTCTCCATTCGCCAGCTCCAGGAAGATCCTTGGGTCCAGAAAGTTGGCTACCTCAAAGAAGGTATGCTGGTAGAAGGCACGATTACGCACCTGACCAAGTTCGGCGCTTTTGCCCGCCTGAATGAGGACCTGGAAGGCCTCATCCATGTGTCTGAGCTGAGCGAGCAGCGTGTCACTCACCCGAAAGAAGTGCTTCACGAAGGGGAAGTCGTAACCCTGCGCGTGATCAAGATTGACCCAGAACGGCGCCGGATTGGCTTGAGTCTGCGCAAAGTCGACTCTCCAGCGTATGCTGACCTGGATTGGAAAATGGCCCTGGCCGATGAAGTCGGCAAGGTGCACGAAAGCGAAGAAACCACGGCTAGCGAGCCCATCCAAGACGAGGCTGACGAGTCCTCTCAAGAAGCTGTTTAAATTCTTCCAAAATATTAACATCGATATGCGGGGCGGCGCTACGGCGCTGCCCCGTTTGTGTACAAAATCCATTTTTCCTAAGAGTTGTATTAACTTTCTGCGTTTGATCCGACTGAATGGCATAGTCCTTTTAAACTCTGGTAGAATCCAATTGGACAAGGTATCTCATAATAGATCTTCCCACAACAGGAAGATCCTGGCGGTACCCTGGTTAGGAGGACGATCGTGTCTAGCATGGAACGTTTTACCCAAAGGGCGCGGCGAGTGCTCGGCCTGGCTCATCAAGAGGCTGAGCGTATGCGCCATAACTATATTGGTACTGAGCACCTGCTTATCGGCTTGATCAAAGAAGATGGCGGCGTGGCCGGACGTGTGCTGCGCGAATTAGGACTGGAAGCAAACCGGGTGCAAGAGATCGTAGAGCGGCTTACCGGCGCGGGTCAATTTACGGGCGGCAAACTGGATCTGTCTCCGGGCACGCAGCAGGTGTTGGAATTCGCGGTGGAAGAAGCCCGGCGCATGGGCCACCATTATATTGGCACCGAGCATCTCTTGCTCGGTTTGGCGCGTTATAACGAGGGCGTCGCCATGGACGTATTGCGCAAACTCGGCGTGACGCCCGAACAAATTCGCCGCCAGACCCGGCGTGTGCTCCAAGAGAGCAGCGCTTCCAAACGTACGGGCGCCCAACCCGAGCAAAAACCTGCTCGCCAGGAGCAGGCCAAACCCAAGACGCCTATGGTTGACCAACTGGCGACAGACCTGACGACCCTGGCCGAAGAGGGTAAGCTGGATCCGGTGATCGGCCGCCAGATGGAAATTGAGCGCGTGATCCAGATCCTGGCGCGGCGAACCAAAAATAACCCGGCGCTGATCGGTGAGCCTGGCGTGGGCAAGACGGCCATCGTCGAGGGCCTGGCCCAGCGCATCATGGATGGCGACGTTCCAGCGCCCCTGCTGGATAAGCGTGTTTTACAGTTGGATGTTGGCTCTTTGGTGGCCGGCACGATGTATCGCGGCCAGTTCGAAGAGCGTTTGAAGCGCGTGATCGAAGAACTGAAGGCTTCTGGCGCTATCCTGTTTATCGACGAAGTGCATATGCTTGTCGGAGCGGGCGCGGCGGGTTCATCTGTAGATGCCGCCAATATTCTGAAACCGGCTCTGTCACGCGGCGAGTTGCAAGTGATCGGCGCAACCACCCTGGACGAGTATCGCAAGCACATCGAGAGCGACGCTGCGCTGGAACGCCGTTTCCAACCCGTGATGGTGGAAGAGCCCTCTGTCGAAGAGACGATCGATATCTTGCGCGGCGTGCGCTCGGCGTATGAAGAACATCACCGATTGACCATCTCGGATGACGCACTGGATGCAGCCGCGCACCTCTCAGCGCGCTACGTGACGGAGCGTTTCTTACCGGACAAGGCGATCGATTTGATCGATGAGTCGTCCTCGCGCGTGCGGATGTACAAAAGCCCGGCGGCCAAAACCGCCAAGGATCTCATGTCGCAACTGCGCGAAATGCGCCAAAATGCTGCCCTGGCCCTCGAAGATGGGCGTAACGACGACGCCCAAGACTACCTGGAGCGCCAGGAATCCCTGGAGCGCCAGTTGGAACGCCTGCGCACCGGTTGGGATCGGGCCAATAGCCCGGTGGTGACAGCCGAGGATATTGCCGAAGTGGTCTCGATGTGGACCGGTGTGCCGGTCATGCAGATCGCTCAGGAAGAATCGCAGCGCCTGTTGCAGATGGAAGAAGAGCTGCGCAAGCACATCATTGGCCAGGAGGAGGCGATCAATGCCATCTCCAAGGCAGTCCGTCGCGCCCGCGCCGGATTGAAAGACCCGCGCCGTCCAATCGGTTCCTTTATTTTCTTGGGTCCCACGGGCGTCGGCAAGAGTGAGCTGACCAAAGCCCTGGCCAAGTTCATGTTTGGCAGCGAAGAAGCGTTGATCCAGCTCGATATGTCAGAATTTATGGAGCGGCATACGGTTAGCCGCCTGGTGGGCGCTCCGCCCGGCTATGTTGGCTATGAGGAATCCGGCCAACTGACCGAAGCGCTGCGCCGGCGGCCCTATTCAATCGTCGTATTTGATGAGATTGAAAAGGCGCACCCTGAAGCGCATAATATGCTCTTGCAGATTATGGAAGAAGGGCACCTCTCGGATGCGCGCGGCCGCAAAGTGGATTTCCGCAACGCCATCATCATCATGACTACCAATGTGGGCGCCGATATGATCAAGCGTCAGTCCCAACTCGGCTTCCAACTCAAACGCGAGGAAGCCCTCGAAGAGAAATTGGCTTACGATGAGATGCGCAAAAAGCTGACCGAGAGCCTACGGCGTGTGTTCCGTCCTGAGTTTATCAACCGGCTTGACTCGGTGATCGTGTTCCGCTCGCTCAGCCGGGATGACATCAAACAGATCGTCGAACTGGAACTGGGCAAGGTTGCCCAACGCCTGGAAGAACACGCCATCGCACTTTCAGCCACCCCGGCGGCCTTAGAAAAGCTGGCCGACCTGGGTTATGATCCTGAAATGGGCGCCCGCCCGCTGCGCAGGGTGATCCAGCAGAAGGTGGAAGACCCGCTATCCGACTCGCTGCTCTCGGGTGATTTCGAGGATGGCGACGCAATCGTGGCGGAGCTTGAGGATGACGAGATCGTGCTGAGGCGAGCGGTGGAAGAAACAGAACATGTTGGGGCTGAAGCCGCCTTAAACTCGTAAAGCGGATTTAAATATCCTTGTAAACTTGGATGATTCACGATTAATGTGTGAATCATCCAAGTTTTTTATTTTCTAAGTAAACTTGCCTAGGGTGAATCAACGCAGCGTAAACCGGTAAACTCACCGCCGACACCTAAATCACGATTTAGCGGCAATCTCGAACTCCGACTTGCTACGCGTATCGCGCCTCGAGTAGAAGTCCAACCACCTCCGCGCACCACCCTGCCCTCACCAGTAACCGGTCCAGGTGGGTTTTGATAGGGCGAGATGCCGTAATAGTCAGCAGCAAACCAATCGTTGACCCACTCTGAAACGTTGCCAGCCATATTCAAGAGGCTATAGGGACTGATCCCGATTTGATAACCGCCAACATGTGTCGTATCACCCACACAATATCTTACAGTCGAGTCGTACCAGGAATTAGCCAAACTGCAGTCTGAGCTCTGATCACCCCATGGGTAAGCGCGCGTATCGCTACTGCCGCGAGCCGCCTTCTCCCACTCAGCTTCTGTGGGCAGGCGCATACCAGCCCATTTGCAATAAGCATCCGCGTCATACCAGGAGACGTAGATCACGGGGTAGTTGGCAAAAACCGGGTTGTCGTAGTAGGAAGTGCGGGTGTAGGAAGAATTGTCGGCTGGAGCAGCGCAGGCGCCGGCTGCCACACACTGCGCATATTGGGCATTGGTAACTTCGTACTTGCTGATATAGTAAGCATCGAGGTAAACCGCGTGCAAGGGGATCTCATATGATGAGCACGAATAATAGGCATTATGGTTCGGATCGCAGCCCATTTGGAATTCGCCGGCGGGTATATACGCCATTGTCTCAGTATCGACAAATAACCCTCGTTGGACGATCGGAAGATACAAGTTTGTTGGCTGCTCAAGTAATGGTGTCCCGCCAGTAGGCCTCAAAATGGAGAATTCTGACATAAGAATAGTCAGAAGTAACCAGAATTTATACATGTTAATCCATCCACTTTCAAATTCTCTGTTTATATCACAATCTATTTCTGCGCTTCTGCAAATTCAGAACAGCGCTTACTCAGGGTGGTCCCTGTTTCCATGCTCAGCCACTCACCCGAAGTAAGCGATGCCCATTCCTCCGGATAAGTCTGCCCAAACCATTCGGTAAATTTCACCCACGCGAGATCATATTTATCCAGTCCACCCGGAACTGGATCCCAGGCGAGCTTTTGAATTTTGTTATCCGTGATGGTGAAGACCGCTTTGCCTGGAATCGGATCTACCCCAAATGCGCGCACGCAATCTTCGGTTAATGTCTGGTTACAGCTTATTGTGGCGGCTGAATCCTGGCAATCGGTGTAGTGGATTTCACTGTTCGCGCTGGAGTAGAATTCATGGTATTTTTGGATTTCTGGCAGCGTATGAAAATCGACGCCCCAGTTTGTGACAACAAATCCCGCATCTTCAGCGAACAAAGCCATCATGGCTGGAACGTCACGCCGGTTGTAGGCGTCTTCATAGGCTTGGACCACGCCAACCGGGCTTAATTTCGGCGTTGGCGTGGGTTGGATAGTCGCCGCAGGACCACACGCGCTGGCCAGGATGATGCCAAGAGCGAGCACGAGTGTACCAAAACATTGCCATAGTTTTATTTTCTTGTTCATAGCGTGTTTCCTTTATCATTCTTGGTCTCTCAAGATATCATATGTTTCTCTCGTGAAAATACAAAAACCGCCCAATCAGGTGAGCGGTTTTGATGCAATTCCATTGTGAGGTTTAGACTCGATTCTACCTCGTATTCCGTTTATCGGAATATCAGCGGAATATAAACGGAATACGGTCGCTCCCAGGCGGAATACGTGAATGAGCATATTCCGCTGAAACGGAATATAAGCGGAATACGCAATCCGGT
>JAYRNN010000181.1:0-31747 GCA_041912175.1 Anaerolineales bacterium | reverse complement strand
GCGTGAACCGCTATCCCTGGTTCATCAACATGGAAGAGCTGATCCGCCAGGCCGAGACGCTGAGCCAGAAACCTGAACCGAGCAAAAATTTTGCACCAGGGATGCCCTGTCGTGAACCCGGCGATCACGACGCAGTCTTCACCGTGTCCTTCGATCGCTTTAAGGACGAGGATGGAAACCTGGTTTTGTCGATCACAGTTTATGATGAAAAAGATGCTGGAAAAGAGCAGACATTTGTAGGCATGGACACATCGCGTTGGGTCAATTGGATTTTAGAGCGCGTTAACTTACCCGGCACTATCGAGCTGTATACCCCCAGGGTCATAGAGCTTGCTAGGCCAGTCGAATTGGAAGGATTAGTACCGGAGGCTGAAGGAACCGAGATGAATCCGCATACTGAAACCCAGGCTGCCAGTTTAGAACTCCCTGGAGAGCCGTACGATGCCCAGGTCAAAATCAAGAGCGTGCAGTTTGCACCTGTTGAGGTAGGCAACGGATCTGCGGGTAAAATGCTCAGGGCTGAAATAAACTTTACGCTCTCCGGGGCAGACGCAAGGATTTTGACCTCTTACAGCCTGCCCTATCGCCTGGCCATCTACTCCATTGATTATAGCCAGGGCACCCCTGCGCTCGCGGGGATGAAAGATGGGCAGCTTGAACCCTTTAAATACGAATACAAGCAGCAGCTCGAAATTGTTGTGCCAGCAGCAGGTGAATACCAGTATCACTGTGGGATTCGACTACCTCCCGAAGGCCAGTTGATGGACGATTTCCAGTTCCAAAACTTCACAGCCTGACCTGGATATCGAAGAAGGTATGAACCATCGATGGCCATCTATCGTTTGTTGCTTGGGATTTTGTTCGTCTGGCGAATCACGCATCTGCTCAACGCCGAAGATGGTCCAGGAGATTTATTCGTTACGCTGCGTCGCCGGGTAGGAAATGGTTTCTGGGGGCAGCTCTTGGATTGTTTTTTATGCTTGAGCTTATGGGTATCGGCTCCCCTGGCTGTTCTGCTCGGCAGGAAGGCGGGCGAACGCATCTTATTATGGCCGGCGCTGTCGGCAGGCGCGATCCTGCTCGAGCGGGCCACCGATCACAAACCCGCCATGGGGCCAGTTTTGTTCGCGGAGGATCAATAGGATTAAAATGGGATGCTGCGGAAGTAAGCGAGAATTAGTCAACCTTGGGCAAAAGCCTGCACAACCGGCCGGACCGGTTTATTTCCAATACACCGGCAAGACCGGGGTAACGGTAATCGGCCGGGAGACACGCACGCGTTATCGCTTCGATAATCCCGGTGCGGTAGTCCCCGTCGATGCACTGGATCGAGATGCAATGACCTATGTGCCATGCTTGAGACAGGTGAAATAAACGATGGATGAATTAACACGCGCCCTTGAAAAACTCATCGCGCAGGTCATGAATGACCCAGATGTAACGATGATCGACGTGGGTTATGAGCCAGGCAAGGAGTTGATCGCCGAGAATATTGCACTGCGCATCCATGTCCGCCAGCGTTGGATGGATGCCCGGCAGGAAGATCGAACGACTTTTCCCGATCAGGTCGACGGCATCCGTGTGATCATCATCCCGGGCGAATACCGCATGGAATAGCCCGCCGTGCGATCAGATCTTCCGACTCGCCTGCACGGTCACCACTGGTAGGCGGCCTCGCGCTTTCTACTGGCGCATCAGACATACTGGATACCCCACCAACAGCAGGCTGGCAAAGAAAAAACACTGCGCGGCATACCCCAGGAGTATGCCGCTGCTTTTAAGTCAGCTTGCGGCAAAGGTGATTTGTGCAATCGGAGGCCGAATCACGAAAACTGGCCTAAAAGAACAAGATTTATCGAACCTTACTAACTGAATTCCCTTCCTGTATGCTCAAGGCCATTCTAGGTCAAACAAGGAATGGTCATGAGCGACGGCGAAAACAAGACTCAACACACTCAGGCGTGCTTTTCTGG
Source organism: Anaerolineales bacterium (assembly GCA_041912175.1). GTDB lineage: Bacteria > Chloroflexota > Anaerolineae > Anaerolineales > UBA4823 > CAZAGA01. The sequence continues at coordinate 29,774 of JAYRNN010000181.1, read as the reverse complement.
TAGCCTGGGGCTGGTTTGGCGAACATCTTGGACTGCCAGAGCGTTTCGAGGCGCTCCAGCTAAAGCAAAAGCGCTACCACCACAAGCCCCAGACCAAAGTATTGAAATTTCTGGTGTCCATCTTGGGCGGGTTGGAGCATTTGCAGGACATCAGTCTGGCGGCCCACCCACTGGAAAAAGATCAAGCGGTGGCAGAAGCCTGGGGACAGCCGGGTTGGGCGGATTACAGCGGCGTCAGCCATCCTGGATGATGCACAAGACCCATCGAAAGGGTTATCTACCGTCGCGCCGGCCCTATATCCTGCCCCATGAAGACCGGTATCTCGGTTGTGTATTCGCTAGCCGCCTTATCCGCTAACCTTCGCAAACGTACGGCCTTAAGAACTGGCCGGTATACGAAGCATCGTTGGCGCAGATTTCCTCGGGTGTGCCCGCGGCGATCAGGCTGCCACCCCTGTCTCCACCTTCCGGGCCTAAATCGATCAAATAGTCGGCTACTTTGATAATATCCAGGTTGTGTTCGATAATGATCACGCTGTTTCCGGCATCTACCAGGCGCTGCAGGACTTCGATCAGCTTGTGCACGTCGGCCGCGTGTAGACCGACGGAAGGCTCATCCAGCACATAGATCGTCCGACCCGTAGCGCGTTTCGAGAGCTCACGCGCCAGCTTGACACGCTGCGCCTCGCCGCCGGATAACGTCGGCGCAGGTTGGCCAATGCGGATATAGCCCAGGCCGACCTCCTGGAGCGTCTTGAGCTTGCTGACCATGGACGGGAAGGCGCCAAACAGTTCCAGGCCATGATCGACGGTCAGGTCGAGCACCTCGGCGATGTTCAAGTCTTTGAAACGCACCTGCAGCGTTTCTCGGTTGAAGCGCGCCCCATGGCAAACGTCGCACGGTACGTATACGTCGGGCAGGAACTGCATCTCGATGCGCAGTTGGCCCTGGCCCTGGCAGGCTTCGCAGCGCCCGCCGTGCACGTTGAACGAGAAACGGCCGGGCTTGTAGCCGCGGATCTTGCTCTCGGGCAGCTCCGCATACAGGCTGCGGATCTGGTCGAACAAGCCGGTGTAAGTGCCTGGATTCGAGCGCGGCGTGCGCCCGATCGGCGACTGATCGATGTTGATAATTTTGTCCAGGTATTCCAGACCGTCGATACGTTCGAACTCACCGGGCTGGGTATGCGCCCGGTTCAGCTCGCGCGCCAGGGCTTTGTACAGGATTTCCACCATCAGGGTAGATTTACCAGAGCCCGAGACCCCGGTGATGCATACCAACTTGCCCAGCGGGATACGTACGTCGATATTCTTCAAGTTATGCTCGCGCGCGCCGACTACCGTCAACGCCCGTCCGTTGCCGGTACGGCGTTGGCGTGGAATATCGACCTGCAACCGGCCAGAGAGATATGCTCCGGTCAGCGATTCCGGGCTTCGCAAGATGTCCGCCACGGTGCCTTCGGCGACCACTCGCCCACCGTGCTCGCCAGCCAGCGGCCCCAGGTCGAGCACCCAGTCGGCTTCCAAAATCGTCTCACTGTCGTGCTCAACGACCAAGACCGTATTACCCAGGTCGCGCAAACCTTTCAGCGTGCGCAGCAGGCGAGTGTTATCGCGCGGGTGCAGGCCAATCGAGGGTTCATCCAGCACATACAACACGCCCATTAAGCGTGAGCCTATTTGGGTGGCCAGCCGGATGCGCTGCGCCTCGCCGCCGGAGAGGGAAGCAGCCGAGCGCTGCAGGGTCAGGTAATCCAGCCCGACGTCGACCAGGAAACCCAGGCGAGCCTGGATCTCTTTGAGTATCCGTTCGGCGATGGCCTGTTGGCGAGGAGTGAGGGGTGTTGCCGGACCGGCAAGCTGCCTGGACCATTCCAGGGTATGAAGCACCGGCCAATAGGTGACTTCTACGATGTTGGCGCCGCTGATGGTCACCGCCATAGCTTCCTTGCGCAGGCGGGCGCCATTGCAGACCGGGCAGACACGCTCGCTCATCACTTCAGAAATTTTCTCGCGCATATAATCCGAGTTAGTTTCGTTGTAGCGGCGCTGCAGGTTGCCGATCACACCTTCGAAGGGTGTGCGGAATGTCGCCTGGCGGCCATCTTTGTTTTGGTAATGGATGGTAACTTCTTGGCCGTGTGTGCCGTATAAGATGATATCCAGCTTTTCGGGCGACAGCTCACGGACCGGCGCGTTCAGGTCGATGTGATAATGGCGAGCGGTGGCTTCCAGGGTCTGCCAGTAATAACCGCCTTCTTCGCGCGGACCGCTCCATTCGGTGACGATGATCGCGCCTCCGTTCAAGGGTAGATTTGGGTCGGGGATCAGCAAATCAGGATCGATTTCCAGCTTGCCGCCCAGCCCCTGGCACTCGGGACAGGCGCCGTGCGGGGTGTTGAAGGAAAACGTGCGCGGCTCAATCTCAGGCAGGACGGAGCCATGCTCGGGACAGGCCAGAAACTCGGAGAAGTGCAGGTCTTTGCCCTCGCTCGTTGCCGTTCTGGTGTCTGGTATCGGCCTTGCGGGTTCAGCTTTGCTTTCAATCCCATCGGTAGACAAGTACTCATCTTGTTCTTCCTCGGCCTGGCGAGCTTCCTGGGAGATTACCTGGGGTGGATTTAGCCAGTGAACGTTCAGGTAACCCTCGCCGAATTTGAGGGCGGTTTCCACCGAATCGGTCAGGCGCGAGAGGAAGGCTTGGTGTTCTGCTGGGTCGTCGACTTGGTGGATCACCTGGCGGTCGACTACGGCTTCGATCGTGTGGATTTTATAGCGGTCCATCTGGACGTCTTCATCCAACTCGTAAACCACGCCGTCCACACGGGCGCGCACGAAGCCGGCCTTGCGAATCTCATCCAATACAGATTGGTGCGTACCTTTACGCCCACGAACCAACGGCGCCAGGATCAGCAGGCGCGCGCCATCTGGCAGGCTTTCCAGCGTTTCGACAATCTCCTGGGCGGATTGTTTGGCGACCTCACGGCCGCATTGTGGGCAGTGTGGGATGCCGGCGCGGGCGAACAAAAGGCGCAGGTAGTCGTAAATCTCGGTGACCGTGCCAACGGTCGAGCGCGGGTTGTGCGAAGCGCCTTTTTGGTCGATCGAAACCGCCGGTGATAAGCCTTCAATATAGTCTACATCGGGTTTGTCCATTTGCCCCAGGAACTGGCGCGCATAGGCTGAGAGCGACTCGACGTAGCGTCGCTGGCCCTCAGCGAAGATCGTGTCGAATGCCAGGGAGGACTTTCCCGAGCCGGAAAGCCCGGTGATGACGACGAATTTGTCACGCGGGATTTCGACCGTGATATTTTTTAGATTGTGTTCACGCGCCCCAACGACGCGAATGACATTTTGGGACATAGGTTGTTTGGGTCTCGAAGGTGGTGATTGTTTATCAGGGAACCGGTAAATGGGTATTATAGCACATTTGTTTTAGAAGTCGGGTTAGGATATCCGCACTCGATGGCGATACGGTCGCCTTGAGCTCGGTTGGAAGCACTATGCCTGCGTAATATATACCTGAAATGAGAGCGTACCGTCGCTTCGCTGTTGTTATGTATCCACGTAGCAGGCGGCGAAGTCGCCGACTACGTTTGTATATTAATCGTATTTTCTCGCTGCGGACAGGCCTGACAGGCCACATATCTAGTAAAGCACGAAGAAGTTACAGGATCAACTCTGCGATGGTCCTCAGACTGGGCAGATCATAAACCATCATGTTCATTGTCGTGATCGGGCAACGCTTCCATAGCTCCAACCGCTCTCGGATGCGTTCCTTTGGCCCGCACAGCGCCACATCGTCAACCAGTTCATCGGGCACTGCAACCACCGCTTCGATCCTATTCCCGGCCAGGTAGTGGTCCTGGATTTGGCTCGCCGCGCTTTCATAACCGTAGCGACAGGCCAGATCATAGTAAAAGTTTTTCCCTTTTGCCCCCATCCCGCCGATATACAGCGCCAGCAGCGGTTTGATTGCGTTTCGGCAAGCTTCTACATCGTCGCCGACCATCAAGCCCACCGACGGCGCAATGTCGAAATAGTCGTAGCCTTTTCCGTCTCCAGCTTTGGCAAAACCAGCCTCGACAGCGGCGCGAAATGTCGCCTCGTAATGGCGCGGCGAGAAGAAGATTGGCAGCCAGCCATCGGCGATCTCAGCGCTCATTTCGACGTTCTTCGGCCCGATGGCCGCCAGATAGATTGGGATCTCCGGGCTGCGCTGCAGGATGGTTTTTAGCGGCTTACCCAGGCCGGTCTGGTCGGGCCCGGCGTACGGAATCTGGTAATATTTGCCGTCGTGTAGCAGGGGATGCTCGCGTTTGAAGATCGTGCGCACGATCTCCACGTATTCGCGCGTCTTTTCCAATGGCTTGCCATAGGCTTGCCCGTGCCAGCCTTCGACAACCTGCGGCCCGGAGACGCCCAGGCCTAATAGGAACCGTCCACCGGAAAGCTGGTTTAAAGTCATGGCGGTCATCGCGGTGTTAGCCGGGGTGCGCGCCGGGATTTGCATGATGGCTGTGCCCAGATGGATCTTATGGGTCTGCGCGCCGATCCAGGCCAGGGGCGTGACGGCATCCGAGCCCCAGGCTTCCGCCGTCCAGACGGCGTAATAGCCCAGCCGCTCGGCCTCCAGGATTAAGTCCATCGGGAGCGTGACTTTCGAGCCAGAATAGCCGATCATTAAACCTAATCGCATAAGTCATTCCCTATTTTGCGCAAAGAACGGTTGGCAGTATCCTTCGGCCCGGACCTCGAAGTGACTCAATTAGAGAAGAGACTCTCGACCGTGATCATTTCGGCCGGGAAATTGCCATCGGGTTCGACGAAGCTCAAAGCGGTGTGCAGGCTGTGCCGGAATTGCCAGTATTTCTCTGTCCGCGAGGCGACCGGCATTGTTCGCAGGCGTTGCTCTACAGCGGCGGTCAGCGCCAGGAACAATGTGCGTGGATCAATTTGCGCCAGGCGTTGATCGAAATCGAGATCCTCCCGGCGCCAGCTCGCCCGCAGCCGCGCCGCTTCCGCTTCATATTCGTAGACCAGTTCAAGCTCATCTTCGGCAAAAAGGCCCAGGTCGAAAATTGGGGCCGGCGATTTGAGGCGGCACAGCGTGTGGTCGGTATAGGCGGTGATTTCGAGCTGTCCCCCGAAAGTAAAAGCCTCTACTTCTTTGTGCTCCAGGTTTTCGAGCACGACCCGTCCAAGGCCCACCCGGTAAACCCCATCATCAGCCGGATGGTAAAACGTCAGGTTCTGGACGCCTTTATCTTCTGTCTCAATCGGAAGCGTGATTTGGTGTGGGTCAAAATGCTCATGCGTGGGGATTAAATACAATATTGCATCCAGTTGCGGGTGTCCAAGCGCCTGTGGATGAGCAGGTGGGTAAAACAAGAATCCAAGTTCCATAGCAGCCTCCCAGGGAGATCCTAGAATGATTTTACTACCGAAAAACGGTATAAGCCAAATGTAACCTCAAACGCATGACACCCGTTCAGGTGGAATAGTGCGATAATGGATTAAATGACAATTTTTTGGAGGTAATAATGGCCCAAACCCCAGAGACCCAATTCTATCTTGATAGTCTGATCGATGAACGCAACAGCGCATTTTTATACCAGGCTCTGGCTGAGATCGAAAAGGAGCCCAAAATCGCCGAGGTTTATCGCCGTTTATCAGCTACAGAACAGACGCATGCCGATACCTGGGCAAGAAAGCTTGAAGAAGCAGGCGCAACCGTCCCAGCCTTCAAACCCAGCGGCCGTACGCGCATCCTGGCCTGGCTTGCACGGCGGATGGGCCCCGCGTCGATCATGCCGACCCTTTCGGCATTGGAGAATAAGGCTACCGGCGGCTACGTGGGAAATGCCGCGGATGCGGCGATGGCTGCTCAGGAGCAATCGCATGCCCGGCTGCTGCAAACCATCAGTCAAACTGCGCGGGGTGGGATGGAGGGCGGCGCTTTGGCCCAATTGGAGGGCCGTCACCGGTCTGCTGGTGGGAATGCGCTGCGTGCGGCAGTGCTCGGCGCCAACGACGGACTGGTTTCCAACTTCAGCCTGGTGATGGGCGTGGCTGGGGCAGCCGTCGCCAACAGCACCATCTTACTGACCGGCATCGCCGGGTTGCTGGCCGGGGCGATCTCGATGGCGCTCGGCGAGTGGATTTCTGTGCAGAGCAGCCGCGAACTCTATGAAAAACAAATTCGAACCGAACAGGCTGAGATCCTGGCTTCTCCTGAAGAAGAAGCGGAAGAGTTGGCCTTGATCTACCAGGCGCGCGGGCTTGACGAAGGCTCCGCCCGCAAACTTGCCAACCAGATCATGGAAAACAAAGACACCGCGCTGCAAACTTTAGCCCGCGATGAGCTCGGAATTAACCCCGAAGAATTGGGCGGGTCAGCCTGGGAAGCGGCCATCACGTCATTTTTACTTTTCGCCTTAGGCGCCATCATTCCCGTAGCGCCGTATTTGTTTTTGAGCGGTACGACAGCCGTCATCGTCAGCGCGGTGTTTAGCGCAATCGGCTTGTTCCTGATCGGCGCCGCGATCACGCTTTTTACAGGGCGCTCGATCTTGTCATCTGGCGTCCGGCAGATGCTGTTTGGCCTGGTTGCTGCAGCGATCACCTTTTTGATCGGGCGCTTGATCGGCGTCAGTGTTGGCGGATAATATCCGCCGTAAATTTACGTGCCGACCACGATCCCGCCATCTACCCGCAGCGTCTCACCGGTAATAAACGCCGCCTCGTCAGATGCCAGGAACAGGTAAGCATTAGCAATATCGCGCGGTTCGCCTAACCGTCCGAGCGGGGTGCGCGCCTTCATCCCTTCCAGGACTTTTTCAGGCATGGCGGCGACCATCTCGGTAACCGTGAAGCCAGGCGCGACGGCGTTGACGCGGATGCCAAACTTGCCTAACTCACGCGACCAAACCTTGGTCATACCAATCACGCCCGATTTCGAGGCTACGTAATTCGTCTGCCCAAAGTTGCCATCCAGCCCGACGATCGATGTGGCGTTAAGGATCACGCCGCCCCCTTGTTTTGCCATCACCGGAGCCGCCGCCTGCGTGCAATTGAAGACGCCTTTTAAGTTCACTGAGACGACCAGGTCGAAATCTGCCTCGGACATCTGCCCGATGAGCTGGCCTTCTTTAATCTTGATTAACAGGCCGTCTCGTAAGACGCCGGCATTATTCACCATGACGTCAATTCGGCCATAGCGAGCGACCACCGCATCCACCCAGCCCTGCACCGCGGCGCGATTGGCAACGTCTACCTTGAAATACGCGGCTTGCGGGCCAAGCAGCCGGGCAGTTTCTACGCCGGCGGTCTCATTCAAATCGCAAATGACCACGATGGCGCCTTCTTCGGCAAAACGGAGCGCCGTAGCCTTTCCGATCCCGGCCGCGCCGCCTGTGATCAGGACAACTTTATCTCTCATGCGCATGATATTTCTCCAGGTATCTGAAAATTGTAGCGGTAATTTCTTGCCGGTGGATCGTGGGCTGTTTAGATTGCCTTGAACGCCAGGCAGGTCCGCTTCTGATCACCCGCGCCAAGCTCGATAAAATCGACTTGCAGCCGCGCCCCAATCCGAACGGTTTCGGGTCTGGCAGCATCTACTCCGGTGATATAAGCGCTGATTTTCAGGCCTTCCTCGAGCTCGATAATCCCGCTGACGTAGGGTTTCTCGCGTCCATAGCCTTGCTCGACCATGAATGTCGGCGCAACATAGATGACGGTGAACCCGGCCAGTGTGCCTTTACCGCTGGTCTCGATCCATTCAATTTGCTCGCTGTGACAGCTTGGGCAGATGGCGCGCGGCGGCAGGTGCGTCGCGCCACAGGCAGTGCAATGCGAGGCCATCAATTTATGTTCCGCCAGGTACAGGTCGAATGCCGCAGCGGTAAATGGGCGGGTGGGGGACGTGTCAGTCATATGTACCTCCATCAGGCTTCGCGTTCAAAGATGTGCACAACACAGGTAGACCCGGTCGCTCCAACATTATGGGTCAGGGTAAGCGGGATATCGCCTGCTACCTGGCGTTCACCTGCCAGGCCGCGCATCTGCTTCCAGACCTCAAAAACCTGGGCAACGCCCGATGCGCCTACCGGATGCCCTTTAGACTTCAAGCCGCCGCTGGTATTGACCGGCCGCGCCCCGTCGCGGGCCGTCACGCCATCCTCGGCTGCTTTAAAGCCTTCGCCAGCGGCAAAGAAACCGATATCTTCACTGGCGACGATTTCGGCAATTGTGAAACAGTCATGCACTTCCGCAAGGCGGATGTCCTGGGCTGTCACGCCGGCCATCGCATACGACTGAGCCGAGGCCCGTTTGGCGGCCGGCAGCGTTGTCAGCTCGGCGCGGTCATGCAGGGCAGTGTCGGAAGCCTGGGCCGAGCCCCGGATCCAGACCGGGTGATCTGTGAAATCACGCGCCCGTTCTTCAGCCACCAACAGCACAGCCGAGGCGCCATCTGTGATCGGCGAGCAATCGAATAAGCGCAGCGGATAAGCCACCATCGGGTTGGCGGCGTCATCGTGGAGAAAATCCCAGACGCTGCTCCAGGTCGGGGCCGGCTTGCCCTTTTTCAATGCTGCGCTAACCCGGCCTTCCATCCACTTTTGAATGGTGACGCCGAACTGAGCATTAGGATTGAGGGCGCCGTTTTCATGATTTTTGATCGCTACATTCATCAGGTGCTCGGGCTTCATCCCATAGCGCGCCATATATGCCGTGGCAATCGCGGCGTAAAAACCCGGAAATGTGAACCCGGCCGAGATTTCAAAGGCCCCGTCCGCAGCAGTGGTCAGCGCATCAGTCACACTCGCGGTTGGGAGACCGGTCATTTTTTCGACGCCGCCGACCAACACAATATCGGCCAGGCCCGAGGCGATCGCCATGACGCCTTGCCGCAGGGCAGTCGCGCCGCTGGCGCAGGCGTTTTCTACGCGCGTGGCAGGGATGGGCGTTAACCCAAGCGCATCGGCGACCAACGGCGCGTTGTGCGCCTGGCGCTCAAACAAGTCGCTGGAAAAGTTGCCCAGGTACAGGGCGTCGATTTCAGTCGGGTCAAGCCCTTTATCGACGCTGTGAGCTAGATCTTTGAAGGCCTCGACAAACAAATCACGGCTGTTTTTGCCGGGGAAAGCGCCGAACTTTGACATCCCCGCGCCGACTATGGCGATCTTGCGCGGCAGTTGGTTGAGCGGCATAAGACCTCCTTTAACCTAGCTCAATAATCCTGGGAAAAACGTGGTTGCCACGAGGACCACCGCCAGGACGATCAGGATAATCACGGTAATCCAGGCTAGCAGGTTAAATATACGGCCGTTTACTTGCGTTCCCATGATGCGTTTGTTGTTGATCAGGAGCAGCATGACCACCAGGATGACCGGCAGTAAAACGCCGTTCAAGGTCTGGCTGAAGATCATCGCCTTAATCAAGGATTGCAACGGGAGCAGGACAATCAGAGCGCCCAGAACAATGAACGAGGTGAAAATTGTAAAGAAGATCGGCGCTTCGCGGAAATTCCGGCTCAGGCTCGATTCCCATCCGAAAGCCTCTGAGACGGTGTAAGCGGTCGAGAGCGGCAAGATGGCCGCTGCGAATACGGAGGCATTCAACAATCCCACAGCAAACAGGATGGATGCATATTTACCTGCCAATGGCGCCAGTGCAACCGCAGCATCCTCGGCCGAGTTGATATCGATCCCATTTTTATATAAGGTCGCTGCACAGGCGATCATGATAAATGCAGCTACGAATACTGCAAACAACGAGCCGACCACGACGTCGATTCGCTCCAGCTTGTAATAGGCCGGCTTAATCCCTTTATCGACGATCGACGATTGTTGGTAGAACTGCATCCATGGGGCGATCGTGGTGCCGATAATCGTCACGAAAATGGTGATATATCCGGCGTTCCATTGGAAACTGGGCGTGACCAAGGACTGGCCAACTTCGCCCCAATCCGGGCGCGCCAGCACACCTGAGACCACGTAGGCCAGGAAAATTGCGCTGGCCGCCAGGAACACCTTCTCAATCGATTCATAATTGCCGCGCGTGATTAAGAGCCAAACCAGGATCGCGACAATCGGCACGGAGATGTATTTGCTGACCCCGAAGATTTCCAGGCTGGCGGCCACACCGGCGAACTCACTGACGGTGTTCGCCAGGTTGACAAATACTAATAAGCTCAGGATGATAGCCGTCGCGCGTACACCCATGCTTTCACGGATCAAATCGGCCAGCCCCTTGCCTGTGAATACCCCCAGGCGGGCGCTCATCTCCTGGACGATGATCAGGGCTACCGCCACCAACGGCATCATCCACAATAAACCGTAGCCGTAATGCGCCCCGGCGACCGAATAGGTGGATATTCCACCGGCGTCATTATCGACATTAGCAGTGATAATGCCAGGACCGATCACCGAGAACAGCAGTCCGATCCGCAGCCAGTACGGTCTGATCCGTTTTGCAAAACTCATCGCGACCTCCGGTTAACGATAAAAACGCGGCAAGCGTTTCTTCCAGGCAGTGGGGAGGATTTTGTCTAATGCGTCGTCGGCGGTCACAATCCCATACAATCGGTTATGCTCATCCACCACCGGCACGGCGATCAGGTTATATTTTGCAATCACCTGGGCGCAGTCTTCCTGGCTGTCTTGTAAATCGACGGTCACCAGGCGGGGGGCCATGAACTTGCTCACCGGGGTGTCCGGTTGGGAGATCACCAGCTCGCGCAAGGAAAATACGCCGACCAGGTGGTTGCCGCCGTCAATGACGTAAATATAATACACCGTTTCGAATTCTTCCGCAGTCGTACGTAGCATCATCAGCACCTGTTCAGTGGTGAGTTCTGGCGTAACTGCGAAGTAGCTGGTATTCATCAGGCCGCCGGCCGAGTCTTCCGGATATTCGAGGAGTTTCTTGATATCTTCGGCGTCCTCGTTATCCATCAATTTCAATAATTCCTGGCTGCGTTCTTCAGGAAGTTCAGCCAACAGGTCAGCCGCCTCGTCTGCCTCCATCTCTTCCAAGACGTCCGCAAGCCGCTCATCCGGGAACTGTTCCACCAGGCTGGCCTGGAATTCAGGTTCGACCTCTTCCAGTGCATCCGCAAGGGCTTCGTTGTCCAGGCTTTCGAGGAGTTTGCTGCCATCCTGCCGGGAGAGATCGCTCAAAATCTCGGCCAGGTCAGCCGGGTGTAGCTCCGACATCCGATCGCCGGGCACCTTGAGCCGCATCGGTTCATCGCTGGAGATCAGCTCGACATCATCCCAGGAGATTACCCCGCCTGTAGCGGCAGATCGGCGGCGGCGGGTCAGGCGTTTTGCCACGGTTGACAGCCCTAGCCGTCTCAGCAGCCCGGCGCTGCTGATATCGACATTCGCCACGTAGAAATTTCCTTCGGCGCGCGTCAATTGCAAATCGTTGACGCGCACGACGCGAAAGCCATCTGTATCAATGATTTGCTTATCTAAGACTTCGGCGACCAGGTAAAGGTCTTCTTCCGCAGGGAGATAGGGGCTGATGTCTTCGCGGGCCTGATTAAGCACCACCGCCGGTCCAAAAAGCACTGTGATGTTGCGGATGGGGACAAATAGATCGTCGCCGCGCGTCTTGATCTGGATGGCAACCACATTCGGGTGATGGATCGGCCCTTGCTCGGCGGCCAGGATATCTTTGAGGGACCCTACGGGATCTCCGTCAGGATCAGTAACGGGTTTTCCGATTAATTGGCTGACATATGGCATGGGGCGCCTCCACAAAACAAAATAAAACTCCTACAAGCGTCTTGTCAGGAGTCCGAGATCTAGAATAATTATATCCCCACCCGTCAAAGGCTTGCAATACCTTATCGGCCAGCTCAGGACGATTTTAGCAATCGGAAGATTATTATGACATCTTCGACCCGGCTTGATATAATTAAAAAATTAATCTGTATAACTCGACTGTCCATCAAGACAAGGATTGAGCGATGAACTCAGATCGGCGAAGTTTTCTAACAGGTTTGGGCGGCTTTATTCTGGCAGGCATCGTTAGCAACCTGGCGGTTTTTTTGATTTTTGCCAGCGGTTTGCTGAGCTTCTTGATCAGGTTGGTTCCGGAAGAACAGCCTCTGGTACGCTTATTAACCGGGGTCATACTTGTTTTTGTCGGCATTGGGCTGGGAGGCGCGATTGGCGGCCTGGTGCGGGGTTATTTTCTCCATCGAATTGACCCTCAAGCCAGCCAAAGGCGTTACCTGGCGGGTGGAGCATTTGCGGGCGGCATCTCCTATGGAATCCTGGTCATCCCGACTTTACTGTTCATCAGCCTGGTGAGTATGTATAACGTTGGCGCGCAGACCGATCCGGCCTCGTTTGTTGTCCTGTTCGCCTTGATTGGGGGGGTGTTCGGCCTGCTTAACGGCTTAATTTTGGCCCTGCTCACGGTACGGTTGCGCTATGTGTGGCTGCCCTGGGGCGCAAACCTCTTAGGCAGTCTGATCGGTGGGGCGCTTATCGGGCTGCTCATCTGGCGCCCGGAGTGGCTTGCCGCCAGCTCCTCCAAAATCCTGGATGGCGCGCTGTTTTTGGTTGTCGCCGGGATACTGATCAATGCATTTGCAGGCGGAATGTTAGGCCTGGCTTATGATTGGCTGGCGCGGAAGCGCCAGGTGTTGGGCGAGAAGGCTGTCGCGCCGCGGCGGTGGCAGGATATTGTCACCGTTTCTGCCGGCGCCCTGATCCTTCTGATGGTGATGTCTTTTACCAATCAAATTGCGAGCTTTATCACGATTTACCCAGGTTCCACCAGCACCAGCCTGGATTCGCTCACCGAAGGTATCCATTGGCGGAATGCTGAAACGGTTGCTTCCCTTCAAGCGAATCCCGGCGACACGACCCCAGGCCTGGCAGCAGACTCTGCCGGTCCTGTATTGGTATGGTCCGAAGGTGGGGATCAAACTGGGGAGATCTTTTATACTGCCCATCAAGGGGGCGGGGAAACGGCGACATGGTCTACCCCATTAAACGTTTCGCATAGTCCACAGGTTGGATCAAACCATCCTCAAGTCGCGATTGGCCCAGATGGGGCAGCCAATATTATTTGGGCTGAGGGCGGGAAAATTATGTTCAGCCGCTGCCAGGAGGCTACTTGTTCTGCTTCCATTGAGTTCTCCACGCCCATAGAATCCTGTGGCGCAAAATCCGGCACACTGCAGAACGATTGGCCGGCGATCGCCGTTACCCCTACAGGAACTGTGATAGCCGCCTGGTCTGCGGGTCAGGATGGCATGGCTTTTACGACCTGGCAGGCTGCGCAAGCGCCGGGCAGCGGCGGCTCAGGGTGTCTGACCCAGGATGGGCTGGTAAACCCGCAGCCGCGACTGGCCGCCTCCCAGACCGAGCGCATTACTTTGGTTGCTGCCGCGCCGCCCGCCTCACCAGACGGCCCGGTTGCCTGGGCGTCTTTTGAGAATGGGGGCTGGAGCGCCCTGGAAACGGTTGGGCAGGGCTCGGCGGCAAACATTACCAATGATATGGATGGCCGCGCCCACCTCGCATGGTGCCGCGCGGATGGGAAATTGGAGGTTCTGCCCGAAGGCGCAGCGATCGAGCGTTTGGATGTTGGCGGCTGCAGCGAACGGCCTGCGCTGGTCCAAGATTCGCTTAGACGCATGCATCTGATCTACGCTGCTGGGCAGTTGAGCAATAATTTTGGCGTTGCCCAGAGCTTCCCCTCCCTGGCCGAGATGATCAAGCTGGAAACAGGCTGGTCGCAGCCGGCCATCGTCGCATTGACGGATTCGATGCGCGGGTTAAGCGCCGCGCGTGGGCCGGGCGGTGAGCTGCACCTTTCCTGGAGCGGGATGCAGAACAGCGCCCCGGGGATCGCCTATACCATGCAGCCGACCTACGAATGCGACTCCTCAGGGCTGGCGCCTGCCGCCCGGGCCATGTTGGATGTGATCGAAAGCGGCGCCTTTCACCCACAGGATTACCAATCGCCGTTCTGCGCCAATCGCTTCGATGGCCTGATCTATATGCCGCGCCCTGAGGCGGAAATTGAAACCCTCCCGGCCAACCAGGATAACGGTTTCGACCAGACCGCGGTGATGCTCAGGGAAGTACAACACGAAGTACTATTTTCGAATATGCAGTGGGACCCGGATATAGACGAGCTCAGCCCAGGTTTCCGCATATCCGAAGCTGTGGCCAACCTGTACAAAAAATTAAAGGCCAATCCAGAGGCTTTCCCGCGCGGTATAACAGTGCGCATCCTGTTAGGCAACTACCCCAACCTGGCCACACTGGAATATGGCGATCAGATCTGGGGATTGGTGCATGACCTGACCCAGGCAGGCGTGGAGACCTTTGAAGACCCAGCGATCGGCTGGAAACTAGAGATTGCGAATTATGCCGGCAGTTTCCCGCATAGCCACACCAAATTCATGGTCATCGATGGCAGGACCCTGCTTTCCGCCGGCTTTAATATCTCCTGGTATCACCTGCCTAAGGACGATCCATCCAAGAAAGGCGATGACCTGGCCGACCTGGGTCTGGTCCTTACCGGTCCGGTCGCTCAAACCGGGATGATGGTCTTCGATGATATGTGGGATGGCGCCAACCAGCTAGCCTGTACGGACCTGTCTGCTGAAGATATCCAAGATCATTGTACCTGGGAAAAGGCAAGCGTTTCGCACGCCCCTGAAGTGCTGCGTTATTACCTGGCAGAAAGCGACCAGGCAGCCTTTGCCATCTTCCGCACAGCAGATTACAAAGAAGCCGATCAGGCTTATGTCGCGGCGATAAAATCCGCTCAATCGAGCATCGATGCTATGCATGTCAATTTCTCGGCGGAGCTGATTTGCATGGTCAACCTGGTCATGCCTGGCGTATGCGATTTTACAAATGCGCTGCCTTATATGGTAGCTTTGGTCGATGCGGCTGAACAAAATGGGACGCACATTCGGATTATTGTTGAGAACGCCAATTCAAACGGGTTGGAGAACCGGGTTGGAATCCAGATCCTGCAAGATGAACTGGAACGACGCGGCATCAGCGACCGGGTAGAGGTGCGCTTTTTTAATGGCAGGCTGCATGCGAAGTCGGCGCTGATTGACCGGCAATTGCTCATGATTGGCAGCCAAAACTTTCATTACAGTTCATTTTCTCCTGGCGGTTTGCTTGAATTCGGCGCGGCAACGACCGACCCACAGGCAATCGAAACATACCAAAAAATGTTTGATCAACACTGGCAGCAGGCTATCCCTGCTGAGCAGGCGATTTGGGGTTCGAGCGGAAATTGAACCTTCAACTCTCCTAAAAGACAGGGAAAAACCCGACAATCAGCGGTTTGCTTAAGGATTGATTAATGATATAGTTATGTTATTCCACCCGAAAAGGATTTGATGACCGATGCATACCTTATCGAGAGTGACCCGTTCTATCCTCCGTCTGCTCGTCTTGTGGTTTGTCGACACAATCGCCTTGCTTGTCACTGCCTGGATATTGCCTGGGGTAAATTTCACGCCATCCGCGCAGGCGTCTACATTCGTCATCGCTACCTCAGCAGCCTTGGTCTTGAGTATCGTCAATTTCCTGATCAGGCCGGTCTTGCTCCTGCTGACGCTGCCTCTGGGTTGGATCGCGACCTTCGTCGCCGGTTTTTTCATTAATGGCCTGGTTTTACTGTTAACGGCGCGCTTGGTGCCCGGCTTTGAAGTCAGCAGTTATTTCGCAGCTTTTGTAGGCAGCATCATCTTGTCCTTGATTAATACCATCATCATTACGCTCCTGGACATCGACGATGATGATTCTTTTTATGATAACATGGTCCGCCGCCAGGCTGCGAGGCAGGCTGGAACGGTTTCTCCTGCTGAAGGCCGCGGCCTGGTCTTGATGGAAGTGGATGGGTTGAGCTACCAGCGCATGAGGCAAGCGATTGCCGATGGGCTTATGCCTACCCTCCAAGGAATGATGGTTGAAGAAGACTATCGCCTGTCGCGCGTCGAAGTCGGAGTTCCGCCGACCACGCCGGCCTGCCAGGCGGGCATCCTGCAGGGCAACAACACCAATATCCCCGCCTTTCGCTGGCTGGATAAGAAAACCGGGCGACTGTTGGCCGGCGGCGCGGCGGCGGCGGAGGTCGAGCCGCTGCTATCCGACGGCAATGGGCTGCTGCGCGGCGGCGTCAGCATCGGCAATATGTTCAGCGGCGACGCGGCCAAGTCGATCCTGACTTTCTCGAAAATCCGCGCTGGCACAGCGGAAGACAAAAAGGAGCGCTCGCGTGACATGTACATGCTGATGCGCAACCCCTATTTCCTGACGCGGGTGCTGGTCTTGTATTTCGGCGATGTCATCCTGGAGATCTGACAGGGCTGGCAGCAGCGGCGCAAAAACGTAGTTCCCCGCCTGAACCGTCTGCATAACGGCTATCCATTCCTGCGCGCAGGTGTTAACGTGTTCCTGCGCGATATCGGCACTTATTTCACCATTTTAGACATTATCCGTGGCGCTCCGGCGATTTACACCCTGTACGCTGGCTACGACGAAGTCGCCCATCATGCTGGCGTACATACCCATGACGCCGACGTCACCTTGATGCAGTTCGATAAGCAGGTGGCACGCATCAAGCGCGCCATCGAACAAAAAGCCAGCCGGCCGTACGAAATCTTGGTTCTGTCTGACCATGGACAATCTTGGGGCCCGACCTTCAAACAACGTTACGGCCTCAGCATCCTGGAATTCATCCAACAGCAAATGCCGCACGGCGTCACGGTTGCCGGCTCTGGCGGCGGCGACGATGGCACAATCGGCGTGGCAGCGATGATGGATGAGCTCCAAAATATCGAAGAGAACAAAGAGGGCGGTGTGGTTGGTAGGAGCGCGGTTCGCAACGCTCAGCGCCTGGTGAACAATAATTTGAGCAACCTTGAATCTTTCCAGGAGCTCAAACCGGCCAAAGTCACCCTGGCCTATGGCGGTAATGGCGCGCTGGTCTATTTCGACCTGTTCGATCGACGCATCACGTTGAATGAGCTCAACGCAGCCTATCCAGGCATGGTCGACAGCCTGGTGCAGCACGAGGGCATCGGCTTTGTGATTGCCTATGAAGATGACCTGGAGCCGGTCGTCTTCGGTAAAAACGGGGCGCGCAACCTGCATACCGGCGATGTCGTCGGCGAAGACCCGCTGCTGCCTTTTGGCGACGTGAACTTACGCGCCTGGCAGATGCGCCGGCTGGCCGATTTCGAGAATTCCGGCGACCTGATTTTGAACAGCACGCTCTACCCGGATGGGACGGTGGCGGCGCTGGAAGAGCTGATCGGCAACCATGGCGGCCTGGGCGGCGAGCAGACCGACGCCTACCTGTTCCATCCCGGCGATATGATTGTCCCTGAGACGCGCAGCTCGTACGAGTTCAAAGCCATCCTGGACTCGCGCAGGGGTTTGCCCGGCGTCGCGCCGAAACCGGTCCGACCGGCGGAACCGGTGATTGATCCATGGAAACCGGCGAACATGGCGAAAGGGCTAAGCATGCTTGGCAAGTGGCTTGGGTTAGCCGCTCGCGCCGTTGTACTGAACAAGGATGCCTACCGGGAAATTGCCGCCAACCCGTTCATGTCCGCCCCGGCGTTATTGATTGGTTTCCTGGCGCAGATCATCATCGTTTATTTCGGTTCCAGCGAGGCCAATTTCTGGGTTTCAGTCCTGGTGCGTTTCGCAGCCTGGTTTATCGCCATCATCCTGTTACAGATATCCGCCCGGGTCATGCGCGGCAAGGCCAGCTTCGCCGCCACGTTCCGGGTGGTTGGTTTCGCACAAAGCGCACATATCCTTGAACTGCTGGCTTTCATCCCCGTACTTGGGCCGTTCGCCCGCTTCCTGAGCTATGCGCTCGCCTTTATTGCCCTTTGGCTCGGCACGGCGACTGCGCATGAGCTGCGTGGTTGGCGGACGCTGATATTCCCGCTGATCTACCTCCTGGTTGTGGGCTTGACGGTGGTGTTCCTGGCGGCTGCCCTACAGGGTATCGGCCTGAACCTGCAATCGGTTTTGACAGAGCTTGGCTGGAGTCCACAGCCCTGAGGCGCCAACCGGGTTACAGGATTGACCTATTCGATAACAGGTTGTAGGCGGGCCATTACCGGCAGGTGGTCAGAGCCGGTATCTATGCCCGTCCAGGCGCCCAGGCAATTCAGCCCTGCGGTGTACCATATATAATCGACGCGCAAGAATGGGATCAGCGGCAGCCAGCTAATCATGCGGTTGATCCACCGCATTCTTTTCCAGGGCCCGATGCGCTTGGGCAGCGTATAGCCTGGTTTGCCCTTGCCGGTTACAAAGGCATCCTGCAAGCCAGCCTTTCGCAAATAAACGTATTCACCCCACCAATCGGCCAGGTTAAAATCACCCAGCAGAATAGCAGGCGAGTTTTCGCCTGCCAGCCGCGCCAGGGTTTGGATTTGTTCCCAGGTCTGGCGGTCGAAGCGAATGCCTGTCCAATACAGGCGCGGCGGCGGCGGGTGGGCGACGATCAGCGTCGGATACTGCTCGTTTAGATTGATGCGGACCAACAAATCGGGGCGAACCGTTGAAAGCTGGAGCTGCTCTATATGCGTGATAGGAAAGCGGCTGAGGACTGCCTTGCCGGCAAAGCCGCCTGGGAACAGCGCCTGGTGGGGGTACTCAACCGAGAGACGGGTGGACAGCATCTCGGCCTGCTCATGGTTTACCTCCTGCATGGCGACCACATCTGCATCGGAGGCGAGCAGCACCTGCACAAGGCGTTCCGGTTTAGCCCGGCCATTGCCCACATTGCAGGTCATTATCGTGAATTCGATCGGCTGGCTGGTCATGGCGCTGAAATTGAGTATAACATGTTCGCCGCCTGCCGGTCTGTCTGGCTTTCATGAGAAGCGCGCGAAGTCTGGATGAGCAAAATTTGAAACAATGATAAAATGGAGTAATCCGGTCTATGCAAACATCTTTGACGCACTCTACCGATCCCAGCCTACCGACTCGGCCTGTTAACGCGCCGCCTGCTTTCCACCTGCTGGCAAAGCCCACCGGGGCCGCCTGCAACCTGGATTGCGCCTATTGCTTCTTCCTGGATAAAGAAGTTCTCTACCCCGGCAGCAAATTTCGCATGAGCGATTCGCTGCTCGAGCAATATATTCGCCAGCTCATTGAATCGCACCAGGCGGATGAAGTCGCCATCGCCTGGCAGGGCGGCGAGCCAACCTTGATGGGGCTGGACTTTTTCCGGCGGGCGATGGCCCTGGCCGAGAAATACCGCCGCCCCGGCATGACCTTCCTGCACACCATCCAAACCAATGGAACCTTGCTGGACGACGATTGGGCGGCCTTTTTCAAAGAGCACGATTTTCTGATTGGCATCAGCATCGATGGGCCGCGCGAGCTGCATGACGTCTATCGCGTGGACAAGGGCGGGCGACCCACCTTCGACAAGGTCATGCGCGGGCTGCGGCTGCTCCAGAAACACGGCGTCGAGTACAACGTGCTGACCACCGTCAACCGCGTCAACGCCGACTACCCGCTGGAGGTCTACCGTTTCTTGCGCGACGAAGCCGGGACGACCTGGATGCAGTTCATCCCGGTGGTGGAACGGATCAACTCGGACGGATTGACCCTCTACCAGGAAGGCGCCACCGTATCGGAACGATCCGTGCAAGCGGATCAGTTCGGCCTGTTCCTGTCTACGATCTTTGACGAGTGGGTGCGCCACGACGTCGGGCGCATTTTCGTGCAGACCTTCGAAGCCACGCTGCGCAACTGGCTGGGCCTGCCGACTTCCGGCATGTGCGTCTTCAACAAGACTTGCGGTACGGGGTTGGCGATCGAACACAACGGCGACTTGTACTCTTGCGACCACTTTGTCGAGCCGAATTACCTTTTGGGCAATATCCAAAAAGAGCACATGCTCGAGCTGGTCGCCTCGCCCCAGCAGCAGAAATTCGGCCAGGACAAACTGGATAGCCTGCCGCGTTACTGCCTGGAATGCGATGTACGCTTTGCCTGCCACGGTGAATGCCCGAAAAATCGCTTCATCCTCACACCCGACGGCGAGCCGGGTCTCAATTACCTGTGCGCCGGGTTCAAAGAGTTTTTTCACCATATCAGTTTCCCGATGAAAATCATGGCCGGCCTGCTCCGGCGCGGCCGTGATGCCGATGAGGTGATGCAGATCCTGGACCAAACCTTTGCCGGCGTGCACCGTCTGGATCCATGCCCCTGCGGCAGCGGATTGAAGTATCGGCAGTGCCACGGGCGCCCGCCTGCCAGTCCAGCGAAAAGAATTTTGCCGCCTCCTCAAGCTCGATCCACAATCAACCGAGAAGTTTAATCTTTGTGGTGCTGAATTGGCTCAGCCAACCCGCCACCCCAAAATCACGCAAAAATAGTTCAATCAAATAAGGAGTATCGATCATGCCAAAGGGAAAACCAAATATCCTGATCATTTGGGGCGATGACATCGGCATCACCAACCTGAGCTGCTACAGCGATGGGTTGATGGGCTATCGCACCCCCAATATCGACCGCATCGCCAACGAAGGCATGCGTTTCACCGATTCGTATGGCCAGCAGAGCTGCACCGCCGGGCGCTCTGCCTTCATCACCGGCCAAAACCCCTACCGCACCGGCCTGACCAAGGTGGGTATGCCCGGCGCGGATATCGGCTTGCAGGCCGAAGACGTCACGATTGCCGAGCTGCTCAAACCGCTGGGCTATGTCACCGGCCAGTTCGGCAAGAACCACTTCGGCGATCTGAACAAGTACCTGCCCACCGCCCATGGCTTTGACGAATTCTTCGGCAACCTGTACCACCTGAACGCCGAGGAAGAGCCGGAGAATGTGGATTACCCGCCGGAGTCAGATTTTCCTAACTTCAAGAAGATCTTTGGCCCGCGCGGTGTGATGCATTCCTGGGCGACCGAAGAAGACGATCCCACCGAGCAACCGCGCTGGGGTCGGGTCGGCAAGCAGAAGATCGAAGACACCGGACTGCTGACCAAGAAGCGCATGGAGACCTGCGACACAGAGTTCGTCGCGGCCGCGCAGGATTTTATCAAGCGCGCCCACGACGACGATAAGCCCTTTTTCGTCTGGTTTAATACCACCTGGATGCACTTCCGCGTCCACCCGCCGGAGCACGTCTTGGGCCAGGCGGGGCGCTGGCAGTCTTTCTATCACGACGTGATGGTGGAGCACGACAAACACGTTGGCCAGATGCTGGACTTGCTGGATGAGCTGGGCATCGCCGAGGACACCATCGTGATGTACAGCACCGACAACGGACCGCACATGAACACCTGGCCGGACGGCGCTATGACGCCCTTCCGCAATGAGAAGAACTCCAACTGGGAAGGCGCTTTTCGCGTCCCAGAGATGGTGCGTTGGCCGGGCAAGATCAAAGCCGGTACCGTCTCAAATGAGATCATCAGTCATACCGACTGGCTGCCCACCCTGTTGGCGGCCGCAGGAGATGCTGAAATTTCCGAGAAGCTGAAGAAGGGACACGAAGTTGGCGATAAGACCTTCAAGGTGCATATCGACGGTTATAACTTCCTGCCCTACTTCACCGGCCAGGCCGAGAAAGGTCCACGCCAGGGGATCATTTACTTCTCCGATGACGGCGACCTGGTTGGGCTGCGTTACGACAACTGGAAATTCGTCTTCGCCGAGCAGCGCGTGCAGGGCACGGTGATGATCTGGGCGGAACCGTTCGTCTTCCTGCGCGTGCCCAAGGTCTTCAACCTGCGCACCGATCCCTTCGAGCGCGCCGACATCACCTCCAACACTTACTGGGACTGGATGATCGACCGGGTTTATTTGACCTATGCCGCCCAGTTCCTGGTCCGTCAATTCCTGGAAACCTTCCAGGAATTTCCGCCGCGCATGAAGCCGGCCAGCTTCGGCATCGACCAGGTGATGGAGAAGATGGAACAGAGTTTTGACTATTAGTAGTACGGATGACGGCTCGTTTTTACACACCGCCGAGGTGTGTAAAACCGAAGCCGTGCAGCGCTTTTACGATCAGCGCCCTTACCCTCCGCCGGTTGACGATCTGGATGGGTATCGCCAAAGATGGCAAGACGAGGGCAAACACCGGGCGGACTTCCACCTGCATTGGCCGGATCGGCCTTATCGCGCCGATCTGACAGTGCTGGTGGCCGGCTGCGGCACCGTCCAGGCGGCCCGGCATGCCTTACGCCTGCCGGATTCCCTGGTTGTCGGCATCGACATCAGCGGGACGAGCGTCCGCCATACCGAAGCGCTAAAACGCAAATATGATCTGGCCAATCTCGAGGTCTACCAACTACCCATCGAACGCGTTGGAGAGCTAGGTCGTGGCTTTGACAAAATCGTCTGCACCGGCGTGCTGCATCACCTGCCAGACCCGCAGGCAGGTTTGCGCGCCCTGCAGGCGGTGTTAGAACCTGACGGCGCCATGGACCTGTTAGTCTACGCCGCCTATGGCCGCGCCGGCGTGTATATGCTGCAGGAATATTGCCGCCGGCTGGGGATTGGCCAGACGGACAAAGACATCCAGGAGCTGGCCCACACCCTGACCGCTTTGCCCGCCAACCATCCCCTGGCGCGCCTGTTGGCCGAGTCGCCCGATTTCCAGCATCCGGATGCCCTGGCCGACGCGCTGCTTAACCCCCAGGATCGCGCCTATAGCGTACCACAGCTCTTCGATCTTATCGATCGCTGCAAGCTGGCGTTCGGCCGCTGGGTGCGCCAGGCGCCTTACCTGGCGCAATGCGGCGACCCGGCCAGGACGCCGCATGCCGCCCGGTTGGCAAAGCTGCCGCCACGCGAGCAATACGCCGCCCTGGAGCTATTTCGAGGCGGCATGCTACGCCATAATATGATCCTCTACCGGGATGACCGCCCCACCCGCCTGCCGCGTTTCGACCGGGACGAATGGCTGGGTTATACGCCGCTGCGCCTGCCCGAAACCTCAAGCGTGCGCCAACGCTTGCCCGCCGGCGCATCCGCAGCGCTCCTCAACCGCAGCCATAGCGACCCGGACCTGGTTCTGTTTGTCGACCCTACCGAATTACGCCTGGTAGAAGCGATCGACGGCCAGCGTACTGTCGCCGGTATCATCGAGCATGTTGCGAAGTCTAAACCGGCCGTCCATCCAACGCAGGGGCAAGCACTCAATCTATTTCAACGGTTGTGGCGGTACGACCAGGTCGTGTTCGATATCGCGCCCCTTGCCGAATAAGTTCAACTATAATATATCCAGCGGAGGGCTGATGGAATGGATTAAAGTCTCTTACCTGGTTATCGAATACCTGGCAGTCGCAATTATCGCTGGGATGGCCGCTTTCAGCACGATCCGCTACTTCGCCTTTCTAATCATAAAGAAAAACACGCCGGATGCGAACTTTCGTGAATACAGGCGCACCCTGGGTGCGGGATTGCTGCTGGGTTTGGAGATATTGGTCGCCGCAGACGTGATCCGCACCGTCGCGCTGGAACCTACTCTTGAAAATATCGCCTCGCTCGGCCTGCTTGTGGTGGTGCGGACCTTCTTAAGCTGGTCGCTGGTGGTTGAAATCGAGGGCCGCTGGCCCTGGCAGCCCAAGCAGGTGAAAGGATAAACATGCCAGGAAACATCACCACTTCCATCAAGAAACGCTGGGGCATTGACCGCAAAAACCTGGCCTCGGATTTGATCGCCGGCCTGACCGTAGGTATGGCCAGCATCCCGGATAGCATGGCCTCGGCCCTGCTGGCCGGGATCAACCCCCTGACCGGCTTGTACACGATGATCGTCGCCACTCCCATTGGGGCGCTCTTCACCAGTTCGGAGATGATGCATATTTCCACCACCAGCGCCTTATCGTTGGCGGTGGCCAGCTCATTAACCGACATCCCCGCCGCCTCCCGGCTGCAGGCGGTCTTCCTGCTGGCGCTGATGGTGGGCGTGATCCAGATCAGCCTGGGCCTGCTCAAGATGGGTTTCCTGGTGCGTTTTGTGCCCAATTCGGTGATGACCGGTTTTTTAAATGGGGTGGCTGTTTTGATCATCCTCAGCCAACTGCGGGATTTTACCGGCTACCAAAGCTACTATAAAAACCGGGTCGCCCAGGCCCTGGATACGGCCTTGAACCCGAGTGAGTTTATCCTCCCAATCCTGATCGTCGGTGTGACCACCATATTATTGATCATCCTGCTGGGAAAGATAAAGTACGTCGATCGCTTTTCACTGATTCTGGCGATGATCTTTGCTTCGGCCCTGGCCGCCCTGCCTGCCTTTGGCGTGGTGCCGTTGGTCGGCGACGTCACGGAGGTGCCCAACGCCTTGCCCAGTTTCGTGCTGCCCGACTTTTCATTGTTGGTAAAGTTAATCGTGCCCGCCATCGCCCTCAGCGTCATCGGACTGGTTCAAGGTGCGGGCATCAGCCAGGGATACCCGAACCCGGATGGAAAATTCCCCGATCCATCCGGCGATTTCTTCGGCCAGGGGATGGCCAACCTGGCGACCAGCTTTTTCCAGGGCATGCCTGCCGGCGGCTCGCTCTCCGGCACCGCCCTGATGGTCAGCTCGCGGGCCAGGTCGCGCTGGGCCAACTTCTTCGTCGGGGTGATGATCGCCGTCATCATCCTGCTGTTCGCCGATTGGGTCAAGCTGCTCGCCATGCCGGCCCTGGCCGGGCTGTTGATTGTGGTCGGGTTCAAAACCATCAAGCCCGTCGACATCCAGACTGTCTGGCAAACCGGCCCGATGCCGCGGGCGGTGATGGTGATTACCTTCGCCGGCACGCTGGTCATGCCGCTGCAATTCGCCGTGCTGATGGGCGTGGGCATCTCCGTCCTGCTGTATGTCGCCCAGCAGGCCAACCGCATCACCCTGGTCGAGCTGGTCCCGACGGAAGGCGGCTTACCGCTTGAAGCGCCGGCGCCTAAGCGCCTGGTCAGCCGCAAAATCACCGCCCTTTTCCCGTATGGCAGCCTGTTCTATGCCGCCGCCAAGACTTTAGAAGAAAATTTACCGGCCGCGGAAGACGCCAGGCAGGCTGTGGTGATCTTCCTGCTGCGCGGCTACGACGAATTCGGCAGCACCATGATCTATGTACTGTACCGCTATGCCCAGAAGGTGCAAGCCAACGGCGGCAGGGTGATGTTAGCCGGGGTCAGCCAGGGCGTCTTCACCCAGCTCGAGCGCACCGGCTTGCTGGAAATCATCGGCCGGGAGAACGTTTTCTTGGCCCACGACCAATGGGGCGTCTCCGCCAACGAGGCCTTTAAGACCGCCGAGACCTGGCTGGAGACGCTCGACCCGCCCGAAACAGAGACCTCGTGATGCTCATCTGATTAAATATTCAACGTCTTTTTCATTGCCAGGGGGACGTGCAAAAGTTGTTAATAATTTATAAAATCGTTCACAAGCGCTTGACCGGCTTGTGAATATTTATATAATTGCAACAATCATTCCATCAAAAATATTTACAACATAATTTAATGTAATATCGATCCGCTCCCTCAATACACTGTGTAGATGGTTTTCGGAGGATAAAAATGTTAAGCGCTCGCAAGTCCCACAATCCGTTCGATCATTACCAAATCCATAAAATCCTGACATTTTTGGTCGTTTTCTCCGTCCTGATCGGCGCCGCCGTTCCCAGCGCCCTGGCCCAGGCGCCGGCGGCGCAGGGCCAGCTTCAGGTCCCGCCGGAAGAGCCGCGCGCCAGCGTGCAAACGCAGGGCGCGGACATTCAAACCGAGGGCAACGTTGGCATCCTGTCCGCCACGACGCCGACCAATTCCGCCGGCATCGCCACAGCCAATCCTAACGGCGCCCACGCCGTCTACGCCTGGCCGATGGTCTTTAATCAGATGGGCCATCTGATGGAATCCTACCAGAACTATGGTTCCGACGCTACGGGCGCCTACTTCCACCATGGCATCGACGTGATCACCAACAACTACGGCGTGAATGTCTACGCTGTATCCGGCGGGCAGGTGGTTAATATTCAAAACTACAACTCCGGCAGCATGTACTGGGAAGTGGCGATCCTGGACGCCCAGGGCTACGTCTGGCAGTTCCACCACATCGACTACAACACCATTCCCCAGGCGATCAAGGATGCTTACAGCGCCTGGCAGGCCAACCACGCCACCGGCGGCTTCATCTCAGCCGGGACCTTGATCGGCAAGAATGTGCAGTGGACGGTCAGCAGCTTTGGATATTACTTCCATCACATCCACCTCAACATCCTGGCCGCCGGCGACGTCTACATCAACCCGTTGGAGTTCTTCACCCCCAGTTACGACACCCAGGCGCCCGAAATCCAGGCCATCGGCTTGCTGAAGAGCAACACCGTCACTGCCGGGACCAAGGTCTCTGGGGATTACGGCCTGTACGTGCGGGCGCGCGACCTGTATCTCAGCTCGGTGTACTACCTGCCGGGGTACAAGTATGAATTCTCCATGGATGGCGGGCCGTGGACGACCGTTTGGGAGTTCCATACCTTCCCGGGCGGCGCCAATGATTACACCTTTGTCAACGATTTCTACGTTTACCCGCCCACCTGCGGCAACTACTCATCCCGCGACTTCTACGACGACCTGGGCTACACCACCTCCGGGCAGCGCGCTTTCCCTACCACCCCTGGCGAACATACCATCCAGGTGCGCGTCTCGGATTACAAGGGCCTCTCGGCCGCCAGCTCCTTCACCTACACCTACTATAAATCCTACGAGAACACCACTTCGGCCAGCATCACCGACAACGGCTGCACCGCCGGGACGGGCGTGACCAAGACCTTTAACGTCACCGATGACTTCGTCGTCAGCGACGTCAACCTGGGCCTGAACCTCACGCATGCCACGCGCGGCCAGCTCAAGGTGACCCTCAAAGCCCCGGGCGATACGAGCGCCACGACGATCGTCAACACCAGCTCCGACAGTTACGATAACTACGACGTGCTGGTCGACGACGCCTCTACCAACGCCATCAACGACGGCGGGAACGATACGGTCGCCTCGCCCTACTATGAAAGCGACCGCACTGCCGGCCCCAGCACGAACGCCAGCCTGGACGCCTTCAACGGCAAAGGCTCCCTGGGAACCTGGACGCTGTTCGTCTGCGACGGTACCAGCGGTACTACCGGCACGGTCAACCGCGTTAAGCTCGACCTGGCCGGGACCGCCAACACCAACCACACCCCGGTCGCCAACCCGCAGTCCGTCACGACCAATGAAGATACCGCCGTCGCAGTCATCCTGAGCGGCTCTGATTCTGACGGCGACCCGCTGACCTACAGTGTGACCGTCCAACCCGGCCACGGCGCGCTCTCCGGGAGCGCCCCCAACCTGACCTACACCCCGGCCGCGGACTACAACGGCGCCGATAGCTTCCAGTTCGTCGCCAATGACGGCAAGGTCAATTCCTCCGCCGCCACGGTCAGCCTGACGGTCAACGCCGTCAACGACGCGCCCGTCGCCAACGCCCAGTCGCTGGCCGCCAACGAAGATACCGCCAAGGCGATCACCCTGAGCGGCTCGGACGTGGACGGCAACCCGCTCACCTACACCGTCGTCGCCCAGCCGGCGCATGGCGTCTTGAGCGGTACGGCCCCCGCCCTGACCTACACCCCGGCTGCCAACTACAACGGCCCGGATAACTTCACTTTCAAGGTCAACGATGGCGCCCTCGACTCGGCCCCTGCGACGATCAGCCTGACCATCAACCCGGTCAACGACGCCCCGCTGGCCAATGCGCAAAGCCTGAGCACGGCGGAGGACGTCGCCCTGCCCATCACGCTGAGCGGCTCTGACATCGAAGGCAGCGCGCTGACCTTCAGCGTCACCGCCCAGCCGGCGCACGGCGCGCTGAGCGGCGCAGCCCCCAACCTGACCTACACCCCGGCAGCGAACTATAACGGCGCCGATAGCTTCCAGTTCGTGGCCAACGACGGCGCGCTCAGCTCCGCCCCGGCCACGATCAGCCTGGCCGTGACGGCGGTCAACGACGCGCCGCTCGCCGACGCCCAATCCGTTGCTACGCAACAGGATACCCCGGTCGCCGTCACACTGAGCGGCTCGGACGTGGACGGCGATGCGCTGAGCTTTGCCGTGCTGGCCGCCCCGGCCCACGGCGCCCTGTCTGGGGTCGCCCCCGACCTGACCTACACTCCCGAGGCGGGCTACACCGGCGCGGACAGCTTCACCTTCCAAACCAATGACGGCGTGCTGGCCTCAGCCCCGGCGACCGTCTCGATCACCGTCATGCGCGCCAACCACCAACCCACGGCGGACGACCAGTCAGTCGTCACCGCGGAAGATACCGCGTTAGGCGTCGTCCTGAGCGGCTCCGACCCGGACGGCGACCCGCTGACCTTTGCGGTGCTCGTCCCACCGGCGCACGGCGCACTCAGCGGGACGGCCCCGAACCTGACCTACACCCCGGCGGCCAATTTCAACGGCGCTGACTCCTTCACCTTCGTCGCCAATGACGGCCTGGTCGATTCGGCCGCCGCCACCGTGGCCATCAGCGTGACCGCCGCCAACGACGCCCCCGTCGCCAACGCCCAGGCGGTCTCCCTGGCCGAGGACGCCTCGGCGGCGATCGTCCTGACCGGCTCCGACGTGGACGGCGACGCGCTGACCTTCAGCCTGGTCGACGCCCCACTGCACGGCCTGCTCAGCGGCGTCGCCCCCAGCCTGACCTACACCCCCGCGGCGGACTACAACGGCCCGGATAGCTTCACCTTCAAGGTCAACGATGGCGCGCTCGACTCGGCCCTGGCGAGCGTCTTGATCAGCGTCACCCCGGTCAACGACGCGCCGCTCGCCGACCCGCAGTCCGTGGTCGCGCTGGAGGATATCCCGCAGGCCGTTGTGCTGAGCGGCTCTGACATCGAAGGCGGGGCGCTGACTTACAGCATCGTCGCCGGCCCGGCGCACGGCGCGCTCAGCGGCGCGACCCCCAACCTGACCTACACCCCGGCCGCCAACTACAACGGCCCCGACAGTTTCACCTTCAAGGTCAACGACGGCGCGGCCGACTCGGCCCCCGCGCTGGTCTCGATCAGCATCAGCCCGGTCAACGACGCGCCGCTCGCCAACGCCCAGTCGCTCGTCGTCCAGCAGGATACCGCCCTGGCGATCACCCTGAGCGGCTCGGATGTGGACGGCGACCCCTTGAGCTACGCCGTGGCCAGCAGCCCCGCCAATGGGTCCTTGAGCGGGACGGCGCCTGACCTGACCTACACCCCGGCCTCCGGCTACTCGGGGGGCGACAGCTTCACCTTTACCGTTTCGGATGGGCAACTGGCTTCGGCCCCGGCGACGGTCTCGATCACCGTCAACCCCTCCGGGCCGGTGACCGTCTTCTCGGACAACTTTACCTCCGCCCTGGGCTGGACGCGCAACCCCTCCGGGACAGACACCGCCACGCTCGGCTTGTGGGAGCGCGGCGCAGCCCAGGCTACCAACAGCAGCGGCGCCAAGCAGCTCGTCCCCTACAGCGCCTCCTATGACCTGGTCACCGGGCCCTTGGCGGGCAGCAGCGCCGGCGCTTACGACATCGACGGCGGGACAACCACCATCCGCTCGCCCAACATCGTCCTGCCGGCCGGCAAGACCCTCACCCTGACCCTCAAATATTACCTGGCGCACGGCAGCAACTCGTCGACCGCCGACTACCTGCGCATCAAAGTCGTCGGCGCGACCACCGCCACCATGCTTCAGGAGCTGGGCGCATCCAACGATGACGACGCCGCCTGGGCCACGCTG
>JAYRNN010000180.1:0-3011 GCA_041912175.1 Anaerolineales bacterium | reverse complement strand
TACAACCGGAGCGCGTTGGTCTGGCGCCGAATGGGGCCTGCATTATCCGATGCGCGTCGTAACGCTGAACGGCGAACCAGTTAAGAATGCGACCGATTATTATCAAAGACTTTTAAGTCTTCAGACCGGCGAACACATTTCAATTCGCGTCCGTGATCAAGATGGAGTTAGTAAAGCGTACGATGATCTGGAGTTAAGCCGGTTTCCAACCAGAGATTTGGTGCGATTATTCTGGCTGCCTTACTTTGTGGGGCTGATTTACCTGTTCTTGGGCCTTTCTATCTTTCGTTTGCGCGGAAAACAGGTTGCAGGTCGTGCTTTTGCTTATTTTTGTGCATGCGCTTCGATCGTGAATGTCTTGATATTCAATATCTGGACTTCTCATTCCGGTACTGCGATCTGGACCCTGGCGGTTGCTCAACTTGGCGGAGCGCTGATCGGTTTATCGGTCCTGTTGCCAAAGGAAATTCCTTCGGTTTTAGGGCGGGCGTGGGTTCGTGGCCTGGCTTACGGTGTGTCAATGCTATTGGCGTTGTGGGGATTGGTAAAGATCTATGATTGGCAGGATCCATGGGGCTACGTGCTCGCCTGGCGGGATAGCTACCTGTATGCCGCGCTTGGAATTACGATTTTTATCCTGGTGATGATCTGGCGTCTGCGAGGAGGCCTGTCGGCAGTCGAACGCCAACAAGTACGCATCATCCTGGGCGGCGGTGTTTTGGCTTTCACTCCAGTTGGAGTCTGGTTTGCCTTAACCCTGTTTGTCAGCATTCCCTTTAATCCCTTGGTTTTTTCGCTCGTACTGCTCATCTTTCCCATCTCGATTGCGTTTGCGATGGTGCGTTACCGGCTATGGGATTTTGACCTGGTCATTCGACGCACGATTATTTACACAACCTTGACGATTCTACTGGTGCTGATTTACTTGTTAGTCGTGATCGGTTTAGGGAACCTTTTCGATCGATACTTTCATGGAAGCAACCTTTTTAACGTATTGGCTACATTGTTGATCGTGGCCATATTCACACCATTAAGGAAATTCGTACAACTCATTGTGGATCAACGATTTTATCGGACCAATTACAAGGCTGAGCAGATTGTCCAAGAGTTCACAGTAACTTTGCGAGCGCAAGTGGATCTGGATCAATTGTCCGATGATCTGGTTCGTGTTACCCAAGAAATCTTGCACCCTGAGTTTATCTCTCTTTGGGCGCCTGAGTCAGGAAATAGAAATCAAAATGGAGGTAATGATGTATGATGTAATCGTTATCGGTGGTGGGCCGGCTGGTATGACGGCGGCAATACGCGCAAGGGAATTAGGCGCCTCGGTTGCCCTGGTTGAACGGGATCGAATGGGCGGCACTTGTACCAATGATGGTTGTGTTCCGACACGGGTGTTTGCTAAAGCGGCCCGTCTCTGGCGGGATGCTGCGCAGTTTGCTGAATATGGTTTGAATGCTCCCATTCCGGAGGTGGATTTCGAGAAGCTGATGAAACGCACGCAGCAAACCGTGTACACGATACATGAAAAAAAACAACTAATCGGTCATCTCGATCAAGTGGGAGTTCAGACTTTTGTGGGGATAGGATCGGTGCATTTCATCGATCCACATCGTATCGAATTTCCATCAGGACAACGTCTGGAAGCAGAGAAATTCATTCTTTGCGCCGGCGGAAGGGCGCGCAGGCTGGATTTTCCGGGTGAAGAATATGCGATGACTCACAGCGATATCTGGGCGCTGAAAAAGCTGCCGGAGTCATTAATTGTGGTTGGCGGCGCTGCTACCGGCTGCCAGGTGGGCTCGATATTTAATGCCTTTGGTGTTGATGTAACCATCTTGGAAGTGGCGCCACAACTACTGCGGATTGAAGACGACTTGGTTGCCAGCACGATTGCAAACGCATTTAGGGATCGTGGTGTAAAAATTGTGACCGGTATTCAGGGTGTGCAGCGTATCGATAAGCTTGACCGAAGATTCGAAATATCCTTCCCGGTGGCTGGAGATACGCGCAGCCTACAGGCGGATGCTATTTTTATGTCGACCGGCTGGTTGGGTAATCTCGATCCATTAAATTTACAGGCAGCCGGCGTGGAAATCGAGCGCAACTATGTACACGTGAATGATTATTTGCAGACCAATGTTGCGCATATTTTTGCTGCTGGCGATATTACCGGCCGGATGATGTTGGTGCAAAGCGCCGGTTATGAGGCTACGGCCGCGGCGGAGAATGCGGTCTTAGGGGTTGGAAACCGCCAGCAGCATACGATCGTTCCGCATGGAGGCTTTACCGATCCGGAATATGGCAGTGTAGGCCTTACAGAAGCACAAGCGACCGCTCGTGGAGATGTGGCTGTAGCAACGGTATCATACTCGGAAATGGATCGGGCGGTCATCGACGATCATACGATTGGCGCGTGCAAACTGATCGTGTCTAAAGACAACCACCGCATCGTAGGCGCTCATGTCGTAGGCGAACAGGCATTAGAAATAATCCATGTCGTCGCGGCTGGGATGGCGGCCGACATGTGGGTTGAGCAGCTCGCCGAACTGCAAATTGCTTACCCGACTTTCACGGCAATCCTCGGAATCGCTGCGCGTGAAATCGTGCGTGAGTTAGGCGTGCTACCCTTATCGCCACAATGGCAAGGGTCCGGGAAATCGTTCAATGCAGAATGGGAACGAAGAGATTCTTAACAATATCAAGAAGGAAACAACCATTTTACCAAAGGAGATAATGACATGTCACCGGCCAAGATCACTGTATCCGTGCGATTGTCGGATCATTCAATCGGCATCCTGGATATTCAGGGAGAAATAAACGCATTCGCTGAGAACGCGATGATGGATGCATATGCTGAGGCCTCTCAAAAAGGCGCTAAAGTCATCGTATTGAATTTTACCGGGCTTGAGTTTATGAATAGTTCGGGTATCGGGTTGCTGGTCACCTTATTGATCCGCGCCCAGCGCCAGAAACAGCGTTTGCTGGCTTACGGATTGGGCGAACACTAC
>JAYRNN010000179.1:0-6932 GCA_041912175.1 Anaerolineales bacterium | reverse complement strand
TGGCATTTACTGTCGCCTGTGGCACACTGACGCGCGTATCGACCCCAAGGCCGGTGGATCGACCGGCTTTCAGCCCACAGACAAAACTCAAGCTGACCAGCACGCCTACGCCATCACCGCTGCCTCCGGCGACTGCGACGCCGACGCAGACCCTGACAGCCGTCCCGGTTGCGGTCAGCGACGTTTTAATCTCTGCGCCGTCCTTAAAGGGCAACCTGCTCGGCGATCCAGATCAGCAATACGTGCAAATCATCCTGCCGCCGTCCTACGCCAGCTCGGACCTACGCTATCCGGTGATCTATTTTCTACCAGGGTATGGAGGCGACGGCTCCCCGGGCGGCGAGTATTTTCCATTAGGACAGGCGGCCAGCCTGATGGCGAGCGGACAGATCAACGAAATGATCCTGGTTGTCCCGAACGGCGCCAATGCGTTAGGCGGCAGCTTTTACGTGAATTCGTCCGTCACCGGCAATTGGGAGGATTATATTTTGCAGGATGTCATCGGCTATATCGATGCCAATTACCGCACGATCCCTGAAGCGCAGGCGCGTGGGATCGGCGGGCACTCGATGGGCGGGTTCGCGGCGTTCAACCTGGCGATGAAATATCCGGACGTCTTTGGCGCGTTTTACACGCTGAGCGGGGGCCTGTTGGGCGAAGAGGGCCTGGCTGACTTTCACGTCCTCGATACGGAAAAACGGGTTCTGCATTTCCTGAAAATCTATGAAGAGATCAAGGGGTTAGACGAAGCGGACGCGCTGCGGAAAATGAAATCATACGATGGGCCAATCGCCTTGAGCATGGCCTATGGGGCGGCGTTCGCTCCCAACCCGGAGTCAGGTCCGCCTTATTTCGACTATCCGTACGAGGTGAAAGACGGAAACGCGCATAAGGTGAGCGACGCCTGGAAGCGCTGGGAGAATGGCATGGGCCACCTCGACCGAAAGGTCCAGGAATACGATGAGAATCTGCGCAAGTTGCGCGGGATTACCATCGATTATGCCCGGCAAGACCGCCTGAACTGGATCCCACGCGGCAGCGAGTATCTTGCCAGGTTGTTGAGCGAAGCTGGCATTCCAAACCAGCTTTACAGCTATGACGGCGACCACGCCGACCGGATCGAGGAACGCCTGGCGACGATTATGCTGCCGTTTTTTAGCCAGGTTTTAGAAGGGCCGCGCTAAGCAAGGCGCTGGAATCTGGCCAATCCCGTTCTGTTAAGATGAAGAAGAAGCCGCCACGACGATCACGGCAATGGTCGCTGCCGTGGCGGCTTCGATCTCGGCGATCATTTCGGCGACGGCCGATCCAAATGGTTCTTCTTTCACGAGCGCATCTACTTTACGGGCGGCAGCCTTTCGCTCGTCGCGGGTGAAAACCAGGTCGAGCAACCGGCAGGCTTTGAGCAGGCTGAGAAAGGCGATAATTCCTGGGGTGGTCTCTCCGCCGGCCAGCACCGCGTCGCGCAAGTGTTGCTTCACCCAGAACTTAGCCGAGGCATCCACCTGGGGAAATACTTCGTATGGGATTACCCACAGATAGCGCTTTTTTTCAATACGCAGGATATTCTTGTCCGCCAGGCGTTGGGCGACCTTTTTGACCAGCTTCTTGTCGGCCAGTTTTTCTACCCAATAACTGGCTTTGCGGGGCTTTTTCTCTGCTGACAGGCGGGCTAAGGTTTCGTCGAACAATGGATCACTGGTCGGCGCGGGATTCAGCACGACCAGGCGCTTATTGTCCAGGCTGATCTTGCCCTGCAGGGCCAATTCTGCCAGAAGCGCGCCGGCCAGGCCGAATTGGAGCCCTTGATCCACCGCCGTAATGATTTTACCTTTGGCGTCATCAATCGAAAGCAGGAAGAATTCTTCAGATAGGGTGAACATGGTCTGCTGCCTTTTTTGCTCCTGCAATAAACGGATTATGGGTTGTATTTGATGAATGTCCCGGCGCGCAATTCCTGATAAGCGATGCGCAGCTCGTCCTGGTTATTCATGACAATCGGTCCGTACCAGGCGATCGGCTCGCCGATCGGTTTGCCTGAGATCAACAGGAAACGTACGGGGTCGGCGCCAGTCGTGACGACGATCGAATCGCCCTCGGTGAACAGGACCAGATTTTCGTTGTCGATGTAGGAATTGCGATCTTGGTCGAAATCGTTTTCGCCCTGGCGCTCATACTCATAAGGATCGCTTTCCTGGCAAAAGATAGCCTGGCCCTGGATGACATAGGCGAAGAAAGTGTGGTCGGGGGCAGTGGGGTGTTGGAAGGTCGTGTTGGCCGGTATCTTGACGTCCAAATATTCTGGGTCGATCACGATATCGCGCACAGGCCCCTGCACCCCCGCAACGACGCCGGCGATGAGGCGCACTTCAACCCCACCGGCGAGCTTCACCAGCGGGATCTCGTCCTGCAGGACTTCGCGGTAGCGCGGGTTCATCATTTTCTGGGAGGCGGGGAGGTTGGCCCATAATTGAAAGCCATGCATGGCGCCTGACGGATCGCCGGCTGGCATTTCCTGGTGCAGGATCCCGCTGCCGGCGGTCATCCATTGCACATCGCCCGGATGGATCACTCCCCGGTTGCCGAGGCTGTCCATATGCTCCACACTGCCGCGCAATACGTAGGTGATGGTTTCGATGCCGCGATGGGGGTGTTTTGGAAAGCCCATGACATAATTGGCCGGGTTCTCGTTGCGGAAATCATCGAGCAGCAAGAAGGGGTCAAACAAACGCGGCTGGCTAAAACCAAAGGCGCGTTTCAGGTGTACGCCAGCGCCTTCCAGGGTCGCCTGGCTTTTGGAAACTTTCAAGATTTTTCGTGATTGGGCCATCAGCTTAAGTCCTCTTTAGATAGGGATAAAGGGATACCTGTAACAGAAGCATTTTAGCATGAACTCGCTTGAGTGTTAGAATCAGGTCTGCTTATTCATCGAAAATATTTGAAAAAATTCCTTAGAAAATTCCTGGGAGAATGCATGGAAAATAATACCGCCGACTCGTTTGTCCGTCAAACGCCTGACCTTCGCCTGGAGCGACATATCCGGCGGCTCCAGGCCAGGCTCGAAAGCCTGCAGACGCTGGCAAGACAGTACACCTGGGTGCGAATGGCGGTGTTTTTTGGCGGATTGGGAGCGACGGTTTTAACCTGGCTGTGGTTCGAGCCCGGCGCAGCGCGCCTGGTAGGCGCGATCTCTGGACTGGTCTTTGTGGTGGTGATCCTGTTGCACCGCCGGGTGGAGAAGGCCGTGCAGCGGTACGAAATTTGGTTGGATTTGCAAAAAGACCAACTGGCGCGCCTGGAGCTGCATTGGGAGCGCCTGCCGCACTCCCCAGCTATACCCGATCGCTCGCCACTGGACATCGATCTGGATTTGACCGGCCCACGCTCGCTGCACCAATTATTGGACCTGGCGGTATCTGTGGAAGGGAGCCAGCGGCTGGCGAGCTGGCTGACCCATCCAACACCCGAGGTGCAGCAGATCGCCGTCCGGCAGGCGGTGGTGAGCGAGTTAAAGCCTTTGCGCCGTTTTCGACAGCGCCTGCTGCTCAATCTGCGCCTGGTGACGAGGGAGCCGCTGAGCGGGGCGCGCCTGGTGGAATGGCTCGAACTTTCCGTGCCCCCGAAACTAAAGTGGCTGCTGCTGGCGGGGGCAGCTTTATCGATCTTGGACCTGGTTCTGTTAATACTTTTTATCCAACAGAAATTACCGGCGTATTGGATTTTTACTTTTATCGCCTACGCGGCCTTTTACTTTTTCAACGCCGGACCCCTAAAGGAATTTTTGGAGGCGGTGATTGGGCTGGATCGGGAATTGGATAAATTCGCCGTCCTGCTGCGCTACCTGGAAGGCTATCCTCTGTATGGAAAGCCGCAACTGCTGCGTTTCCTGGCGCCTTTCCGCGATCCACAGCGAACGCCTTCGGCGCGGCTGCGAAAGATCAAGCTGGTCACGGTCGGGGTAGGAATACGCAGCAACCCGGTGCTTGGAATCTTGCTCAACCTTTTCTTGCCCTGGGATTTCTTGTTTGCGTACCTGGCCGCCAGGCTGCGCGCCAGCGCGGCGGAAATATTGCCGGTCTGGTTAGAATGTTGGTACCAGCTCGAGGCGCTGGTCTCCCTGGCCAATTTTGCTGACCTTCACCCGCAATATACATTCCCAGAAATCACGCCTGAAACCCAGCCTGTTTTCAAGGCGGTTGGCATCCGTCACCCGCTGATCGCGTCTGGCCGAAGCGTGGCGAACGACTTCACCATCGCCGGCCTGGGCAGCCTGGCGCTGATCACCGGCTCGAATATGTCCGGGAAAAGCACATTTCTAAAAACAATCGGGATCAACCTGTGCCTGGCGTATGCCGGCGGGCCGGTGGCAGCCGAGAAATTGCAAACCCTACCGTTGCGCGTCTACACCTGCATGCGCATCTCAGATTCGATCGCGGATGGTTTTTCCTACTTCTACGCCGAAGTCAAGCGCTTGCGGGGCCTTTTGGAAGAATTACGCCAGGATGGGCAGGCGCCCGTAGTGTACTTGATCGACGAGATCTATCGCGGCACCAATAACCGGGAACGCCTGATCGGCAGCCAGTCTTTCATCCGGGCGCTTATCGGGGCGCCGGGCATCGGATTGATCGCCACGCACGATCTTGAATTATCTCGTCTGGATGAGGAAAATGACCAGGTGGTGAATTATCATTTTCGCGATGAAGTTGCGGATGGGCAATTGATTTTTGATTATCGGATCCGCCCCGGTCCCAGCCAAACCACGAATGCGCTGAAGATCATGGCCCTGGAGGGGCTACTGATCGACTAACGTCCCGAGCGCGGCAGCCTGGTTTGCCAGGTCATTCAAGGCCTCGCATGCGGTGAAGGCGAGGCGGGCTCGATCCAGGTCGGCGCGAGCCTCAGCGGCGCGGCCCTGCTCGAGCAGGAGCTCGCCGCGCAGTTCAAGGCTGCGCGCCGCATCGAGACGACATTCTAAGGAATCGAAAATTTGGATGCTCTGCGTGAAAGCTTCGAGGGCTTTTTCGACTTGGCCAGCCAGCCTGTAATAACGACCGAGCAGGCGCAAATAATGGGCTTGCGAAAGGATGGGCGCCTCTTCAGGGCGCGGGTCAAGTAGCTGCGGGGCACGGCGCTCGGCCTCGGGTAATTGACCCAGCCCGATATAAGCTGAGGCAATCCAAAAAACCTGCTCTCGACGGGTCAGCTCTTCAAATTTTTCGATGGTTTCCAATAATAAGTCCCATTGATGGCGCGATTCGTAGATATAACACAGGCTGTGGTAAGTCCAATCGTACATTTGATATTGCTGCGAGCGTTCGGACTGAGCGATGAGGTAGGCGATGTCCGACTGCGCTTGGGCGTGTTGGTTCATGTCATTGGCGATTTGCGCCCGCCGGGCGCGCAAGATCACTTCAAGACGAATATTGCCAATCGACTGAGCCAGCTCAATGCCGTGGTTAACCGCCGCTAAAGCCAGTTGTAGCTCGCCCATGCCCTGGTAAGCATAGCCGCGGCTGACCGCGCTCCAGCCGATGCGATCCTGCGAGCCGATTTTTTCGCCAATTTCCGCATCTCGGGCGGCGTAATCCAGAGCCGAGCGCCATTGGCCCACGTTAAAAGCATTCTCTGCCAGGAATTCATAACCTAATGCTTCAGCATGCGGGAAGTTATGGCTCTCTCCATACGCCAGGGTACAGCGCGCCCATTCATTGCTTTGTTCGATCTGGTTGGTCCATTGGTATGCGCCGGTCAGATAGGAGTAGATATCCGTTATCAAATCAGGTTTGTCGAGCGGCTCGGCAAGCTGGCGAGCTTCTTCAAGATAGGCAATCGCCTGCTCGGAGCGTCCGTGGTAATGATGAAAGCGGCCCAACATGGCCAGGGCGCGCGCCTTGGCTTCGACCTGGGTGAGCGGGTCCAGCTCCTTCAAGGTGATATTCAAGTAAATTTCACCCCGTTCATCGCCGATATTGGCGTATGTGGCGCCGATCTTAATTCCTAATTCAGCGCGCCTGGCCGAAGATTCGACCAGGGATAAGGCACGCTGGTAATGCTCGACGGCGCGCTCGAAGGGGCCAATCCGGTTATAAATATCTCCCATGGCTTCTTCGATGGCAGCCTGTTCATCGACGCGCTGCAGGCTCTCGGCGCTCTCGACGGCGCGCACATAGTAAAACAGCGCCTCATCATGGGCGTAAATTTCTTCCGCCTGCCGGGCGGCGAGCATGGCGTAGCACAGCCCTTTATCCAAATCTCCGCTTTCGATAAAGTGGTGGGCGAGCTCGGCGGCATGCAGATCGGGTTGCGAGCCATACAGACGGATCAATCCATCGCCAATGCGCTGATGGAGGCGCCTGCGGCGGATCGGGTTCAATTCTTCGTATAAGACTTCACGAATTTTATCGTGGGTAAAGGTGAAGGCGTCGCCCTGGGTAGGCTGGATGAGCTGAGCAAGGTTGGCCTCGTCCACGGCATCGAGCAATTTGTCATCGCCGAGGTCTGAAACCGCTGAAAGCTGGTTAAATTCGAAGGTTTTTCCAAGCGCGGCGGCGATATGCAAGGCGTCCAGGCAAGGCTTGCTCAAGCGGTTCAAGCGGCGACCGACCGCTTCTTTGATGCTCTGTGGAACGGTCAACTCTGCGATTTCCTTACGCTGCCAGCGATCGCCGTCGCGGTAAATTTGTTCCTGCTCGATCAGCGATTTAATCACTTCCTCGATGAAAAAGGGGTTGCCTTCGGTTTCGTGGTAAATCAACTGGTTGAATTCATCGGAAATACTTTCCAGGCCGAAGAGCGCCGCCAATAGGGTGCGAGAGTCTTCAAGGGTTAAGCGGCCGATCGCCAGCCGGGTGGCCAATCGCTCGCGGTTCCACTCGACCAGGGCATCGGAGAGCGGGCGCGAACGCTCGAGCTCAACTTCACGATAGGCAGCT
>JAYRNN010000178.1:0-3989 GCA_041912175.1 Anaerolineales bacterium | reverse complement strand
TTTTTTGACCTGTTAAATACCCCAAAAACAAAACACCCCCTTCGTGTTTAACAAAAACCACCCCCACCCCCGCAACCGGTTTTTTGGGGGCGGCGGGGGGGGGCTCCGCGCCCCCCCGCAACCCCAAATCACCGCCTTTTTCCTTATCCTGGATTCACGTTATCAATTCGATCATTAACCCAATATTGCCTGCCTGGCTTGCAGCGGGGCGGCGTCCGCTGCCAGTATCGCCTCGCCCGCGCGGTGGATTTCTGGTAGGTGTTCGGCGATATAGGCGCTCGCCAAGGCTTTTTTATGCGAAGATGCCAATCCATCGCGCAGCAGCAGCCAGGAGTTGACCAGCAAACAAGCCATGTTCGCCAGATCAACCGCATAGTAGTCGATCAGGTCGCGATCACGCTGCTTCAAGCTGTCAGCGGCTTGATTGAACAGGCCACTTGCTTCGACCAACCTGGCCTTAAGTAGATCGAGCTCTGCATCGCTAAACGACAACGCCATCCATTGATCCAATAGTGGATCGAGCGCATGCCCAAGCAACTTGCCGGTAGCCGCCACCACCTGGAGTTGGCTGGCGCCTTCATAAATATTCGTCACGCGCACATCCCGGTAGTGGCGCTCGATATTGAACTCGTGCATGTAACCTACCCCGCCATGGACCTGCATGGCCAGGTAACAAACCCGGTTGCCCATTTCGGTATTGTAAAACTTGGTCATGGGAGTAAGCGTGTCAGAAAGATTCGAAGCCTGCTTTTGTTTCTGGCGCACCGCCGGATCGGGAGTGTCGCTCTCCGCCAGGACCTGATCGTAGACTTTGAGTAAATCCACCCAGCGGCCCGCCTCAAATTGCAGCGCCCTGCCAGCCTCAATCTCCCCGCGCATCGATAACAGCATGCGCGAAACAGCCGGCAAGTTTCGGATTGGCTGATTGAACTGGATGCGGGCGCTGGCGTAACGAAAAGCCTCACGATAAGCAGCCTCGGCAATGCCGATGCCCTGCGCCCCCACAGCCAGCCGGGCGCCGTTCATCAGCACCATGGCGTATCGCAGCAGGCCAAAGCGACGCTTGCCCACCAGGAACGCAGGCGTGTTGTTGTACTGGATTTCGCAGGTCGGCGAGGCGTGCAAGCCCATCTTATTTTCAATCCGTCTAATCCGCACCGTCTCGTCCCGCTCGATCAAGAACAGCGACAAGCCGCGCGCGTCGCTCGAGCCTTCCTCCGAGCGAGCCAGTACGAGCTGAATATCGGCGCCGCCATTGGTGATGAAGCGCTTGACCCCATTGATGCGCCATCCCCCGGCTGCCTCATCAAAAAAAGCCTTGGTTTGAACAGAGCCCAGATCTGAGCCGGCATCTGGTTCGGTTAACACCATTGCCCCGGTCACTTCACCGCGCGAGAATCTCGGCAAAACCCGCTGCTTTAACTCGTCGTCGCCGTATTCATTAATCAGCGCGGCAATTTCCTGCAAACCAAAGATCGTCATCAGGCCAGCTTCCGCCCGGGAAATCATCTCAACCATCATGCCATACACGGTCTCAGGAAGGTTCAGACCGCCATATTCCCATGGCAACATCGCCCCCATCAGCTCAGCCTGGCGTAAAGCATCCAGCGCCAGGTTCGTAGATCGAGAATAAAATACGCTCCCATTATCAAAGTGTGCGCCTTCTTCGTCGGCGTCCGCGGCTAGAGGAGCAATCAAGTTGGCGCAGATGTCGCCCAATACTTCCAGCATCAAGGTATAGTTTTCGATCGCATCGGCATAATTACGTGGGGCAGTCGAGTATTGGCTATGGTACCGGTAACCTTGCTCTTTGATTTCCACCACTTCACGCAGGTCGACCTGCTGCAAGCGGAACTTCAAGTCAGGGTTGTCTGTGAAGAAGTTCAGGGAATCTGTCATTGCGAACGTCCTCTGAGAAGCAATCTCATTTCGTTTTCTCTTTCAAGGCTTTGATTAACATGGGCAGCACTTCGGCGGCGTCGCCGACAATTTTATAATGCGCCACCTGGAAGATTGGCGCATTCGGATCGGTGTTGATGGCAATAATCTTGTTCGACTGATCCATACCGGCGCGATGTTGAATAGCGCCCGAGATACCCGCCGCAATGTATAGACGCGGGCGAACCGTCGTCCCCGTCTGCCCAACCTGGTGTTGGCGTGAGGCCAGCCCGGCATCCACCGCGGCGCGCGAAGCGCCGACCTCGCCCCCCAACAAATGCGCCAATTCCTCAATGAGTTGGAATTCTTCTTTGCTTTTCACTCCTCCACCACCGGCCACCACTACCGGCGCATCTCCCAGGTGAACCGTGGACTCTCGCATCTCCTGACTAAGCACCTGCACGGCAAAATCGGAGGGCATGAATTGAGCTTCAACCATCTCGATCGCTCCAGCCCGGTTCATGTCAGGCTCGAATCGCCGCATCACCCCCGGGCGGACTGTGGCCATCTGCGGGCGTGTATTCGGATTGACAATTGTGGCAATCAGGTTACCGCCAAAAGCCGGGCGTATCTGGTATAACAAGTCCTTACAAACCCTGTTTTCCTTCCGGATCGTATAATCGCCAATCTGCAAATCTGTGCAATCGGCTGTCAAGCCAACCTTGAGCGCTGAGGCAAGGCGTGGGGCCAGATCCCGACCCACCGGTGTTGCGCCAATCAAAAAGATATAAGGCTGTCGCTGAGCGGCCAGCTCCGCCAGCATGCGCGTATACGGCAATGTCCGGTACAGCTCCAACTCAGGATGATCCGCAGCCAGCACCCTATCCGCGCCGTTGTGGATCAGCTCGTGCGCCATCTGGGAGACGCCGAAGCCTAGCAACAGCGCGCATACCTCGGTATGCAACGTTTGGGCTAACTCTTGCCCTTTTGCAAGCAGTTCCAGGCTGACATCAGCGATCTTACCATCGCTCTGTTCGATAAAAACCCATATTGTCCGTGATCCACTCATACCTTCACCTAACCGACGATATATTCCCGGATCAATTCCTGGATTAATGCCTGGATGCCCTCATACGTAGCAGGGATTTCTTTGCTTTCTGTGGACTCCAGTACGACAAAGTTGACTTTATACACCTGCGTTGGAGAACCGGCTAACCCTAACTGGGATTCATCCACCTGTAAATCAGCCGCGCTCCAGACCGGTATCTTAAGTTGATGTTGCGCAAGATAATCACCCAAAGCTTCTGCGTCATCGAAATCGGGATATTGCTTGAGAAGCGCGGGGTATTCGTTGGGCGCGGCGGCCAGCTTATATTGGATGCGCTTGCGAACAGAAGCAGGCCGTGGGCGATTGGCGGAGGCGACTACAGTCAGCAAGCATGGCAGACTGCATTTAACCAGCTCAGTACCCTGCTCGAAAGCTCGCTGAACAATAATCTGGTTCTCGCGTAGATCAATGATTGACTCGGCGTAGGTGATCTGAGGGAATCCAAGCTTCTCAGCCACCTGGGGACCAACCTGGGCAGTATCGCCATCAATGGCCTGCCGCCCACAAAAGACCAGGTCATAACCACCCACGCTTTCGGCTGCTTTTTCGATAGCTTTCGCTAACGTGTAGGAAGTGGCTTGCGTATCGGCGCCAGCGAATTTTCGGTCCGATAAAAGGATCACCCGATCCGCGCCGCGAAATAAGGCCTCCCGCAGCACAGCCGTGGCTTGCATCGGGCCCATGGTCAGCACGGTAACCTGACCGCCATACTGGTCTTTGA
The DNA here is from genome assembly GCA_041912175.1 of Anaerolineales bacterium. Taxonomy (GTDB): domain Bacteria; phylum Chloroflexota; class Anaerolineae; order Anaerolineales; family UBA4823; genus CAZAGA01. The sequence goes on along the minus strand of JAYRNN010000178.1, from coordinate 282 downwards.
CTTGCAAAGCCATTTCCAGGGCGTGCATATCTTCCGGGTTGAGGATGGCTGGTAAAGCCGACCGGTTCATAACGCCATCTGGAGTCATAACATCGCCGGTTACGTTGCGCGTGTCCGGCACCTGCTTCACCAGGACGATGGATTGATAAGCCATTAACGCCTCCATGTTTTTTTACAATCAATTCTTCTCTCCTGAAGAGAGAAAAATTGAATATAACACAGTTAACCCATGCTAGGCCTTTTGGTTGCGTAGGGCCGATCCGGCGCTACCCGGAAACGCCA
>JAYRNN010000177.1:0-2358 GCA_041912175.1 Anaerolineales bacterium | reverse complement strand
TCACGGATTATGTTGCTGCGCACCCACAATGTAGGGTAGCCGCGTACAACAGCCCATTGCCGGGCGGCGCACACCAGGGCCTTTCCCACACCCTGGCCGCGGGCGGCCTGGTCAACCACCAAACCGCCGATCTCAGCCATCGCCGGCGATTCAAGTAAGCAGACCTCAAATACATGAATCCAACCAATCGCTTCACCGGATTGGTTTTCGGCTACGAAAATCGCATGATCTTTGCGACCGAGCAGGTCTGAAAGGCGCAGGATAGCCTGCTCGATGGTGGTCGGGTAACCCAATTGAATGGCTAATCCAGCGATAATTGGCGCATCCGTACCTCGCGCCGGACGGATGGCGAAGCCTGGATTATCAGGTTGAGTGCACGTGAGACCAGTATTCCTCAGCTTCCAGCTCCAATTTATCTAAGCGCGTGTAATAGTCTGGGAACTCTTTCAAGTGCGCCCAGGCGATTTTGCCGGTAAGGGTCACATCATCGTCGGTTACATTGGTTTGGGGGTCGCGGGCGCCGTGTTCTAATTCCACTTCGAGGCCACGCCTGAATTCCTGCAGGTCGACCTTTGCCCAATTAATGCCTAATTTGTCGCCGATCGCATTGGCTTCTTCAGGGGTAAATATCCGTTTAGGGCTCATTCTATTCCTCCAGCATTTAAAACCTTAAATCCACGCGGTTAATTATATGCTAATCTTGCCATCTTTCCAACAGATTTTTATAAATGGCGCCGGCGACTCTGCCCACCATGCCTGCTTGTCCTGGATGGATATTATTTTGGGATTTTTTATGTCTTGTTAACGTAAAAAAGGGCCTGAAAGTGTTTTGGTAATTCAATGCTCTAAGTAATTATGATAAACTTAAATCTGCCTGAATGAAAGGAGGTGCGTTGTGTTCCCTATTTGGTTTAATTCTCATAAAAACCGGCGTTTACTGCCCATTATCGTTCCCGTCATCCTGGCCTTGCTGGCGGTTAGCGTGGCTTATGCCACCCCCTCTCCGACGATTAATACCGATGACACCCTGGTCGATGGCGGTTGGGGGGCCCCGCTTTACGCCAGCACCACCAATAACCCCAATATCGCTGACGATAAGGAAATCAAAAACGCCTGGTTTCAGAACAACAGCGCGGATATGAACTTCCGCATCGAGACCTGGGCTTCGCCAGGACTACCCAGTGGTTTCCTGGCGGTAGGCATCCTGGATTGCAATTCGAACAGCACCCCGAATGGCAATCCTGACCGGAATATTACCTATGGCATTCAGTATGATATCGTCACCATCCGCGCCGCGGTAACCAATAGTTTCCTTGGTTATGGCACCAATTGTGGTACGGTGAACCCTCCCGGTAACCCACCTTGCCCGGACGGTGAACGCACCATAACGCCAAATGCTGCGAATTTCGAATGGAAGCTGGTCAATTGGCCGGCTCTGCAGAGCGGCGAAGATTACGCGCTTCCCACCGACTGCCGGGATCAGATTCAAGTCGCCTTCGCCACCGTCAATGCTTCGAACGGCGCTGTACTCCACCAGACTCCGTATTATGCCTGGAATATCCCGACCGTCGTCGATATGAAAGAAGTGAAAGCCAGCAATCACAGCGGATTGGCGCCGATCAGCCTTGGCTTGCTCGGCCTGGCTGTCCTGGGCGGCCTGGGCGCGCTGGTAATCTACCGCCGCAAGCGAGCATAATGGAAGAATATATCCACAAATTGCGCGCGCTGAAAGCCTCAGCCGCCAATACACCCAAGGAGATCGAGGCCCAACACGCAAAGAACCGCCTGACGGCGCGCGAACGTCTTGACTTGCTGCTTGATCCGGCTACCTTTAATGAAATCGAGGGCCTGGTGCAGCCGCGCTACGAACATTACATGGGCGGTAAGCAATCTCGTTTGGGAGATGGAATTCTAACCGGCTTTGGACAGATCAACGGCCGGCGCGTGATGGTGGCCGCCCAGGATATCTCTGTCATGGGCGGCACCTTTGGTGAAATGCACTCTGAAAAAATCGTTCAGAGTCTGCGTATGGCCACTCGTTTTGGGGTGCCTTTCGTCGGGTTATATGACTCGGGGGGCGCCCGCATCCAGGAAGGCGTGGACAGCCTGTCTGGGATCGCTCGCATTTTTGATGCAAACTGCGAAGCGTCTGGGGTGATCCCTCAAATTTCCGCCATTCTGGGCACCTGCGCCGGCGGCGCGGTGTACTCGCCGGCTTTGACCGATTTCGTCCTGATGACTGAGCATAGTTATATGTTTATCACCGGGCCCGACGTCGTGCGCGCCGTGATGCACGAGGATCTGAGCTTCGAAGAGCTGGGCGGGGGCACGGTGCACAACGTCGAAAGCGGGGTCAGC
>JAYRNN010000176.1:0-4818 GCA_041912175.1 Anaerolineales bacterium | reverse complement strand
GGAACTGACCAAACGGCTCAAAAAAGCCGACCTTTACCTGCGTATCGGGTTGGCGCGCGGCTGGAACGAATTTCCGGAACGCTGTTATCTACAAATTACAGGGATTTACACATTTCCAGACTATTTGGACGGGAAGAATTTCTACCATCTTGTTGGCTGACTTGAAAGCCAAGTCATTTCCAACCGATCATGCGAATAAACGTGCGATGGCGGTCCGAAGCCTGGCGAACCTGCAAGTTATGAAACCCGGCCGCAGCCAAAAGGACCTGCACTTCTGATTCGTCAAAGAGCTGAAATCCGTACTGGGTAAAACCTTTACCCGCCAGATCCTGGCGGCAAGTGAAAGTCAAAACCAGCCGGCCGTTCGTCTTCAAGACACGATAGATTTCCGCTAATCCGGCGGCAGGGTTCGACCAGTAGAAAATGGAGTTCACCGAGCTGACCTTTGAAAAAGACTCATCCGGGAAGGGTAAGGCTTCGACTTGCGCGCAGCGAAGATCCATTTTTCCGGCCTGGATGGTTTCCTGGAACCGCCGCCGGGCGTTATCGACCATGACGGGCGAAGCGTCAACCCCGGCAATGAATCCGCTGTGGACTATCTCGGCTATCTTGCCCAATAAGTAGCCCCCACCAAATCCGATATCCAAGACACGATCGTCGTCACGCAATTCCATGCCAGCGAATGTCACATCGTTGAGTGCGGCATTGCGTTTATTCCAGACCGCGCCGAGCACAAATCGACCGAGAAACCCGGAAGGCCGGCTGAGCTGACGGGCAAGCAGACGCTGCGACATGGGATGAAACTAAAATCCAGACTGTTTCAACAATTGGCAGGTAAGCTGGATATGGCCGAGGTGGAGGTAGCCATGTTCCAGGGCATGCAAAAGAGCCCAGGCGCACGAAACCACCCGGTCTTCACCAATTCGGCGCTCTTGAGCGAGATCGTCCCAGTGCAAGCGGGGCAAGACGCTGCTCAGATAGTCGAACACGATATCCAGTCGATGCAACAGTTCGGTTCCGGGCAGGCCTTGAGTTTGAAATTCACTTTCACGAACGCGGCCGGAAGGGTCCCTCAGGGCGACGTCGCCAATCCAGTAGCGCAAGGAGCCGGCGGTATGGGCGAGCAGAACCACCACAGAGTTCATTTCTATCCCAGGAACCCAATCAAGCGCTTCTGCAGGTAAATCCTTGATTTCCAGGTACAGACCATGTCGCAGATTATCCAGACGCTCCTGGTAGTCTGCAAAGAAATTGTTTTCCATTTAGTACCTCCAACCCAACCGCGTTGTGCTCGCCATGCCATTCGAGCACTCCGAGGGGCAAGATGTTATCTTACCCCTACATTTGAATACATCTCGCTATATCTATAGTATCCGAAACGCTAACCCATCCGTCCCTCGCTCCACGACAATCCGATCGCCATCGTGAAACTTGCCGCTCAGGATGTCCAGCGCCAGAGGGTCCTGCAGTTCCCGTTGGATGGCCCGTTTGAGCGGTCGAGCGCCGTAATCGGGGTCGTATCCGACCTCCGTCAGGTACTGGCGCGCCTCTGGGCTGACTTCCAGAATATAGCCACGCTCCTGCAGCAGCCTGGCTACCCGTCGCACCTGGATATCCACGATATCCGCCAGGTGTTCACGCGTCAGAGGGTGGAAGATGATGATTTCATCGATGCGGTTCAAGAATTCGGGCTTGAAATTGGCCTGCAAGATACGCATAAGCTGCTCGCGCTCCACCTCCTGCACGCCTCCCAGCCAAAGCTGATTGCCCAGGTTGGAGGTCATTATCACCAGCGTATTCCGGAAATCCACTGTACGACCCTGGCCGTCGGTCAGGCGGCCATCGTCGAGCAATTGCAAAAGCACGTTGAAGACTTCGGGATGGGCTTTCTCCACCTCATCGAACAGCACCACGCTGTAAGGGCGGCGGCGCACTGCTTCAGTAAGCTGGCCGCCTTCTTCAAAGCCAATATAGCCAGGCGGGGCGCCGACCAGGCGCGAGACGGTGTGCTTCTCCTGGTATTCACTCATATCGATGCGTACCATGGACTTCTCATCGTCAAACAAGAACTCAGCCAGGGCGCGTGCCAGCTCGGTCTTGCCCACGCCGGTGGGACCCAGAAAGAGGAATGACCCGATCGGCCGGTTAGGGTCTTGCAGGCCAGCGCGCGAGCGGCGCACCGCATTGGAGACCACGCGCAGGGCCTCGTCCTGGCCAACTACGCGCTCGTGCAGGCGTGCTTCCATATGGATCAATTTTTCGGTTTCGCCTTCCATCAACTTTGAAAGCGGGATGCCCGTCCAGCGCGCCACAATACGGGCGATCTCCTCGCTGTCCACCTCTTCCTTCAACAAAGCCTCTCCGCTCTGCAACTCCTTCAGATGTTTCTCACCCTCCGCCAGTTTGAGCTCCAGCTCACGAAGCGTGCCATAGCGCAGGCGGGCGGCTTTCTCCAGTTCGTTATGCCGCTCGGCCCGCTCGGATTCCAACCGCGTCTGTTCGATCTGCTCCTTGACCTGGCGCAGGTTCATAATAGCTTCTTTTTCAGTCTGCCAGCGGACGGTCAATTGGCCGGAATGTTCTTTCAGATCAGCCAGCTCTTTTTCCAGTTTTTCCAAACGCTCCTTAGAAGCCTTGTCTTTTTCTTTTTGCAAAGCCTGGCGCTCGATCTCCAATTGCATCACCTGCCGATCCACCTGATCCAATGCCTGCGGCTTGGAATCGATTTCGGTGCGCAGGCGCGCGGCGGCCTCGTCAATTAGATCGATGGCCTTGTCCGGCAGATGCCGGTCAGAGATATAGCGGTTAGAGAGCGTGGCGGCGGCGATCACGGCCGGGTCCGTGATACGCACCCCATGGTGCACTTCGTAACGTTCTTTCAGGCCGCGCAGAATGCTGATCGTATCCTCGACCGAGGGTTCCTCGACCAGCACAGGCTGGAAGCGCCGTTCCAGAGCCGGGTCTTTCTCGACGTATTTGCGGTATTCGTCGATGGTGGTCGCGCCGATCATGTGCAGCTCGCCGCGAGCCAGCATCGGCTTGAGCATGTTTCCCGCGTCCATCGCGCCTTCGGCTGCGCCCGCGCCCACCACGGTGTGCATTTCATCGATGAACAAGATCACCTGCCCATCGGACTCGGTGATCTCCTTGAGCACTGCTTTCAAGCGTTCTTCGAATTCGCCGCGGAACTTTGCCCCGGCCACCAACGCCCCCATATCCAACTGTACCAGACGCTTGCGTTTCAATCCTTCCGGCACATCGCCGTTGACGATGCGCTGAGCCAGACCTTCGACGATGGCGGTCTTGCCCACGCCAGGCTCACCGATCAAGGCCGGGTTGTTTTTCGTGCGGCGGGAGAGGATTTGCACCACGCGCCGGATTTCCTCGTCGCGGCCGATCACCGGGTCTATTTTTCCCTGGCGCGCCATATCGGTCAGGTCGCGCCCGTATTTCTGCAAGGCCTGGTAGGTGTCTTCAGGGGTCGGGGTGGAAACGCGCTGTGCGCCGCGCACGCTGGCCAGCGCCTTAAGGATATTGTCCTTGGTCAAGCCGAACTGGCCGAGCAGCTTTGCCTCGCTGCTGTCGGTCAAGCCCAACAGCAGGTGCTCAGTAGAAACATAATCGTCTTGCATACCTTTCGCATAGCGTTCGGCCGCGTCCAGGGCATCGGACAATGGGCGCGAGATGCCCACTTCTGCGCTGCCGCCCCCGTACACTTTCGGTCGCCGGTCCAGCTCGCTGGCGACCTCATCTCGCAGTCCTTTGACGCTTCCGGCTACCTTGGTAACCAGGGCCGGCGCCACCCCATCCTCCTGGCGCAGCAATGCCGCCAGCAGGTGGGCGGGCTCCATGTTTTGATGGTTCAACTCGCGCGCTAACTGTTGCGCGCTGTATAGCGCTTCCTGGCTTTTTTGAGTATATTTATTGAGATCCATAATCCACACTCGTTACCCTTCACTCGTCTTTTTCCAATCACTATAAATTCCCAGCGTCAGATTTGCGTTAGCAAACTATCAGCATTGTGTAAACTTTTGCTCGCCAGGTCACTCGCAAAGCCATGTTTACCAGGAGCGTTGTTGCTGGTAATTCGGCCGGCGGCTGGGCCAGGAGCAATCCAGCCACAAACTCACCGATATACCTAAAAAAGCTACCCCGCCGACATCCGGTCTACCTTGCGCGAACAAGACTGATTAAATATTGTACTCGATGAGCGGATTTGGAATGATGGAAAAAGACCCGTGCGCCGTCTACTGGCTTGGAAGCCTGCCTTATCTGGAGGCCTGGCAGTTGCAGCAAAAGTTGGCCGGTGAGATCGGGCGCGGCGAGCGACCGCCTACCCTGCTGCTTTTAGAACATCCGCATACCTACACGTTTGGCCGGCGCGGGCAAGCCGAAAACCTGCTCTGGGATGAGCCGGAGCTGCAGCGGCGCGGCGTCTCGGTGCATTGGGTCGATCGCGGCGGCGACGTGACCTACCACGGGCCCGGACAACTGGTCGGCTACCCGCTGCTGCCGCTGGGGGCGCTGTTTGCCGCCTCTACCACGACCGACGCAGGACCCGTCCCCGGGCAGGCGGCGCGCCCGGACCATGTAGGCTATGTACGCCGATTGGAGGAGGTTTTGATCCAGGCCTTGCACACCCTGGGGGTCGCCGCACAGACCATTCCCGGTCAGACCGGGGTCTGGGTGGCAGGCAAAAAATGGGCCGTCCCGGCCAAGATCGCCGCCATCGGCGTCAAGGTCGACGCGCGTGGCGTGACCCAACACGGCTTTGCCTTGAATATCAACCCGGACATGACTTATTGGCAGGGCATCATC
>JAYRNN010000175.1:0-13095 GCA_041912175.1 Anaerolineales bacterium | reverse complement strand
TCGTCGAGCGTTTCCCCGCCGCCGGCGGCGCGCTCGATGACCTCGCCCAGGGTTGCGCCAGGGTCCGGCTCGAAACCTTGCGGCAAATAACCAATCCGCAGATCTGGGTCGCGGCGCACGTGGCCTGCATCGGCCTGCTCTTCGCCGGCCAGGATGCGCAGCAAGGTGGTTTTGCCGCAGCCATTCGGCCCGATCAATCCCAGGCGCTCGCCGGGGTTCAGGCTGAAGGTGACATTTTCAAATAGGGTTTGGAGATTGAAAGACTTGCTTAAATGATGAACGGTGAGCATGATCTCTCCCGCAGGTTAAACCTGCAAATCGTCTTCGTGCAAAAGTGCGCACGGGCGGTCCCCGCCTGGCATAGATGCGCAGGCGCAAAGGGAAAGACATATGGAGATCAGCTTACCGCGTCATAATAGAACTGTGTTCGTTCCTTTCGGTGATCTTTCGAGGCTGATTGTACCAAAGACTGGCCGGGACGTCAATTTGACTCGCGGCTGTTGGAAAAGGTATCATTCTCATCGATTTCTACGCTCTGCGGATTGGCTGTTTTCGGCAGCTTGAACTTGAACCAGGCCGGGATCATCGCCAGCCAGGAGCCAAACATGGTAATGATGAACGGCACGGCAGGTCCGAAGCGCGTCCAAAGCTGGCCGCCGATCCAGGGCGCGGGCAAAGAGATCACCCCCAGGCTGGTGCTGAACAACCCAAAGGCGGTGCCGCGCACTTTTTGTGGCACGGCTTTGCTGATCAGCGATTTATACGCTGGATCGGCCAGGCCGACCCCCGCGCCGGCCAACCCAAAACCACCCATGTAGTACCACAGATTCTGTACTGGCATGTAGATCAAGAGCGCGAATGCGCCGCCGATGAGCAGAAATGAAATCACAATGCCTACCCGTTCTCCCAGGCGGTCCGCCAGCCAGCCGCCGGGGATCGTGGTCAGCATCAAGCACAGCCCGAAGACGCTGTTGACCAGTCCGATCTGTTTCATGGACAGGCCGCCGATCTGTTGCATGTACACCGGGAGCAGGTTCATCGACAGGGATAAGGAGACATCCCGTACGCCATCCGTGATCAAGATCCAGGTGACCACGCCGCCGGCGAGGAGCAGGCCCAGCATAACGCCCAAATTGGCTTTTAATCCGGCCCAGGAGAGCGCCTGTGGATTACTTTCTTGTTGGCGGGAGGCCCGGCGCGCCATGCCAAAACGGATTACGGCCGCGATCACATAAAGCGCAGCCGCCACGAGCACCATGAACCGGAAGCCGCGTTCGTCGGCCAGGTAACCGCCCAGTACCGGCCCGATCACGCTGACGATGGCGAAGAGGGCGGCTGAAACGCCAAAAACCCGGGCGCGGTTTTCCTGAACCGAGTTTTCAGCAATAAAGGCGTCGAAGCTGGGTCCGACCAGGGCGCCGCTGATCGCCCCAAAGGCCGATGAAAGCAGCAGCCACTGCCAGGAAGGCGCCAGGATCAAGGCGGCATAGGTGAAAATACCGGCCAGGCTACCGAATGCGACGGCGCGTAAGCGCCCGACGGAGTCGGATACCCAGCCGCCCAGGATTTGCAGCGCCAGCGGGACGATCTGTGACAGGGTAAAAAACAGCCCGATTTGAGCGACCGCAGCGCCCAGGTCCTTCAAATACAAGGGCAGCAGCGCGCCGTACATGGCGTTGCCGACGTTTGCCAATACCATGGCAAACATAAATAGCTGCAGCGTTTTGCTGAGCAGGGGTGGTTTTTTGGTTTGAGGGTTAATGAGCGGTTTCTCTCATTCGCGCTCCCGGCCAAACTGCGCCAGGCGCTCAGCCAGGCTTTTCAGGCGCGCCTCCACCCTGGCAAAAACGCTGCCCGCTTCGAACAGGCCTTCTGCCAATCGCTGGCCAGCTCGCACGCCGGTCAGGATTTCGATGCCATCCTCGATCGTCTCAACCGCCCAAATATGGAATTTGCCCTCCTGGACTGCCGTCACAATGTTTTCTTTCAGCATCAGGTTGTCGACATTGCTGGCCGGGATCACCACGCCCTGCTCGCCCGATAACCCCATCGCGCTGCAAACCTCGAAAAAGCCTTCGATTTTTTCGTTGACGCCGCCGATGGCCTGCACTTCCCCTTTTTGATTGACCGAGCCGGTGACCGCAATCCCCTGCTTGATCGGCAGCTCGGCCAACGCAGACAGCAGCGCATACAGCTCTGTGCTGGAGGCGCTATCCCCTTCCACCCCGGAGTAATTTTGCTCGAAGACCAATCGAGCGGATAAGCTGAGCGGTTGCTCCTGGGCGAACTTTTCCGCCAGATATCCGCTTAAGATCAGCACGCCTTTGGTATGAATGGGGCCGCCGAGCTTGGCTTCGCGCTCGATATCGATCACCCCACTGCGCCCCAAGGAGATGGAAGCCGTAATGCGGTTGGGTTGGCCGAAGGCGATGTCGCCCAGTTCAAAAACCGCCAACCCGTTGACCTGGCCCACTTGCGCTCCACGCACGTCAATCTTGAGCACGCCCTGGGTGATCAACTCTTGGATGCGCTCCTGGACCAGGCTGGAGCGATAGGTGCGTTCTTCGATGGCTTTGCGTACGTGTTCTGCGCTGACGTAAGGCTGGTCTTGTTGGGTGGCGTAAAAGCTGGCTTCGCGCATCACATCGGCCACTTCGCCGAAACGGGTGGCCAGCTTTTGCTGATGACCGGCCAGCCGCGCGCCGTGCTCGACCAGGCGCGCCAGGCCAGAGTTATCCAGGTGCTTCAGGTTTTCGCTCTGACAGACCTTGTGCACAAAGGCGATGTAATCGCCTAGATTGGCTTCATTCCAATCGATCTGGCTGTCAAAATCGGCTTTGACTTTGAAAAGCTCGCTGAATTTTTCGTCCGCTTGCAGCAGGATCTGGTAAATTTCCATCGAGCCGATCAGGACCACTTTTACGTCAAGCGGGATCGGTTCGGGGCGTAAGCTGCGCGTGACCATAAAGCCGAGTTTTTCACCGGCGTCCTCGATTGCTATCTGGTTGTTTTCCAGAGCGCGCTTCAAGGTCTCCCAGGCCAGCGGGTTGCGCAGCAAATCGATGACTGGCAGCACCAGGTAGCCGCCGTTGGCCTGGTGCAGGCAGCCTTTGCGGATCAGGGTGAAGTCGGTGGTCAGCGCGCCGAAGCGAGCTTCTTGCTCGACCCGGCCGCACAGGTTCGTGTAAGTCGGGTTGGTCTCCAGGACGACCGGCGCGCCGGCCAATTTCGAATTATCCACCAAAACGTTCACTTGATAGCGCCGGAGGAAGATTTCACGCGGCTCCTGGGCTGGTAGGGGCGCTTCAGCCCCTTCGCCAGGTCCTGCTTTGAACCTGGCGCGGTTCTCGATGAGATCGTCCCGCACACGCTCCAGGAAACCCACAATCTCCGCCAATTCGGCGTATTTTTCAAGCAGGTCCTGGATATGCGGGTGGATTGCATACGTCGCCACGCGTTTATCGAGCTCTTGGATTGCTTCGCGCGCTTTCTTGTCCTGGCTTTTACCCTGGCGAATACTCGTTTCCAGGATGGTCTGCATTTCTTGTTGTTTTTTGGATAATTCTTCTTGTTCGGCCGGGCTCAGCGCCATAAAGTCGGCCTCACTCAACGGCTTGCCCGCGCGCATCGGGACGGTTAGCAACCCCATCGGCGAGGCCTGCAGCACAAAACCGTGCTGGGCGGCCTGCTGGTTGAGGCCCTCAAAAATGGCCTGTTTATTCTTTTCGAAAGACTTGATGATTTCTTCCTGCTGGGCCAGGTATTCCTCGCTCTCGAACGCTGAGCGGATATCTTGAACCACGCTGCGAAGCAGGTTTTCAACGTCCGTTTTGAATTGGACCGCCAGGCCCGCCGGCAGACGGATCGCATTCGGACGATCGATGTTGTCAAAATCGTGTACGTAACACCAATCGGGCGGCGCGAGTTGGTCGCGAGCGACTTCTTCCAGGAATTGTTTGACGGCCGTGGTTTTACCAGTCCCAGGCAGGCCGGCTACGTAGATATTGAAGCCTTTGCCCTTGATTCCCAGGCCGAAGCGTAGCGAGCGTACGGCGCGATCTTGGCCGATGATGGTCTCCGGCGCGCTGACCTCCTCGCTGGAGGCCACATCAATCATGTGCGGCGGGCAAACCCGGTGGATCTGTTCAGCGGATAAGGCTCGTATCATAAACATCGCTCCTGAAAACTTTGAACCTATGCTTTGTTTATTGAGTGGTCATTTTTGGTAATTGCGGGCGGCGAAGTCGCCCGTAATTACCAAAAAACTTATCCCATATTGCCATTTATTATATACGACAACCTGTAGCCGAGACGGCTGAGTACGATCGGAATTAATTCTTTTATGAGATAATAAGAAAACGAGTATAAAGGAGGCGTTTATGATCACAGATACATCTGCCTGGGCCGCCCTGGCCGAACACCAACGTGAAATTTCCGCATTGCATATGCGGGGTTTGTTTGCCGGCGATGCGCAGCGGTTCGAACGCTTCTCGTTGCGCTTTGGGGACATTTTGTTCGATTATTCAAAGAACCGCATTACCGAGAAAACCATGCCGCTGCTGTTTGACCTGGCGCGCCAGGCCAATTTGGCAGAGAACATCGCCGCAATGTTCAGCGGCGCCAAAATCAATGTCACAGAAAAGCGGGCCGTATTACATGTCGCCTTGCGCAATCGCTCCAACCGTCCGATTCTGGTCGATGGCAAGGATGTGATGCCCGATGTAAACCGGGTGTTAGCAAAGATGCGCGTTTTCAGCGAGGCCATTCGCTCAGGCGAATGGACAGGTTATACCGGCAAGCCGATCACCGATGTGGTTAATATCGGGATTGGCGGTTCAGACCTGGGTCCTAAGATGGTCTGCGAGGCGCTCAAGCCTTACGGCAAGCCAGATTTAAAAATGCATTTTGTTTCGAATGTAGACAGCAGCGACCTGGCTGAGGTTCTGAAGGTGGTCGATCCCGAAAGCGTACTTTTCCTGGTCGCATCCAAGACGTTCACCACCCAGGAAACCATGGCCAATGCCCATACCGCCCGAGCCTGGTTCCTTTCTTCGGCCGGCGATGAAAAAGCAATCGCAAGCCATTTCGTCGCTATGTCTACAAATGCCCCTGCGGTGGCGAAATTTGGCATCGACACGAACAATATGTTCGAGTTTTGGGATTGGGTCGGCGGCCGCTACTCGCTCTGGTCTGCTATCGGCCTTTCGATCGCCATCTTCACCGGCATGGACAATTTCGAAGCCTTGCTAACCGGCGCTCACGCGGTAGATGAACATTTTCGCGCCGCGCCTTTCGAGCAAAACCTGCCGGTCATCATGGGACTGTTGGGCGTTTGGTACAACAATTTCTTTGGCGCACAATCGCATGCCATCCTGCCGTATGACAATTACCTGGTTTATTTCCCGGCCTACTTCCAGCAAGGCGATATGGAAAGCAACGGCAAGCGCGTGACCTGCAATGGCGATGCGGTCGAATACACCACTGGACAGGTCATCTGGGGGCAGCCGGGCACCAATGGACAACACGCTTTTTACCAGCTCATCCATCAGGGCACCAAGCTGATCCCATGCGATTTCCTGGCTGCCGTGTACAGCCACAACCCGCGTGGGGAGCACCAGACCCTGCTGCTTTCCAACTTCCTTGCTCAGACCGAAGCCCTGATGCGCGGCCGGACGCCCGAAGAGGCGCGCCACGAGCTGGCCGCGCAGGGCTATCATGGCGAGGGATTGGATTTATTGATCGCAGCCAAAACATTCCCAGGCAACCGGCCAACGAATTCCTTCTTCTATCCGCAGTTGACGCCCGAGGTCTTGGGCTCCCTGATTGCCATCTACGAGCACAAAATTTTTACCCAGGGTGTGATCTGGGAGATTAACTCGTTCGACCAGATGGGCGTCGAGCTCGGGAAACAGCTTGCCAATGCAATCCTGCCGGAGCTTCGCGGCGAAAGACCGGTCTCCGGGCATGACGCTTCGACTCTCGGTCTACTGGCTTATTACCACGCGCACAAGGGGTAAGGTAAAAATTTATACCTGATCCGGACGGCAACGCCGTCCGGATCAGGTATAAAATATGAGCAGGCAATTGATGAAATCTGAATTTTACGTCCAAAAGCTGGATACCCTGCAGGATTGGGATGAATTTCTTTTGCGCGAGTCTGGGCTGCCGGGCCCGCGCGGCAACCTGGAGCTGGCTCAGGCGGTTTCGGATAAAGGCAGCCTGGAGAACTTCGAGCACTTCCTGACCTTTACACCGGACCTGGCCCCAACCAATGACCCACATGAATTCCTCGCATTTTGCGGCGTGGTTGGCCTGGGGCGGCTGGCGGCTGAGGGACAGACCGGGCTGATCGTGCGCATCCGTCCGTTTGCTTCTGACCCGCGCTGGCGGTTGCGTGAAGCCACGGCGATGGCCTTGCAGCGGATTGGCGACCGGAATCTGCCGCTTCTGCTCGCCATTGCCCGGGATTGGGCTGCGGGGAATTGGCTGGAGAAGCGCGCCGTGGTGGCCGGGCTGGCCGAGCCCAGGTTACTGGCAGACTCTTACGTTACTGGCCAGGCGTTCGACATCTTCGACCAGATTACGCTTGCCTTTGCGGAAGTGGACGAGCGAAAAGCGGAGGATTATCGCATCCTGCGCCAGGGATTAGGCTACGCCTGGAGCGTGCTGGTCGCTGCTGATCCCGCGGCGGGTAAACTGCATTTCGAGCGCTGGTGTGCTTCCAATAACCCGGACGTCCGTTGGGTGATGCGCGAGAACTTGAAGAAAGCGCGCTTGTCCCGCATCGATCCGGAATGGGTTTTGGATTGGCAGGCGAGATTGTGATGTAGGAGGTAAATCCTGTGGCATTATTTGCGATTGGCTCATTCGCGATTATCTTCGACGAGCGAGGCCAAGTACTGCTCTGCCATCGCCGGGATAGGGACCTGTGGAACCTACCGGGAGGTGGTGTGAAGAGCCGCGAGTTGCCGATTGAAGCGGTCGTGCGCGAAGTACGGGAAGAGACTGGGCTTGATGTACAGGTAGAGCGTCTGATCGGGGTTTATGGAAAGTTAGACCGGGACGAGCTGGTCTTTGCTTTTACCTGCCGCGTGGTCGGCGGAACGCTCTCGGAAACAGACGAATCGGATGCGTGTAGCTATTTTTCGATCGAAGCCATCCCCGTGAACACGGCGCCAAAGCATGTCGAGCGTATTATAGATGCACAAGGAGAGAGTCTACCAGTATTTCGGGTCCAAGCTGCTTTGTCGGCAAAGGAATTGGTTCGCCTGTTGCAAGGGATGGAAGACTCCGATGCGTCACAAGAAGGAGCTTAAGGAAATGTTGCCCTATAAAAACCCATCGCTTTCCATCGAACAACGCACCTCCGACCTGCTGGAGCGGATGACGCTTGAAGAAAAAGTCGCCCAGTTGCACGGCCTGTTCAATTTTGAACATCGAATCGGCGAGCCAGAAGATTCCGACGGGCGCTTTTCTTTGGAAATTGCCCGCCAGACCTGCCTGAATGGCGTCGGGTATATCGGCAGCTACCATAAATCGCGCCGCGCTCACGCCACCGCGGAGTATATTAACGCGGTGCAGAAATTCTTGCTGGAGGAAACGCGCCTGGGCATCCCTGCTCTGGCAATCGGCGAGGCGCTGCACGGTTACATGGCGTATGAGGCGACCAGCTTCCCACAGGCCATCGGCCTGGCAAGCACCTGGGATACGCACCTGGTCGAGCGTGTCTTCAACGCCGCAGCGCTTGAAATGCGAGCGCGCGGGGCGACCTGCGCGCTGACCCCCGTGCTCGACCTGGCGCGCGATCCGCGCTGGGGACGCACCGAGGAAACCTATGGCGAGGACCCATACCTGGTGGCGCGCATGGGCGTGGCAGCGGTGCGTGGTTTGCAGGGCGAACACCCTGGCCAGGATACACAACACGTCCTGGCGACCGCCAAGCATTTTGCGGTGCACGGTCAGCCTGAAGGCGGTACGAATGCAGCGCCGGCCAATTACGCTGAACGCATGATCCGCGAGCAATTCCTGATTCCTTTCCAGGCGGCCGTGCAAGAAGCTGGCGTGGCAGCCGTGATGGCTTCTTACAATGAGATCAACGGTGTCCCGTCGCATAACAACCCCTGGCTGCTCAAGCAAGTATTGCGTGAAGAATGGGGTTTCTCCGGTTTCGTTTTCTCGGATGCCTGGGGTGTGGATGACCTGGTGCGTCTCCACTACGTGGCAAACGACCTGGCAGAGGCGGCGCGAAAGGCGCTCCTGGCGGGAGTAGATCTTGAGTTGGGCGCTGCTTTCGCCAATCTGGTAGGCGAGGTGCAGGCCGGCCGCTTGCCGGTGACGGCGTTGGATATAGCCGTCGCCCAGGTGCTTCAGGCAAAATTCCTGCTGGGTCTGTTCGAGAACCCATTCGTCGATAGCAGCGAAGCGCACCACTTGGCCATCTCGGAGCAGTACCGCGACCTGGCCTTACAGGCAGCGCGCAAGGCGATTGTCCTGTTGAAAAACGCGGGCGACTTGCTGCCCCTGGACGAATCGAAAATTCGCTCGATCGCGGTGATCGGGCCAAACGCCGCCAGCCTGCGACTTGGCGGTTACAGCGGCCGGCCGCGTCACGGCGTCAGTGTGCTGGAGGGAATCAGCCAAAAGGTGAGCCAGACGGTGCGGGTGTTATACGCGGAAGGCTGTGGTCTGACCCAAAACAACGATAGCCCGTTGATGTGGTGGGAGGATGCCGTGCTGCCTGCCGACCCGGCTTTGGACGAGGTATTAATCGCTGAAGCCGCCGAAACCGCCCGCCAGGCCGATGCGGCGGTGTTGGTGCTGGGCGACAACGAAGGGACTTGCCGGGAAGGTTGGTCCGTAAACCACCTCGGCGATCGCGATACCCTGGACCTGGCCGGCCGCCAGGATGACTTGATCCGGGCAGTCGTGGAAACGGGCGTGCCAACCATCCTGGTGTTGATCAATGGACGCCCGGCCTCGATCAATTATGCCGCTGAGCATGTCCCGGCGATCCTGGAAGGTTGGTACCTGGGTCAAGAGACAGGCACGGTTGTGGCTGAAGCGCTGTTTGGCGAAGTCAACCCAGGCGGAAAACTGCCGATCACCTTTCCACGCAGCGTCGGGCAAATCCCCGCCTATTACTATCATAAGCCCTCCGCCCGGCGCGGTTACCTGTTCACAAGCCAGGCGCCGCTGTTTCCATTTGGGCACGGCTTGAGCTATACCACTTTCAAATATTCAAACTTGCGCCTGAGCTCAGCAAAAATCCGTGCCGGAGAAAGCTTCACCGTCCAAGTCGAGGTGAGCAATACCGGCCAGCGGGCTGGGGATGAGGTGGTTCAATTGTACGTCCGAGATCAGGTGGCTTCATTGACGCGACCGGTGATGGAGCTAAAAGGTTTCCGGCGGATTTCCTTGCTGCCTGGCGAGACCCAGAGCGTGGCCTTCCCGATCATGGCGGATGATTTATCTTTCTTGAATATGGATATGCAGCGCGTGGTGGAGCCCGGGTTATTTGATATCATGGTAGGCGGAAGCTCCGAGAAGCTGAAGACTGTCGTTCTGGAAGTTATTTAACTTTTACTCGTTTTTGGGCGCGCCGCGCCCAAAAATAAACAGGCAAGAACTCAATTTAGAGATCGGGCGACGCAGCCGCCCAATCTCTAAAAAGGCAAAATCAGGTCTGGCAGGAGGAAGGCATGTCCGATTCCAGGTACAAAATATACCCTTATCGCTGGGTGGTCCTGGCCGTGTTCATGTTTATTAACGTCACCATTCAGATGCTGTGGATCAGTTTTGGCTCGATCACGCTGCCGGCGGCGCAGTTCTACGGCGTAAGCGATCTGCAAATCGGCCTGCTTGCGATGGTCTTTATGATCGTATTCATCCCGCTCTCGTTGCCGGTCGCCTGGATGATCGATACCTGGGGTTTTTACAAGGCGGTCAGTGTGGGGGCGGTGATCATGGCGGTCTTTGGCGTCTTGCGCGGGCTGGTAGGACAAAATTACACGCTGGTCTTGCTGACCACGATCGGCATTGCAATCTCGCAGCCATTCTTCCTGAATTCCTGGACCAAGGTAGCGGCGCGCTGGTTCCCGATCCAGGAACGCGCCACGGCTACCGGGCTGGCGGCGGTGGGTAATTTCATGGGCACCGGGATCGGACTGGCGTTAACCCCGCTGCTGATCGAACGCTTCAGTATTCCAGGCGCGTTATTAGGATATGGGGTGATCGCCGCATTATCGAGCGCGCTGTTTATTTTGCTGGCGCGCGAGAATCCCCCCACGCCGCCTTGCCCGCCTGAGTTGGAGGCGCGCGCCCTGATGCTGGATGGGTTACGAAGCTTGTTGAGGAGTATGCCTTTCTGGGTGTTGATGGCGGTGTTCCTGGTGGCCAACGGCATCTTCAATGGCCTATCCACGTGGATCGAGAGCATCGTGCGACCGCGCGGCTTCTCGCCCGACCAGGCCGGCGTGATCGGTGGGCTGCTCCTGTTGGGGGGCATCCTGGGAGCAATCGCCCTACCCGCCTTGTCCGATGCGGCGCGCCGGCGTAAACCCTACTTGATCCTGGGGGTGCTCGGTTGTATACCGGGTCTGTTTGGGCTCACTTTTGGGCGGGAATATTGGGTCTTAATGGTCAGCGCATTCTTATTCGGCTTTTTGTTAATCGGCATTGCCCCGATCGGTTACCAGTTTGCGGCCGAGCTGACTTACCCGGTCCCCGAAGGGACTTCCAATGGCATGTTAGCCTTGGCCGGTCAAATCTCAGTAGTGTTCATCTACGGCATGCAAGCGCTGCGGGCCCCCGATGGAAGTTTTAGCCTGTCGCTAACCCTGCTGGCTGGCTTAATGCTGATCAATGCCATCCTGCTAACGCGTTTACGGGAATCGCAGTTGATTGCGAAAGGAGCGCAGGGCGGCGACGGCGCTGCTTAAGCTTCGGAAGATCAAACCTTCGAATAATTGGCTAAGATTACCACAACCAGCAGCAGCGAGAGGATGAAGCTCAGCAGCCCAACCAGCGTCAGCGCGGCCAGGGCCGAGAAGATGCCTACCAGGACGGCTGTCCCCAACACGGCCATCTCCGCGGTCACGTCACGGCTGCGACCCTTTACGGGCTTGTTGCTGGAAATCCATAGCCAGAGCCCGGCGCCCATGCCAAGCACGCTCACCAGGATCACTCCGGCAGTGAACCATTTCCCTGGCAGGGGAAGGTTCATGGTCAGGACGCCGCAAGCCCCGGAATACGACGGCGCCGGGTAAGCGCGAAACTGAGTGACCCGGAATAAGATAAAATGGCCCCAGACCGCTTCTTCGGCCGAAACCTTCCATTCCAACGTTTGGGAACTGTGCGGCGCCAAGGATGGTTTATCATTTATTTCATCCATAAATGTCACAAAGCCTTTGCTGACATGGGCGCGAATGTTCGGAGCGAAGGTGCGATCGAGAGGATTGCTGATCTTCGCAGTGATCCGTCCGGTTTCATTACTATTGATCAGAATAGGGCAGCGCAGGCTGCGCATGCCTTCATCTGTCTGGAGCGCGCTGTCAAACATCGATGCTTCCAAATCAGCCCAGAAGGCAAAGCCATTGAAAAGCATTCCAAGGATGGCGCCAATTGTAAACATCACGACGCTCAATAGATTGGAAAGTTTGTGGTCCATTTTTTGGGGGATGATCTCCTACATGGTATATTTTAATACGCTATTCGATTAATATAGTTTGAAATGGAGCCCGAATGACAAAATATCAGATTGAATCAATGCTTTCAGCGCGCTTGTTCGTCCACCCGCAAGTGGTAGGCGAAAGAATCTACTTTATTAGCAATCTCTCCGGCCGGCTGAGCCTCTACGTGATGGATGAGGCCGGGAGTGTTCCCGAGCCGCTCATCCCGCCTGACATTGCCCTGCCAAACCCGGAATTTGTCGGTCCATTTGCTTATCGGGTGCTGCCCGAATTGGGAAAAATTCTCCTTATGCTGGATAAGGATGGCGATGAGAATTACCAACCAATGCTCATCCCAATCGATGGCGGCTTGCCCGAGCTGTTATTTGGGGAGCGCTTCGCCGGTCAACAGGTTCAGTGCACAGCCTGCGACCCGGACGCCAATCTGGCCTTATTCACAGTTGACCCGCGCACCAGCCCGGTGTTTCGTTCCTGGCGGACGGACTTGAATACGCTGGAAACCATCGCGTTGGGAGAGAGCCTGTATGGGAATTATCCTGATGCCCATGACGAGGCGATGCAAACGATCGTTCTGGCGGATGGGTATACCGCCGGCGACGCTGTGCTGTATTTATGGCGAGAAGGGCAAGCCGAGCGCGAGTTGCTGTATGGCAAACCCATCGAAATGCGCGCGGAGGGCGAACAAGCGCCGTTAAATGGCATTGGCTCGAACTGCCTGGCAGGGAAAGGGTTATTGTTCACCTCATCCATCTATGACGATCGTTTTGGCCTGACTTACTTTTCCCTCGAATCTCCCGAAAGAACCTACCCGGTAGAAATCAGTGGCCTGGTTCACTCGGGCAATGGTGAAATGACCAGCCTGGAACACCGCCTGGGTGATCTTTATACGCTTGGCTACAACATCGACGGGTGTTCATGGGTGTATGAGGGTCAGTTTGACGAAGCGGCGCTGCGCTTTACCATCCAACGCGTTCTGGTAGGGGATGGCGCGTTGAGCAACGGTAAGCTCGAGTCGCTGGATTATGAAAAAGCGAGCGGGCGCTATATCCTGTCCTTTTCAACCGCGACCTCTCCATCTCAAATCTATCTAATTGAACCCGATGGTCGCCTGGAGCGAAAAACCAACGAGCGTCTGCTTGGGATTTCAACCGCACTGCTTGCGCCTGGCGAAGACTATCCTTATACCAGCCACGATGGATTGCGCATTTCTGCCCGGCTCTACCTGCCGGCTCCAGGGCTCGGCTACGACGGCCCGAGACCGGTCATATTCTACATCCACGGTGGCCCTCAAAGCCAGGAGCGCCCGGATTTCGCCTGGTTCTCGATGCCGCTGATTCAATTCCTGACCCTGAGCGGTTTTGCTGTCTGGGTTCCGAATGTGCGCGGCAGCAGCGGCTATGGTTTATCG
>JAYRNN010000174.1:0-10118 GCA_041912175.1 Anaerolineales bacterium | reverse complement strand
TTTCTACTTTGGGTTGACAGATTTGGATAAGTTTGTGTTATTTTTGGGAATTGAGTCGGCGATTATTTCTTTCCCCAGCCTTCGCGCAGCACACGCAGAGCGTTGCCTCCCAAGATTTTTCGGATGGCCTCTTCACCGTAGGCGTCCGCGATCAGGCGCTGCGTCAAAACAGGCAGCGCGGAAGCATCCTTCAAATCATCAGGTGGATCTGTGAAACCGTCAAAATCGGTGCCGATCGCCGTGTGCTCCAGGCCGGCCTTGTTTACAAAATGATCGATGGTGCGGGCGATGAAATTTACCCCGCGCCCGGTCTCGTGCGGCATGAGCCAATAGTTCATGAAGATCACGCCGGCTGCTCCGCCGCTTTCGGCGATTTTCTTCAGTTCCCAATCCTTCAGATTATATGGGCTGGGGTTGATCTCGTAAGCGCCCACATGCGTGGCCAGGATCGGCCGCCGGTTGCCGACAATGTCGTAAATGCGGGCGCGCGCGGGTGGGGTGCAATGGCTGATGTCGATCAGCATCCCCATCTCGACCATCTTTTCCACGACTTGCTCGCCGAAGGGCTTCAACCCCAAGGTGATGTCTCGCTCACCCTGAAAGCAGCCAAATTTTTGGATCGGCTCCGGCCAGGGGAAAACTGGGTGGACGATTTCATTCTCGAAGAAATGCGCCAGCGTCATGTAAGCCACGCCGCGCTCGAACAAGGCTTGCAGGTTCTCGAGCTTGCCGTCAATGCAGTGCCCACCCTCTACTGCGTGCACAAAAGCCACCGGCCGGCCCGGAGGCTGGGAGAGGATCGCCTCTAGATCCGTAAGCGAGTGAGCGAATTTCGCCTGGAGTTTTCCGCCCTGAGGATCGATATCGTTGGCGAGCGCTTTTTCCATTTCATCCAGCATCTGGCTGGCCACGTCAAAGTATGGCCGCCCGTAGATCTTTTTCCAGACCGTCTGCATGAAGAGACTCAGGATGCGTAGATAGCGGCATTCATCGAAGATGCCGCGCTCGGGCGCATATACTACAGACAGCATCAAATCCACCCCGCCTTTTTTTAAGTTTGGGATATTGGTGCGCACGCTAAAAGGGTCAAATGCGCTGCGTGAAGGGTAAAAACGCCTGGTAATCGCCCGGTTGAACAGCGATACGTTGAACGATGGGTGTGCGTGCAGGTCCACCAATGTGGAATCAAAGTGGAGATCTTGCCAGTCGAGCATGACGGCCTCTTATCAGCTTACAGGTTGGCGAATATTTTGGATAAGGGCGTTTTCTCCAGCTCAAGCCGCTGGATTTCACCCTTCTGTTTGCCCCATTTCACCAGGCGCAGCTCGCCATCTTCTAGCTCGATTCCGGTGATGTCGCCATCTTCAAATCGGCAGCACCCGCTATTGAAATAACATGGGCGGGTTTTGATGGTGTCGTTGCAGGGCGGCTCCTTCGCTTCCCGTTCTTCAATCTCGGCTTGAAGTTGGGCGACTTGCAGTTCAGTACTGTCAGCGCCTTGGGCGGGTTTCAAAGCCAGCATGCTGTTGAGCTGCCCAATCAGTTTTTCCAAAAGCGTATGCGAGCTCCATACCGGGCGGTGGGTGTGCCCCGCGATGAGCAGCAGCCTGGACTGTTTGGCGGCCCAGCGATACATCATCGTGTCATGCTGGCCGCGCAGGCAGTCGTCTTGGGCCGGGGTGGTGTGCCCCAGACCGGTCAGGTTTTGGAACACGCGGTAGAGCGGCAGCAGTAGAGGCGGCAGGAAATCGAAAACATCCGAATCCAGGGTGCCCTGATGACCGTGGGCTAGAAAAATTTCTCCCTCGGCTCCGGCGCCGTCCTGGTATTGGAAGAGCAGGCTGCGGTAGATGCGGATTCCCGGAAAATAATCATCCAGGTAGCGGCGGACATTGGCTTCGATTCCCCAGGCATTATCGTGGTTGCCGACCACGCGGAGGTAATGATCGGGATAAAAGCGCTGCTCGGCCGCGAAAACCTCCGGATAGGTGCTCATGACTTCTATAATCGGGTTTTCCAGGAATTCCTCGGCGTCTCCCAAGATGATCAGGGTATAACTCCGCTGCTCGTATTCGCTCAGTGCTTTTAAATAGGCGGCGGCGCAAACCGCGAAATCGTCTGCCTCATCGCCGGCGCCTTTATGATGGTCGGAAAATATAACGTAGCGGTGTTGTGGGCCAAGAGGAAAGACTGCCTGGCGGCGGGCCTGGATCAATGTGCGATCCAGGGCGCGCTCGATGCGTTTTTGTCCTGGTAGTTCAGGGGATTTTTGGGAAGAGCGCTTGTTGCGCAGCCAAAGCAAACCAGCGCCAGCAGCCAGACCGGCAATAACCCCGGCCAACCCCAGGTATTTCGTTTTATTACGCATTGTCCCTCCTGAATTGAGACCCTTATTGCGGAATAATATTACCTAAATTGTAATATATATGCAAGGAAAAAGCAATGCTCGATTATTTTGGCAGCAGGTCTTTATTCTCGATCCCCAGGTGAGACAATACGATCGCCAGCGGCCAGTGGCGGTGTTCATCAAATGCCTTGCGGACTTCAGCCAGGGCCATATTTTTTTCTTCACGATGGCTGCTGAAACGCCCGGCCTGTTTTTTCGTCGACAGGAATTCGGCTATCCCGGCGTTGGTGCCGTCGCTATTTTCGATGGCCTCTTTTGTATAATCTTCGATATATTGCCGGAAAAGACCCAGTTCCATATTCAGCTCCTCGATTTTACACCTTTACCGATAAGTATAACCCTTCCCTGGCTGCCATGCAACGCATCAATGGTAGAATTGACCGGATGAGGTGAATGCATGCCCCTGGATGATCGCCCGACCGTTTATTCGACCGAATCGGATTTCAAACTCTGCCCGCGCTGTAAACGCTCTCCTTGCCGCTGCGTCAAACCGGCCAGGGTGCCGCCAGCCCAACAGACGGCTGCCATCCAGCGCGAAACAAAAGGTCGCGGCGGTAAAACCGTTACAGTTATCCGTGATTTGCATCTCGCCCCCGACGATTTAAAAGCCCTGGCCACTCAGCTCAAGCAAGCTTGCGGTACTGGCGGAACCGTCAAAGAAGGCTTAATCGAAATTCAAGGGGATCATCGCGAAAAAATCGCCGCCAAATTGCGTTCACTCGGTTACAAGACAAAGTTTACCGGCGGTTAGCCCCTTTATCGCGGCCTTTCCACTCTTTAAATCATGATCGCGCGTCTTCGCTCCCTCACCCAAAATTATCCGCGCCAGTTCTGGCTGCTGTTCGTGGGCATGTTAATCAGCACGCTGGGCGCCAGCATGGTCTGGCCTTTCCTGATGATCTATGTCAGCGAAAAGCTAAAACTTCCCCTGGCTACCGTGGCCAGCCTGATGACCTTGAATGCGGTGATGGGGTTGACCGCATCCTTCATCGCTGGCCCAATCACGGACCGGGTCGGGCGGAAATGGGTCATGGTGATCAGCCTGGCCATGAATGGGCTGGCTTATTTATTCATGATCCGCGCCAACTCACTGGCCGCTTTTGCCGTCTTGATGGGTGTAAGCGGGGCCTTCAACCCGCTATACCGGGTTGGCGCGGATGCCATGATGGCTGATCTGGTCCCGCCCGAGAAGCGCCTGGATGCCTATTCCCTGATGCGCACCAGCAACAATATCGGAGTTGCCTTGGGGCCTGTCATTGGCGGTTTTGTGGCTTCCATCTCTTATACGATTGCATTTTTAGGCGCCGCGGTAGGCCTGTTCAGCTACAGCTTACTGGTAGGGTTATTTGCGCGCGAGACGCTTACCCGGCTGCCCGGGCAGGTTCGTCCCAAGAAAGAAAAATTTGGCGGTTATGGCCGTGTCTTGAAAGACAGGCCATTTATGGCTTTCGCGGCCGTTTTTACGCTGACTCAAATGTGCGCCACGCTCATCTGGGTGCTTCTGGGTGTGTATGCCAAGCAGAATTACCGGGTGCCAGAAAGCCAGTACGGCTGGATCGCTACCACCAACGCTTTAATGGTCGTGTTCTTGCAGATTCCGGTCACCCAGGTCACCAAACGTTTCCCGTCTCTGCTGGTTTTGGCCGCCGGTTCTTTGTTTTACGCGCTTGGCGTTGGCAGTGTGGCGCTCGGGCAGGGGTTCTGGGCCTTTTGGGTGAGCATGGTCATTTTAACCATTGGCGAACTGATCCTTTCTCCCACTGCGACGGCCTATGCCGCAAACCTGGCCCCGCCGGATATGCGCGGCCGTTATATGAGCTTGTACGGTTTGACGTGGGGCGTCGCGGCTGGGATCGCTCCGCTAATGGGCGGCTTTCTAAATGACACCCTCGGCCCGGTTACGATCTGGTATGGCGGATTTATCGTAGGCAGCATTGCCACCCTTGGCTTCATTCTGTTATCGCGCCGCTTTCCACAGCCCGTAGAAGCCGTTTTGGAATAAGTTTTGTGTAAATAAGGACGCTTTGACTACCCCAATTTGTACGAAACTTGCTCTCCAGCAATATAATACAGCCACTTAACTACGCCAAAGGTTCCGTGCATGGAAAATAAAGATATTGCTCCCGGTTCAAGAAAATGGACCGCTCCTTTCTTCATCATCTGGACTGGCCAGGCGTTTTCGCTGGTTGGCAGCCAGTTGGTGCAGTTTGCCATCATCTGGTGGCTGACGAAAACAACCGGCTCGGCCCGGATGCTGGCGACGGCTTCGTTGATTGCACTGCTGCCCCAAGTATTCCTGGGGCCATTTGTCGGGACGCTCGTCGATCGTTGGAACCGGCGCATGATCTTGATCTTCGCCGATGGCATCAGCGCCCTGGCGCTGGTGGTGATGGCATACCTGTTCTGGACCGGTCACATCCAGGTCTGGCAGGTGTACATCATCATGTTCGTCCGCTCTGCGGCAGCCGGGTTCCACCAGCCAGCCATGCAGGCTTCGGTCACCTTAATGGTCCCTAAAGACTTTTATGCGCGCGTGCAGGGCATGAACCAGGCGATGATGGGCTTGATGACCATCCTGTCTGCTCCAGCTGGCGCTTTATTGCTCTCGGTTTTACCCATGTACGGCATCCTGGCCATCGATATTGTTACGGCAATCCTGGCCATCATTCCATTGCTGTTTATTCGCATTCCTCAGCCGATACGCCAGCCATCCGGCGAGTTGGGAGTCGGGCAGCCCTCGGTCTGGCAAGACTTTAAAGAGGGATTGCACTACGTATTCAGTTGGTCGGGGCTGGTAATGATCCTGGGCATCACCACATTGATCAACCTGCTGCTGACGCCTGCCTCGTCGTTGCTGCCGATCCTGGTGACCAAAGCTTTCTATGGGCAGGCGATCCAGTTGGCCTGGATGCAATCTGCTTTTGGGATCGGGACGATCATCGGCGGAATCGTGCTGGCTGCCTGGGGCGGTTTCCGCCGCCGCATTGTGACTGCCCTGACCGGCCTGGTGATGTTGGGGACTGTGGTTGTCTTGCTCGGCCTGACCCCCGCGGGGGCTTTCACCCTGGCGGTGGGATTAGCCTTTGCTTTAGGTTTCTCTAACCCGATGGTCAATGGCCCCCTATTTGCGGTGGTGCAGGGCGTCGTCGACCCAGAAATACAGGGCCGCGTGTTTACCCTGATTATGAG
The DNA here is from genome assembly GCA_041912175.1 of Anaerolineales bacterium. Lineage (GTDB taxonomy): Bacteria > Chloroflexota > Anaerolineae > Anaerolineales > UBA4823 > CAZAGA01. The sequence goes on along the minus strand of JAYRNN010000174.1, from coordinate 4,522 downwards.
TATTGCCGCAGCCATGGCTCCAATTGGCCTGATCATTGCCGGCCCTGTGGCGGATACTTTTGGGGTGCGCACCTGGTATATTGTGGGTGGAGCTGTAACAGCAGTCTTGGGCCTGATATCTTTTGGCATTCGTCCGATTATGCGCCTCGAAGACGGGCGCGCCCCCATGCTGGCCGGAAAAGAACCCGCCGCACTGGACGTAAGCAGCTAAACTCCCTTTCAATTTGAGTATAGACGTCAAAAGGTTGTCGCGCTCCGCTCGACAACCTTTTGCGTCTAGGGACAATGTCGGGACTTCTCAGATAGCCCCTCTATTTGAGAATAAACCGCATTTTGCGATTATAATTCGCAGGATAATTTAGTTACCTGCAATCCTAAATCCTGATGTTTAATTCTTAACTCCTATGACCTTACCTCTTAACTTTCAATCCATCATTATGACCTTGCAAGAATTCTGGGCCAAGCAGGGTTGTTTGATCTGGCAGCCTTACTACTCCCAGGTTGGGGCTGGCACTTTGAACCCCGCTACTTCGCTGCGTGTGCTCGGCCCAGAACCCTGGAATGTGGCTTACGTCGAGCCCTCCATCCGCCCCGACGATGGCCGGTATGGCGAAAACCCGAACCGCATGCAGATGCATTACCAGTTCCAAGTCATCCTCAAGCCTGACCCCGGCAACCCGCAGGAAATTTACCTTAAGTCGCTTGAAGCTCTAGGGATCGACCCACGCAAACACGATTTCCGCTTTGTGGAAGACAACTGGGAATCGCCGGCTCTGGGCGCCTGGGGACTTGGCTGGGAGGTCTGGCTGGATGGGCAGGAAATTACCCAGTTCACCTATTTTCAGCAGGCGGGCGGCATGGCCCTAAACCCGGTCGCGGTCGAGTTGACCTATGGGCTGGAGCGGATTGCCATTTCTTTGCAGCGCGTAAACAGTTTCCGCGACATACAATGGAGCCCGGCGCTTACCGATGGCGATGTCAACTTGCAGGCCGAGCAGGAGCACAGCAAGTATTACTTTGAAGTGGCTGAGGTCGAACGGCTGCGCCAGATGTATGATCTGTTCGAGGCCGAAGCCGAGGCCTGTCTGGCCAGGGGCCTGGTTTTACCAGCACACGACTATATCTTGAAATGCTCGCACACCTTCAATGTGCTAGACACGCGCGGCGCAATCGGCGTCACCGAGCGCCAGGCCTTATTTGGGCGCATGCGCGAGCTTTCCCGGCGTGTGGCTGAAGCCTACGTGGAGCAGCGCCAGCGCCTGGAATTTCCATTCATCAAAGATAACGGAGAGCAGGACGGCATAGCCGCCAGGCAACATGGCGCCATCCGCACGCCCACGCCCCTCCTTCCAGGCGCCCCGTTACCTTTTCTTTTCGAAATCGGAGTTGAAGAACTGCCTGCCGGCGACCTGGATGCTGCCCTCGATCAGCTAGGCCGGCGTTTTCCGGCTATGCTGGACGATCTGCGCCTGCAGCATGGCGCGCTGCGTGTTTATGGCACGCCGCGTCGCCTGGTAATGGTTGTCGAAGACCTCGCTCCCAACCAGCCGGACCTGGAGCAAATCATTAAAGGCCCGCCGGCTGAGCGCGCCTTTGACAACCAGGGACAGCCCACCAAAGCCGCCGAAGGCTTCGCGCGCAGCAAAGGCGTGACGGTGGCTGATTTGCAGGTGCGCGAAATGGAAGGCGGGCGTTACATGGCTGCTGTGGTACGCCAGGCGGGCCGCCCGGCCCTTCAGGTACTGGCGGAGGCCCTGCCAGAGCTGATTGCCTCTCTGCGCTTCGATAAACCGATGCGTTGGAACAGCAGCAATGTGGCCTTTTCACGCCCCATCCGCTGGCTGTTGGCATTATTGGGCGAAGGCGAACAAAGCCAGGTGGCGCCCTTCGAATTTGCCGGTCTGCAATCTGGGCGCACGACGCGCGGTCTGCGTTTTTACCAGCCTGCGGAACTGGAAGTTTTTTCAACGGCCGAATATTTCAGGCTGCTCTCCAGCCAGGGCATCTTGCTGGATAAAGAAGAACGCCGCCGTGCAATCGACACGCAGGTGCGCAGCCTGGCCCTCCAGGCGGGCGGCGCGGTCCTGGACGATCCGGCTTTGCTGGACGAGGTGACCAACCTGGTGGAAGCCCCAACGGCTCTGCTGGGCGCTTTTGACCCATCTCACCTGCACCTGCCGCGCGAAGTGCTGGTCTCGGTCATGAAAAAACATCAGCGTTACTTTCCGGTCGTAGCTCCGATCAAGGACGGCCAGCCCGACGATCCGGGCACGCCTCGCCCTCTGCTGCCTTATTTCATCGCCGTGCGCAATGGCGATAGCCAGGGATTGGACCTGGTGGTCGAAGGCAACGAGCACGTCATCCGGGCTCGTTTTGCCGACGCCGATTTCTTTGTGCGTGAAGATCGGAAAAAGCCGCTGGAAGATTACCTGTCCCGCCTGGCCACCTTGACTTTTCAGACCAGGCTGGGATCGATGCTCGACAAATCGCATCGCATCCGGGCTCTGGTCGTGGACCTGGCGCCCTTACTTGGCCTGAGCCAGGCTGAGCTTGCCGTTGCATGCCGGGCGGCCGAGTTGTGCAAAGCTGACCTGGCTACCCATATGGTGGTCGAAATGACCTCCCTGCAGGGGATCATCGGCCGATATTATGCCCTCGATTCAGGCGAGTCCAAAGAAGTCGCCCAGGCGATCTTTGAGCATTACCTGCCGCGCTACACGGGCGATCAGAACCCGGCTTCCCTCCCCGGCCTGGTTGTTGGCCTGGCCGATCGACTGGATACCCTGGCCGGCCTGTTTGCGGCCGGCCTGGCGCCCTCAGGAAACAAAGATCCGTTTGCCCAGCGCCGGGCCGCCCTGGGCCTGGTGCAGAGCCTGGCCGCCTGGGATGTGGATTTCGACCTGCGCCGGGCGCTGCCCGCCGCGGCTTCTCATCTGCCCGTCTCGTCCAGCCCCGAAATCCAGGCAGCAGTTCTGGATTTCATTGTCGAACGTTTGCGCAACATCCTGCTCGAGCAGAGCGTCCGCTACGACGTGGTGGATGCCGTGCTGGCTGCACAGGGAGCAAACCCGGCCGCGGCCGTGCGCGCCGTCAGAGCGTTGTCTGCCTGGGTTGCTCGCCCGGATTGGCATACCATCCTGCCTGCCTATGCCCGCTGCGTGCGCATCACGCGTGACCTGGATAAAAAATTTATCGTTGATCCTGCAGCCTTTGTCGAGCCGCAAGAAATTGGTCTCTATCGGGCCTTGCAGACGGCTGAAGCCGAGCCGCGTGCTCCTGGCTCGGCGGATGATTTTTGGAACGCCTTCTTGCCCATGATCCCAGTGATTAACCGTTTCTTTGATACGGTGCTGGTCATGGCCGAAGATCCGACCCTGCGGGCCAACCGCCTGGGCCTGCTGCAGCGTATTACTGCCCTGGCTGCTGGCGTGGCCGATTTTTCTCGGCTAGAAGGATTTTAAATAGGAAAACCGATGCCATTTGAACCAACTCGCGATCGCATAAAATCCGAAGAAATCGATACCACCCCTCGCCGCCGTCCAGAATGGATCAAGGTGCGCGCCCCCTCCGGCGAAACTTACGAATGGCTGCAAGGCTTGATGCGCAGCAAAGCACTGCACACCGTCTGCGAAGAAGCCATGTGCCCGAATATGGGCGAGTGTTGGGGTTCCGGAACTGCCACCTTCCTGATGATGGGGGATATCTGCACACGCTCGTGCGGCTTTTGCGATATCAAGCGCGGCCAGCCCAACCCGCTCGATTGGTTGGAGCCAGAGCGCGTTGCCCAGGCCGTCAAAGCCATGAACCTCAAACACGCCGTGATCACCAGCGTCAACCGCGATGATCGCAAAGATGGCGGCGCGCCGATCTTCGCCATGCTTATTCGCCGCATCCGCCAGATCCACCCCGGATGTTCGATTGAAGTGCTCATCCCCGACTTCAAAGGCAGCCTGGAAGCGCTCAAGATCGTCATGGACGCCCGCCCGGAGATTTTGAACCATAACGTTGAGACTGTGCCGCGCCTGTTCAAAACTGTCCAGCCGCAAGACCGGTACGAATGGGCTGCCGCCGCCTTGAGCAGCGCCAAGCAGCTTGACCCCGAAGTGCTCACCAAGTCTGGCATTATGCTTGGGCTGGGCGAGACCCTGGACGAAGTAAAAGCCGTCATGCGCGACCAGCGCAGTTGGGGCGTGGATATCCTCACTGTTGGCCAATACCTGCAGCCCAGTAAGAAACACCTGCCCATTGATCGCTACTACACCCTGGAGGAGTTCGCCGAGCTTAAGCGCTACGGCGCGGAGATCGGCTTTAAATGGGTGGAGAGCGGTCCCCTGGTGCGCTCCTCTTACCACGCTGCCGAGCAGGTACGCGCCCTCAGTATCGTCCATCGCAAGCTGTACGGCTAAAGATAAAAACGACCGGCGAGGCCGCCGGGGCGGCCAAACCCCACCCGCCCGCGCCCGGCGCGGAGGGGTGGGGGCGCATAAGGCAACCACCACATAGAAAAAAAATTATTAAACAA
>JAYRNN010000173.1:0-4449 GCA_041912175.1 Anaerolineales bacterium | reverse complement strand
CGTCATCAGATCTACGATGAAATAACCACTGGAGGACTAATCGTGGCAGTAGCGCTCGTCCCAATGACTGGATGGGTCCGGATCGACCCGATCATCGCCCTCCTTGTAGCCGCAAATATCTTATTTACCGGATTTCGCTTGCTGCGTCACTCTGCCAAGGGCCTTATGGACGTGTCATTACCCGAAGCGAACCTTAGTGAAATCCAGGAAATCCTTAACCCATTAGGCGATCAAGGCGTGAAGTTTCATGCACTTCGCACGCGCGCGGCTGCAGCACGGGGATTCGTTTCTATGCACATCCTGGTCCCAGGCGAGTGGACTGTCAAACAATCTCACCAGTTGGCCGAGGGGATCGAGACCAGTATCCGGGCAAAAATACCAAATATCGTGGTCTTCACACACGTCGAACCGATTGATGATCCGTTAGCCTATCAGGACGCCAATCTTAACCAAGAATAAACCATTCAAGGTTGAATTATTTGTGTCCCAGAGGCATTTACGAAGAGAGGAGTAAAATATGACATCATCCCGTAATAAGATCGGCCTGATCCTGGGTGTAATTTTGATTGGCGCTGGGGTCATATTCCTTGTCGGCCAAATAATGGGTCTAACATCAATCGACCTGCTCTGGCCATTCGTGATTGTCGCCGTGGGTCTGGCTTTTTTCATCGGCATGTTGATTGGCGGTCCAGAGACGGGCGCCTTGGCGATACCAGGAAGCATCATCGTTACGATTGGCCTGATTATATTCTTACAAAACGCGCTCGATACCTGGGAAACCTGGTCCTACGCCTGGGCCCTGATTATCGTTGCGGTTGGGGTCGGTTTATGGATCGATGGCGCTTATAGCCAGCAATCCAACCTGCGCACCACGGGCATCAAAGTCATCAACACCGGATTGATCCTTTTTGTTGTTTTCGGCCTAATAATCAGCCTGGTTTTCAATTTAACCAATCAGGGTGGGGGTAGTTTCAGCTTTTGGGGTTTGTTGCTTGCTCTGTTGGGTTTATACCTGCTTGTTTGGCGTTCCGCTCGCCTTGTGCTCGGTCGCGCGGAATGGGATGATCGCGACCTCTTTTGGCCGGTTATTATGATCGGCGCGGGGCTCGTCTTATTTCTATATGGACTCGGCCAACTACCTGTTGATCAGCTCGCTAGTTTATGGAAGTGGTGGCCGCTTGCCTTGATCTTATTGGGATTGGATTGGCTGGTTGGTAAGCGCTGGCCTCTGGTGGGTGGCATACTGGCGACTTTGATCGTTGTTCTTGTATTAATCCTGATGTTTGATCCAGTCGCCTTAGGACGGCTAAATCCGTAAATCGAACCATGATAAACAACGCCTTATGATCATCCAGGATATTCTCCCGGCAGGAATTTTTTTAGGCACCAGTCTGATCCTACGCAACGAAGGGCGCTTTCTTTTTGGTGTCCGTCCGCCAAAACAAATCGCTGGCCAGACCGTACTGGAGATTACCGGTATTGGCGGACGATTGGAACCATTCGATCCAAATTTGTCCGCCGGGGTCATGCGAGAAGCCTGCGAAGAAATCTCGAGCCGGATAAACTTGCTACCCTGCTCACGTACGGTGGTCGTGCGTGGGCCAAGCGACATCCAGGAAGTCAGCCTTGAAGACAAAGAACAACCGGCCGCGATCGTCTTTCGCGCACACCGTACGCCGCCCCACAATCCCTGGCATCCGGATCACCAGGATACTGGCTGCATCATTGTATTTCTGGCCGAACTGCTCGGATTACCAACGCCATCCCCAGAAATCCCATTCCTGATTTGGTTGAGCCCACAACAAATAATTTCTGCAGCCAAAACCGACCTGCCTATCGGCAGCTATACTTCCAACGGAGCGAAAATATTGGTCGGCCCCATCCAAATGCCTGCTCCAATCACAATTACTCGCCTGACCGACTCGCAGGAAGCGCTTGCTCTTGCGCTGGGCAAAAAAGCTGCAATCTTCTACCAATCACTGCTATAATCATTCTGACAGCAAGTTCGTTAGCATGTTAGTAAGTTAAAAAGGAGATCAATTATTATGAGCTCTTCTGCTTTACTTCAAAAAATAGACAGCATCCGGATTCCTGTCCCAGATATTGATACGGGACTTGAGTTTTACCGGGATCAACTTGGCCATGTCCTGATCTGGAGGCTTAATAACGGTGCAGGGCTTCGGATGCCAGGCAGCAATGTTGAGCTTGTACTTGTTCCTCAAGGAGAGGAGTTACAAGTCAATTTTCAAGTGGCATCTGCTGACGCGGCAGCAGATAAATATGTTGAGGCCGGGGGAAAGGTGCTCCTTACACCCTTTAAAACGCTCAACGGTCGCGCCACCGTCGTACAAGACCCATTCGGGAATGTCTACGCGCTGCGGGATGACCAGTTAGGGGAACTGGTTACAGACGAGAATGGCATCGTTCTCGGCACCGAGGCAAGCGAGAATAGCGGAGCTTAATCATGGATCGACCGGATGAACCACGCACTTCAGACATCTTCGAGCAAATTCCAGGCTACCCGAAGCCTGACCCGGTTCCTCTACCTGACCTGAACGACCTCTCTTTATTCGGCAAGTTCGACGTTAAAGAAACTAATCTTGCCCGGCGCATCATCCATTTTGGCATGTCTGCAAGCGGTTTCACCAAATTTGTAGAGCAGGTCCATGACGAAGAACTTGAAGGGTTGCTGCGCACTTACAATCTTCGCTTACCCGGCTTGCTTGCTCCGGTCCTCTCTGCGACTTCAGCCTTGTTGGATGATCCACGCCCGCTGACGCCATTTCAACGTGCTGCTACCCTGGTTTTCGGCGCGTATAGCCTGTATCGTTCCGTGACTTCCGGTGAATTAGAAGCCGATACGCTGCGAGGGAAACCCCTCGAGATGGGACAATACCCAAATCTCTTTTCAACCAGTTTGATTGTCTAAGGGCGGAGAGCGCGCTTGTTCAAGAGTGTTTTTGAACCGCAAATTACCGTCATCATCGGCGGCCGGCTTTTCGTGATGCAACTGGGGGAGCTACGCGACGAAACCTGGGTAGAAGGATTGTCGGTAGCCCTGGAGAAACTGGCCTCGAGCTCTCCTGGCAATTCAACCGATGAATTTGCAATCGGGTCTTTGACAGCCGCCGATTCTCCAACGCAAATGCGCATCTTCACCAGGTTGTCCCAAAGTCCGGTCAATGCTCCCAACCTTCGCTTGCTGCGACGTAGTTTTCTAACTCTTTGCCTGGATTTGGATGGCGAACCGGACACCCCTGCCGAAGTTGCAAGGCAGGCGCATAGCACAAATTTCTCGAATCGTTGGTTCCATTCCAGCCTCCAACTGGTTGTCTTCGGCAATTCACGCGCCTGTACGATCCTAAGTTTCACTGCTTACCTGGATGGAAATGTGATGATGCGCGGCGCAGCCGAAATTCAAAAGCGCGCGGCAGTTTATCCCCTCAACCAGGAGGTAGTCAGTGGTGCGGAGGGTCAGCTTGCGGTTCAGGAATTAACCTGGGAGATCAACCAAAATATTCTCCCCCCGAAGCTGTTACAACGCGCTCAAGGTGAAGTTAAGGGCTTACTGGATACGCAAGCAGCGACATTTGAGTTGCCCGGCTATGGCAGAAACTTTTTCGAAGCGCTGAAAATCCCCCCCATCCAGGCCTTTATCCTGGCCCTACAAGCGACTTCCAACCAATTGATCGGTCGCCCAGCCGAGATCGAACAATTTGCAAGCCTTTCTGCATACCGTTGCATGGATGTCACCACGGCGATGGTTTCCACTGCGCCGGTCATGCAATTTGCCCAGGCGCTGAACCAGGCTGATAATGCTGCCCAGGCACACGAGCTGCTGCAACCTGCCATCGAAGCACAAAATGCGGCGGTAAGAAAAGTCCGTGGTCAGATTCCGATGGATATGCTCATTATGCTTTTTATGCGCTCTCGCCTCGGCGGGCAGCGCTTACGCGCCCGGCTGGCCATGGGAGCCAGTATGTTCTGCCTGGCGCTTCTACGACAGATGAATCTCAATCCAATGCGGGATGTTCTGGTTTCGCATCCAGAAATTCACCCGCAGGTTTTGGTGGTCGGTCGCCCTGGTATCCGTTTGCCTTACGTTAAATCCTTTGGCTTACATTACCAAATCTGGCCAGAGAAAACAGTGATCACCTTTATGCCTGGCCTTAAGTGGAAAACGCCGAACTCGGAAATCGTCAATCTATTACAATCGAAATTACAGAACCTGGCAGATACGATCAACCCGTAAGACGACTATGCGAAATTCAAAGGTTTTAGCGACCACTTGAGATCGGAACCATGAAATACGGGTTTGTAATCCCCCACGCGGACGCCCTCACCACTGCGGAGCTCGCTTTCCAGGCCGAAAAGGCAGGTTGGGACGGAATTTTCGTTTGGGAGCCGGTTTGGGGCATTGATGCATGGGTCTGCCTGACCGCTGCCGCG
>JAYRNN010000172.1:0-16654 GCA_041912175.1 Anaerolineales bacterium | reverse complement strand
TAATGTACCCCAGTATATGCCCAAAGCAGAGGCGACCGCTAGGGCAGTCCAGATCACCCTTGCTGAGGCCCGGCTAAAGGATTTAAACGATCAGCCTTATCCGGAAGTAGTCGCACTCGCCCAAGCCGAGCTGGAGCAGGCTAAAGCGAACCTGGAACGGGTCAAAGCTCAATTCGAGAAAGCAATCCTGACCTCTCCGGTTCACGGTACGGTTATAAAAGTTTTAATCCGCAATGGCGAATACGCAGGAACTGGACAGCCAGTCGTACTGATCAGCGATTTACGAGATTTGATCATTGAGGCAAATATGAGCGATACGGATGTTGCTCACCTTCAAATTGGCGACCAGGCGATCATCTCTTTTGATGCGCTTCCGGGAATTGAGGTAAACGGAGAAGTGAAAAAAATCGAACCGGCCGAGAATGCAGATCCTGGTAATTTCACGGTAACGATTTCATTGATTGACCCGCCTGCTGAGGTGCGCTGGGGTATGGTTGGGAACATCCGCCTAAATCCTAATAATTCGGAATAATCATACGAGATAACGATGAGTGAATATAACCGTCTCAAGGATTCTAGCTCTGAAACAGAAGATCAAATCGGGTACATTTGCCAACTACAGGGTGTACCGCAGATGGCGGAATCTTTCAGCGTATCCACTGAAGCAGAGCGGATCAAAAACCGCTTGAAGCGTTTTTCGAAAAGGAGGCTGAGGTATATGAAAAATTCTTTGCGTGAATTCTTCCAGAAGAAAGAGCGCCAGGCAGTTAATGTGGAAGTTATTACCGGCCTCATCCAACCTGGAGATATTGTTCGAGTCAGGTCGAAAGATCAAATCCAGGCAAGCCTTAATCGGTGGGATTCCTTGAAGGGTTGCGCTTTTATGGAGGAGATGTGGTCACACTGTGGTAAAACGTATACAGTTCGGAAGCGGGTAAACCGTTTCCTGGATGAGCGTGATTATCGAGTGAAAAAGACGAAAAATATTATCATCCTGGAAGATGTTCATTGTAATGGAACGGTCGATTTTGGGCCGTGTGATCGAAGTTGTTTCTTCTTCTGGAGAGAGGAGTGGCTAGAGAAACTTAAAGAGGATAGGACGAAAACCTGAGATGATAAGCGCTCGAGGACGCTAAAAAATGGGAACGGATATTGGCGATGATGCATTCCGGGAACTGAGATCAGAATACCATATCGAGATCAGGGGAGGCAGCGAAGATCTTGAATGGGATTCATTTATCGCCCAGGCAGCCGTAGGAAGCCATTTACAAACCAGCTTGTGGGGGAAAGTCAAGGAAAAATTAGGGTGGGAGGCTATCCGGATCATATTGATAGAGCAAGAAAGGATCCTGTGTGGTGCGCAACTACTCATCCGAAAGTATATTCCGGGCATCTCGATCTGTTATATCACGCGTGGGCCAATTATCAGGCATGATCACCTAGGCCTAATCAGTACACTGCTCGATCAGATTATTCAATACTGCCGAAAGAAGAAAATCACCTACCTGGCAATCCAGCCTCCAGTGGCTGGTGATTATATAATCCCTTACCTGGAGAAATATGGCTTTCAACCCAGCGAGTTGGAACTTGCGCCAACGGCTTCGATCTTGATCGATCTTTCGATGAGTGAGGATCAGTTGCTCAAAGGAATGAAAAGGCAGACCCGCCAAAACGTTCGGCGCAGCGATAAGGAAGGGATTGTCATCCGGGTAGGCAGCGAAAGGGATATCCAAACATTTTATAAAATCCATTATGAAACCAGCAATCGCCAGGGATTTTTGGCGTATGAAGAGGCTTACCTTCACCAATTGTGGGACACCTTCAATCCAGGCGGTCATATCGCCTTGATCTTCACTGAATACCTTGGAGAAGTAGTTTCTGGACTTTTGCTGATTGGCGTCGGAGGCACCGTCTGCGCAAAATTACTCGGTTGGTCTGGAAAGTTCGCCGAACTCCGGCCGAATGACGGGCTGTTTTGGGGGGCCATTCAATGGTCAAAGTCGAATGGTTATCATTACTTTGACTTCGAAGGCATCGCACGTGCAGGCGCTTTGGCATGGAATTCGAAAGGTGAGTTGCCTGATGAATATCGCCAGACGCCGGATTTCATGAAGATTGGCTATGGTGGTCAGGTAACCATCTTCCCCATTGCCTACGATTTCGTTTATAACCCAATACTCCGTTCGGCGCGCAAATATTTCAATTTACAAGTCCATGGAAACTCGCTCTCCACGAAAGTGATCGACTGGATACGAAAAAGATGAACAGGCCTCACAATCTCGTCAATGCGGCCGTGATCGTTGTATTTCTATGTGCAGGATGTAATGCGAATATTACCCCTGTCACTCCAACAATACCTGCCAGTCGTACGCCGACGACGATACTTAACCCTGTGACGCTAAAGGTTACACCGCCTGTCCAAAGCCCAAACCAGACCGCTTCACCGACCAGCCCTGTCGCCGGCAGGGTAGATCAGACTCCTGCCGCGCTTGAGGATTCTGCATATGTTCCTGAAGGGTATCAGCTTGTATGGCAGGATGAATTCTCTGGCTCAACGATTGACAGCACGAAATGGGAGATCATGGGAGATTGGCCGCGCAGGCTCGGCTGGTGGTTTCAAGATTTCGCATATACAAGCGGACAGGGTGATCTGGTGATTAAGACAGATAAAAAGGCGGGACTTTATCATCAGACAATCTGGGGAACTATCGAAAAAAATACGCAGGCGCCTGCGGATTGGGAGGACGCATATGGATCGGGGGCTATCCGGACCAAGGGCAAGTTCTACCATCGTTTTGGTTATTACGAAGCCAGGGTAAAATTTGTCGGCGACCGTACTCGCCCAGGTCATTGGCCGGCGTTTTGGATATTCGGGGAGACTGTGGGTAACGTGGGAAATGATGGAAAGGATGGAACCGAAATCGACATCTTTGAATATTGGCAGAACAATGACGTCTCGCATGGATTGGCCTGGGATGGTTATGGCAGTGACCACCAAGCCAAAACCAAGCACGTCCGCATCCGAGGATTAGGCGAGGGCTATCATGTCTTTGGATTATTGTGGACGCCAACAGAATATGTTTTTTATGTCGATGGAAAGGAAACCTGGCGTACGAATGCTGGAGGCGTTTCTCAGGTCGCTGAATATATAAAAATTACGGATGAAATCGCCCAGTGGTATGGGGATATTAGCAAAGTTGAATTGCCTCAATATATGTTGGTTGATTACGTACGCGTGTATGCCGAGCCTGGGGGGTGAACCTTGCAAAGACGGACAGATCAAGCTGAGGCGCCCGAATAATTTCTTAATCCAATTTTCCAGATCAAACGCGCCAGGATGGATAGGCCGAGCGCTAGCCCGGCTGCGGCGAGCAGGCTCGTGGGAGTTAACCTGCCGGTCAAGGCTTCGGCAGGGATTGTGACGGCAAAGGCGACCGGCACTAAAAATGTCAGCATAACGCGTAACCAATCCGGATAAATCCCGACCGGCCACCTGCCAGCCGCAAAAACCCCTTCAAACAAGTTCGCTAATTCCCCGATGCGGATAAACCAGAACGCGCTCGTTGTCAGGATGAGCCAAAAACAATAGATCATAATCCCCCCCAGGCAAAGAGCGACAGAAAATACGAGCGCCTGGAGCGCGCCAATGCTAGCCTGGAGTTGTAACATGGCAGTGACAAGGACGACGATGCCAACCAGGACATCCACGAGCTTCCACATGCGGAACTCACGCACACTGACGATTGCTTGAGCATCGATGGGTTTGACCAGGGTATAATCCAACGTCCCTTCTTGGATTTCTTCCAACAAGCGCTGCATATTGGGCTGAATCGTGGCCTGGATGACGCCCCCCATCAAGATGTAAACGCCCATCACCGCCAATAATTCCGGCTGCGTCCAGCCTGCCAGGCTGGACGTTTGGTTAAAAACCAGATTCAGGCCGATCAGGCCAACCGCAAGGGCGATGAATGACTGCAATATCTGAACAAAAAAATTGGCGCGATATTGTAATTCGTTGGCAGCGCCGATTTTTAGATAAGACCAAAATAGTTTGATGATCTGCATTTTGAAATCCGATTAGTTCCCTACGGCCGAAAAGCGGCGAATTCCCATACGCCAGACAATGTTCACCAATATGACTCCCAGGCCGATCCAGAGTAATTGCATACCCAATCCGCCCAAAAGCTGTTGGGGGGTGAGGTTTCCGGTGAGCGATTCGATCGGGAAGTAGAAAGTCCATTGGAATGGCAGATACCAGGCCAGTCCTTGCACCCAGGCCGGCATGAGCGACATTGGCGCCAGACGGCCCGAGAGTACCAGCTCAAAAGCAAAGAAAAGCTCGTAGATCGCGCCAACCCGGACCGTCCAGAAAGTGATCATACCCAATACGGAAAGTAGCATGGTCCGGATCAGGTAAGCGGCCCAGATGGCTATAAAGAAGGCAACCATTTGATACCAGGTTGGATGTAAGGTGGGTTTAAATATCCAGGATAGGATGAAGGCAAGTGGAAGCCATAACAAAATTACAACAACCTTCCACCCGGCAAAATAGGCAATGTCATTGTGAAGCGGGTGTACCGGCCGTAGCAATTCTCCTGAGAGGCGGCCTTTCTGGATGCGCATTTCCCAGCCATATGGCGTGAAGACGATGTTCATATTACGGACGAGCGTCCAAACGATATAATAAGCTGCAAATTCGCCGGGCGTATATCCGCCGACCGAACCTCCTTGCGCGACGGCGACTGTTGACCATACAACCAGGTAAATGATCGGTTCGGCGATCATGCCGATCATATAAAAATAGTTGGCCGCTCGATACTGAAGCTCCACCAGAATGGCGATTTTCATGCTGGTGCGATAAAAATCAAACAAGCGTCTCATTCGCCGGGGGCCTCGACCCGCTCCTGAGTAAATACCTGGTCAATCACATCTTCGATGGGGGGATCTTCCACCGTTAAATCTTCCACGCTCAAATTTGAAAGGATCAGGGCAGTTTGACGAGAAGTGTCTGCTTTTGGGACCCGAATGGTTACTTTATCTCCATCCTGGCCAATCACATCGCCATAAGGATGTAAATCAGCGTTTGGATCGGCCAGGGTGATTTGGATGGTCTTAAAGGCCGAAAACTGCCGGATTAACCGGCTTAATTCGCCATCAAAGAGGATTTCACCATGATGGATAACAATCACACGTTTGCACAATGCCTCGATATCGGCCATGTAATGGCTGGTGAGAAGGACAGTCGCTCCGTAGCGCAGGTTGTAATCGGCGATAAAATTACGGATGCGGCGCTGCATGGTGACGTCCAATCCAATGGTCGGCTCATCCAGAAAAAGCACCTTTGGTTTATGCAGCAATGAGCCAATAATTTCCATTTTCATACGCTCGCCAAGCGACAGATTGCGCACGGGTTTGTGGATTAAATCCCTTACCTCAAGCAAATCGATGAATTCATCCCGCGTGCGTTTGAATTCGGCCTCTGGCAAGGCATAAATCGAACGTTGAAGATCAAACGAGTCTAGCGCGGGAAGATCCCAGGCAAGTTGGTTGCGATTGCCCATCACCAGGGTGATCTGTTGAAGGAGCTCCTTGGAACGCTTCGAGGGCTCCGATCCAAGCACGCGCGCCTCGCCTGAGGATGGATAAAGCAGCCCGCTCAGCATCTTGAGCGTGGTCGTTTTGCCTGCGCCGTTTGGCCCAAGGAAGCCAACGATTTCACCGGGCTGGATGACGAAGGAGATTTCATTGACAGCTTTTACCAGGCGATATGTGCGCTTAATGAGACTTCGGGCGGCGGATTTGATGCCGGCCTCGCGAGTGGGAACCCGATAATGCTTCGAAAGAAGCGCTGTTTTGATGATCGGATTTTCTGGCATAGCTATAATTTTATAATAATTTACCAGTTTTAAGGTAAAATTTCCAAACATTTTTGGTTTAATCCAAGGAGAAACAAGCGTGAACGAAAACCCCACAGAAGAACAAAGTACTCACCCAGAAGAAATAGAAGTGGAGCCCAACAAGCGCAGGATGGAAAAACCAGCATTGGTGATCAACGTACAATCGATATGGACGCCCATCCTGGCCATTGTGATGTTGGTTATTGGATTGCTTGGCGGTTATTATTTACGTACTTATCTATCTGAGCCGGTCGCGATGGATGAATCAAGCATCAGCGCAGCGGCGACTTCTCCCGCAGTGGCTGCACCCACGGCGGCGACCACCGCACCTGTCCAACCGACGATGTCGAGCGAAGATCGAAAAAAGGTGATGGAGGCGTTGATCTCGCAGACGCGCCATTTCAGAGGGGATCCGAATGCACCCGTCACGGTGATCGAATTTAGCGATTTTCAGTGTCCATTTTGCGGCCGGTTTGCATCTACGACCCAGTTACAGCTTGACGAGGCATACATTAATCCGGGTAAGGTTCGGTTTGGCTATGTACACCTGGCATTCTTAGGCGAAGAAAGCCAGTGGGCTGCGGAGGCGAGCGAGTGTGCATCCGATCAGGAAAAGTTCTGGGAATACCATGATTTGCTTTTCAAGAGCCAATCCGGCGAAAACCAAGGCGCATTCAGCAAGGATAATTTGAAGAAATTCGCCGTCGACCTGGGGCTGGATGCGACTGCCTTCAATGACTGTCTGGATTCCGGAAAACACGCCGATCTGGTTCAAAAAGATACCACCTTGGGCCAATCACTCGGCATCAACAGCACCCCCACGTTCGCAGTCGCCGGCCAACCCTTAGTCGGCGCGCAACCATTTGAGGCTTTCCAGAAAATCATCGACCAGGTCCTGTCAGGCAATTAAGCAGCTCGCCGGGCGTGATCAACGGCTTTGCTGACCACGCCCGGCGGATTTGTTCGCGCTATCTCCTGAGTTAGACCGTTCAACCACCGGTCGTAACAGGATTAAAGTAGTTGTACACTGCCTGGGACATGACGGCGATGATTTCTGATGCAGAATCCCAGATCAACTGATCTGGATGGTGTAGGAAAACGACGATTACGTAATCGCCGCCGAGTGAATAGACGATCCCGGCATCGCCGACCGTATTGATGATTCCGTTGGTTGAGACCCAACCATGTTTGTGGGCTACCTGCGTCCCTTCGGGGAGGCCGGCGGTAATCAGAACCGGCAGGCGATTGTTGATCAGATAAGTGTTCATCGTCTGGCATTTTAGCTGGTCCATCTGATCTGGAAAAACGGCCATGAGCGCGCCGCCATTGGATTGAGCGCAGGTGTAAATATCTTCCAGGAGCATGCCAATGTCGCTGGGGGTCGTTTGGCTATAGATATCGGGGTCGGTATTAATATCGGTGCGCGTGTTGGCTGGGGTGTCGAAACGCTGTAAGAGCGGCGAGCCAAACGTGAATTTGCCGGCCAGAAACGTGTTTTCTAAGCCGAGTTTTTTCATATCCTCGGTGACGGCTAGCGGGGCGAGATTGGGGTCAATCACACGCTCCATCAGCCAATCTGCGGCTTCGTTACCGGATTTTTCGATCATATCTGACATCAGCTTCAAAGTTTCGGAGTCGGGGTTATCTCCCATGCGTGTGAAGGCTGAGACCATAATGGGGATTTTGATAATGCTGGAAGCGGTGAAAGCGATATCCGGGTTCACGGGGAGGTCCTGGCCTTGCTGGCGGGCGAAGTGGATTTCTTGACCCGTCTGTAGATCCATCACATATACGCCGGCCAGGTTGTCATAACCGGAAGTATCCAGGATTTGTTTGAGGAGAATCTCGAGGTTTCGGAAATCGGGGCGAGGCGGCTTGGTGCGCTCTAAAGGCAGATCGACCTCTCTTTGAGTAAGCGAATCAAGGGCGTTCTCGATCAACAGAACCGAGCCATCGACGTTTAGCGCTTTTCCAGTCTGCCCCGAAGAAAAAGTCAGCGAACCAGGCACCGGCGCTGGGGCCTGGGCCGGCTGGTCGTAGCGTTTCGATATCTCTGTTAAATAATCGCGCAGTCTCTTCTCGGAAAAAGTGGTACTGAGCGGGACAGGATTCGGTTCTGTTGTCCTCCCCCAAAGGAAATCCCAAAATTCAACCCAGAAGAGGCGTTGCGTTCGGGTAACGTCGGCGGCGGCCAACATGCTTTCCGTATTGAGCTGGTAATCAACCACCGCGGGATCGAGCTGTATCGGGGAGCCGTTATAACGTAACTCGACCGGGATCGAATAACTTTCTAAGAGGCGCTGGGCAGCTTCTTGACGCGTGAGCCCGCCGACCGGGATTCCCGCAATTTTCAGGCCGGACGGGAGATTGGCGCGGATGCGACTGTAACTGGCTAATTCAACCGTAATAAGCACAACGGCTAGCAGAAGTAAGCCGAAGGATATGATTCGTAAGGCGGAAAACGGAGATCGATTTCTCAAAATTACCTTTATCGATGTGCGCGGAGATTAAAAGGTAACATTGCGCAGCAAGCGCAATGTTACCACGATTTTATTAATCAACTATTAGCGTGAAACGACGATTTTAACCAGCTTACCGTGGGCATTCAGGGTCAAGCGGACAAATTGGGGATGACTGTGGCCGCCCTTGACGAAGGTTTTGCTTAACACCACCACATGGCGATCGGTAAGCTTCGGGGCGGGTTGTGAGTCTGATGGCGCATGGGAGGATGAATGGCGAATATTCGGCATGGCGTGGGCTCGATAGAGCTGCCCGGTGGGGCAGGCGTGACCGTGGGCCAGGCAGATCGTGCGCTCGGCTGTATAGGTTGCATGAGCATCCGACATGCCGGGCAGGTAATGGCTCACGATCGACTTCGCATAGGCAAGAATATCCGGCGGAGTTTCTTCGGATTGCCCCGGCTCACTCGAACGGTCGCAGACTATCTTAAAGGGTTGCGGCCGATTCGCCAGGCGTCGAAATTGAGGGCGACGGAGAAATTCTTTGCTGAGGCGCTTGGCATTTCGTACATCTTCTGTCAGCCGGGAGAGTGGGTCGCCATATAAGACAAACGAAATCAACGTTTTTTGATCTTCGCCATCGAGAAAACCCTGGCGTTGGTGCATTTCGCTGGCCAATTGGATCTTGGCGCGCTGTAGGGATTCGCCGGCGGTCAGACCCTCCAGCAGGCCTTTCCAAAAGCTGTAGCCTAACAGGTCGGCAGCGATCAGAGGGGCATTGATGGCGCCGTAAGACATGGTGGTTGATCCGGCGACAACCTGGGTCCCCGCATCCAAGAATTGTAAAGACAGCGATTCGGCGGCATTTTTATCTTCGATGTAGGCGCCGTAACAAGCCTCGCTAAAAACGACCTGGGGCGTCTTCTCGCCAAGGCGTCGAACATCGGCAGGGGTTAAGGCAACCGGGTAATCCGGGCCATCGCCGGTGTCTTCGGGGTCGCGCTGCCCATACCATTCCGATGCGTCCGCCAGGCCGTGTAGATTGAAATAATTTAATCGCGCCGGTGGAAGCTGCATTGAATCTGATCGGGAGGCGGTTCGCCCATTTCGACTGCGGATCAACGCGCCCAGGCGCAATCTTGAAGCGTCTTGGTTTATCTTCGATGTCGGTGGAGATACCATTACCATCTTCGCCTCACCCACTGGACGGAATACCTGGAAAGAGGCCTCGCGCCAGACCGCAGCCGTGAGACCGACCCCTTTGCGAATCGACGAATTGTTGTTGCTTGTTGACCGGCGGCGCCTCCAGCGAATGATCCAGTCGGGCCATTGTTTGGGCTGGGGGCGAACCTTTGCCTGTGAAGCGTGCTTTTCACGGATGCGCTGTAGCCCTCGCACCAGGTAGGTCGGGTCATTTCCAGAACCACCCGGCAGACGACCGACGGGCCATTCGGGAATGAAATAATTTTCATCCAGGGAAGCATAAGGGTTATCGGAGGGGACTTCCCGGTCAGGGTCGTCAACCGGATTGGGCAGGTTGTGGAAGGGGACAATCTCCGGTCCACCGACGATTAATAACGCTCCGATCATTTGGCCTTGCTTTCCCAGGGCGCGATCCAGATCGGCGAGGGAAAGTTTGAGCGTCCAGGGGTCAACCGTGGTCAAGGGATTTAGGCCGAGCGTTGGGGCGCTATTGGCCAGATCTGGCAAAAAGACCATTGAGCCCCATTTCGAAGGCTTATGCGGGATATTGTCAGGCGGCGTTTTGCGAGCAGCGGATTTTCCCTCCGGTGTTCGTTCTGAGTCTGCGCCTGTGCTCACGATTTGGGCGAGCTCGCGCATGGCTTGCTCCACCTGCGCAGCGCCTTGCGAGCCGTATCGGGATTCGAGCTTGCTATGGACAGAAAAAACGACGTATACAGGGTATCGCCCATCAAATTGACTGACCGGCTGCTGGTTGAGGTCTTTCGAAATCCGATCCTGTTGGGCGCGGAAATTGAGAATTTCCTCGTCAATGATGGTTGGTTGCTCCCGAGCATTGGATATGGCGATTGAGGCGATCGCAGCTCTTTCGACGGCCTCGGGTACAGCAGGCTCAGCCTGGCGAGACGATTGCGCAGCGGCGGCGATCGGCTCCGGTATTGGCGGTGAGGCTGGCGAGAAACCGGCATCAGCGATGGGAGTGATTTCTCCCGTACCGAGCTGATTCCACCCGAGGCCAGCCGCAACGCTCGCCGGGAGCGAAAAATCGAATGGGATTGAAAGATCGTCCGGCCACAAGGATTGATAAGGATGATCTTCTCCTAAGAAGCGGCGGACAATATCTCCACTGACATCCCGGGCAGCCGCCTGGTGGAGGAGCGATACCGCCCGTTCGATGACGCCCTCCTGCATCAGCCAGCTTGCCAGTAAAATTGTACATGGCAGGCAGGCGGGCCAGCGGCGATGATAGAAGTCCGCCAGGCTGCGCCGCGCTGCCAAGGGGGTCTGATGATCCGTTTGTAGAAGTTTCAGATGCGCTACGGCAAGCAATGGAGATTGGATATCTTGCCCGATCAAAGCCGGAAGCTGCTGTTCCGCCTCGGCTAAACGCCCAATCTCCAGGCTTTTACGGAAATAAAAGAGCTGCTCGCCCCAAGACGGGGCCGATTTCGAGTCCGGATTACCGGCCGGTGGATGATCACGTGCTGTTCCTTGTAATGCTGTGGACCAATTTACCAGGTTCGCCAAGGGCTCCGGTTGGTGCGGAGCGTACGTTTGATCCTGGAAGGATTGTTTTTCTAGCTCTAACCACAGGTTGAGGGCCGCAGCGTTTTCGGGATCGGCCATACAAAGCCCATTGAGAATACTCTTTGCCTCAGCTCTTCGCTTTTCATTGTGATTGGCGGCCGCAGCCTCATTCGCAACCAAGGCGCGCGCATATGCCAGGCCAACTGCAAGGTCGCCTGGATAGATTGCTAACCAGCGTAGGGCTGTCTGGCGAGCAAAGCGATGCTCTCCGGCGGTATTAGCCAGGCGCAAAATGGTCAAAAACTGGTCACGATGGATTTGTTGTGTCATAGCGCTCTCATTCGGTCCGTTTGGGGGCAGATTGTTGGGATGTCGATGCATAGAACGGGTCTCCCGTGGGGGAGTCTATCCGGCGATTGTGAACGAGGTTCATGGCGACCACGGCAGCGAGTTGGCGATGGATGATTACCTCGTTTGGGGCTAAATGGGCGGCGCGCCGAAACATCGTCTCTGCCTGAAGATAGTCTTTTGTATCCTTCAAGGCCAGACCAGCCTGGTAGTATGGGCGAAAATCTTGGGGAGCAATTTTGGAGGCCATTTGGTAAATTTCGAGCGCCTGGTTGGTCTGGCGGCGTTCAATGTGGGCGCGGCCGAGCTCAAGATAGGCATCCAGTTGGTCGGGAGATTTACTGATGGCCTCATTCAGGTGATAAATCGCCTGGTCAAGCTGACCTGACAGGCGACATTGTGCGCCGATCATGAGATGGAGGTGCGCCTGCGCATCTGGCCCAAGCTGTGATATTTCTTGATCGGTTTGATCTTTTGCGGATTGGCTGAATTGGAGCGCCTGGCGCGCTGCCAGCATGCCCCTGGCCGGATCGCCAAGCTCGAACAAACAGTCTGCCTGCAGCGCATTGAGCTGGGCATCCTGGGGATAAATTTCTTCCAGGGCCTGGGCGGCGACCAACGCGGTCGTGGCGCCGTGAATATCGTGCAGCAAGTGAACGCGCATGCGCTGCATTTCTAGTGGGGCGCCAGCCTCCAGGGACATGCAAGAAATCTCGAACTGACCGAACAGAGGATTCTGAGGCGCAGGCTTTTCTGAGGCAGCAGGTTCCGGAGTCTGGGTAGGGGAGGCGATTGGTTGTGGAAGGAGCTGGATGGCGTGCTCGACCGAAACTAGAGCTTCGTTAAGTTGGCCAAGTGTGTTCTGCGCCTTGGCCATCAAATACCAGGCTTTTGGAAGGTCGGGGTTTATATTCAAGATCGCCTGGAGCCGGCTGACCGCCCCACGTGGATTATTATTCATTAAGGCTAGCTCGCTGCGTAAAAGCAGCGCATCCAAAGATTGACTGGTGAAGCTTAAGGCGCGCTCAACATTTGCGATGGCTTTTTCCAGGTCGCCGTTATTTTTCTGTAATTGGGCCAGGTAGAGCCATGCCATAGCCTGCCCAGGTTCCGCCTTGACCGCTTTTTCCACTTCCTGGATCGCCAGATCTAAACTAGATGCTTTTTCATAAAATTGGCCCAGCTTAAGGTGGTGACTGGCGAGGTTTGGCTCCTGGGAAGCGGCTTGTTTTAGGTGTTCGAGAGCCAATTGTTGATTAACTTGTTCCTCGTCGAGCGGAGCGCCTTCGTGTGGTTCAGCGAAAGAAGAATTCAGGATCATTTGGGCAGCGATAGAATGCCAACGCGGTTCATCGGGCCAGATCGCCAGCGCGGTTTCGATCGAAGCGAGACCGTTCTTAAGGCGCTCTAAATTCGGAGACATTTGTCGAACTAGAATTGCCTCTAGTGCGTATAAAATTGGATAAGCGCCCGGCAGGCTCAGGCTGGGGCCGGAAAATCGGTCAAGCGCCTGTTGAACGAGGAGCAGCGCCCGATCTGGCTCAGGTTGGGACAACGCTAAGGCTAAAGTCACGTTTACCAACAGGTCATTCGGAAGCTTTTGGCTCCAGCGGACAGCGCTTTCGTACTGTCCAGCCTGGCCTAATGACCAAACCAGGGCTGCCAGGGCATCTGGAGCGGGCGGGTTCACCGAGCTGGATGATTCGATGCAGGCTAAGAGGTGATCGCCGTTCTCTTGCTCAGGCGAGAAAACCGCCTGGCCACGTGCACGCCAGTGGATCACCTGATCGACTGCGTCTGCAGCGTCGATATCAATGCCTTCAGCGGTTCTTAATAGCGTTTCTTTAAATAGCGCTTGGGCTGAGTCTTTCAAAGCTTGAGGACCAGGGGCATGCTGGATAATGCTCAAGCTGCTGCATAAGCGCTGCGTTTCGGCGCGTAAGACCAGCGCTCTGACTTGCAACAGACAAGCCGCCGGCGTCTCCCGACCTAACTGGTGGAGCGAGGCGATTAATTTCTCTACGATAGGCCATTGTTTTAGCTCCAACGCAGCTTCTGTCAGTCCATGCAGTTTCGAAGCGCGCAGTATCTTGCGTAACTCCCGGTTGTAAAACTCGTTCCTCGGAACCATCTTGTTCTGGGTGTGCAAATCGAGTAAGTCAACACTCAGACTGGCCAAGAGGTCCAGATATTCGTCTTCCAATTGGTCAGGTACGACGTTCGCAGCCGATTGAATGAGCTGAAGGCTGGTTTCAGTAACGCCTTCCTGACGAGCGACCAGCCTGCTCTGCAAAGCGAGTAGATGTGGATCATGCGGCGCAGATTCGATGATATCAGCGAGGGCGGATGCACAGCCCTCAAGGTCAGATGCACGAAGCATGAACTCGGCCTGCAAGCAAGCGTTTGGCAGATGGATCACGACAGGTAGGCCACACGTATCCTGCAGATCGTATGGATTAGGCGAAGATATATCTTGCGAGGATGTGAAATCAAGCATCGCCTGGGCATGCTTTTCAAGCAAGATTTCATTGGCGAAAGTGGCAGCAAGCCAACGGATAAACAATCCCGCCGAAACGCGCTTTTCTTTTTGCCCCGCATCTCCCGACTGTCCGGTTGTAACCAGGCACTCCAGGGCGCATTCCATCTGGTGGATGGCCGGGCGTAGTTTGCCAAGCGCCTGGTAGATGAAAGCAATCTGCACATGGCATTCCCACGCCAATGGGTGGATTGACAAGATGTTCTCGAGACTGGCAATGGCTGCGTCCAAATCGCCGATTTCCAATTGGATAATCGACTTTTGGCGCAAGTATTCAACATTTGATTCGTGATCCTTTAATGCCTGCTCGATGGAATTGAGCCCGGCCGGAAGATCACCGGCTAATTGATAGGTTTGTGATAATTTCAGGTACAAATCACCCAGGCAGGAAGAACTGGCGTCTACCTCAGGCGAGCAGCCGATTTTTTCCACCTGAATGGCTTGTTGGAGAAGTTGAGCAGCCAGAGCGGGCTCATCGAGATTGCAAAGGATATCGGAAGCCTGGCGAAGATCATCCAAGGTAATCAGCATAGATGGCGCATCAGTGCTTTGGGCGCCATCATCCTGCTCTTCCTGCCCTGAATTAATGGAGAGCTGTTCCAGGGCGACAAGGGCTTGTTCCCGGTCGCCGCGCAGCGAAAGGACATACGCTAAACGAACCAGAACCGACGCCCGGCACGGTTCGAGGGCCGCCACCCTTTTTGTGGCCTCAAGGGCAGAATCCAGGAATGGTATGGATTTACTTTGCGGGCGATTGTAAAGACGTAGGCATAGGTCAGAAAACCAACGCAGGGTATCTGGGTTATCCTGGTCCAGGCGGGCGGCCTGACTGGCAGCTTGATAGGCATCGGAAAGCAAATCGATGGCCTCGTAGGCCTCGGATAAGCCACGGAAGAGCAGCGGGTCGGCCAATTCAACCTGGATCGCTTCCAGGAAAGCGGCAATGGCGGTTTCGGATTGGCCCAACGACATGGCAACCTGGCCAAGACCGAGCGATAACCTGCGCCGCCAGGTTGGTTCTTGGATCAGGTCCGAATTCAGCGCATGGCGGTATGCATCGAGGGCGCGATCTAGCTCTCCGGTGGCGCGCAGCGATTCAGCCAATAAGGCATAAGTCTCTGCAAAGAAGATCGTTTCCGGGCCGCCCAAATTGCGCTGGGGTGGCCGAAATCCAACGTGAGGTTCGTCTTTGGATGCAAGGATGGTTTCTAGCAATGAAATTGCTTGCAGAAGCCCGGCAGAATCCGGGTCGCTTGACAAGATCGCCCGGCTATAATCCAGGTTTGCAGGCAGATTATGCGAATGCGTCGTCGCCCATGATAACCAGGGCAACGCCAGGGCAGTTTCGCCTAAACCCAGGAGGGTTTTCGCATAGGCATAAACGGTCTCAGGTTCTAGCTGATACCCGGCCAGGATTAAATCGCTGGCAGTTTCACCAACAGGATAGATTTCTTCGAAGGCCTGGCGTGACTCCTCCAGAAAACCGAGACGCCGCAAGGCGCCACCCAACACGAGGGCAATGGATTGTCTGGTGTTGAATATTTTCTTTTTGGGGCCTATGCTCTGCGCCAATCGGGCTGCCTGGCGAAGAGGGATTAAAGCCAGTGTAGGAGAATTCTCGTTCAGCAGGGCCTTCCCCAGTGACAGGTGGATCTCAACCGAACCGGGAATGGTTTGGCTGGCCTGCCGTAATATCTCGAGCGACTTTTTCGGATTTTCCATGCGCTGATACTGCGCCGCGAGCTTGAGCCATGGGCTGGCTTGATCTGGGCATAGCTGGGCGGCGCTCTCGAAATCATGCAGCGCCGCATCCGGCTTTCCTTCGGATAAGGCAATCTCACCCAGCAATTCCACGGCAAGACCATCTTGGGGGTCGAGGTGGAGCGCCTGATTGCAAGCCTGGATGGCAGTCTCTACCTGGCCAGCCTGCAGCGCGCTGACAGCCACCAGCCGCCAGTCGCCTGGAGCGGGCGCCTCAAGTTGCCCAATCAGGGATTTGGTCTCATCCAATGCGGCGGACCATTCCTGGTTAGCCTGCAGGCTGCGAATCAACAGGCGCTGTGTTTTTGGCTCCGGTTGGTAGGTTCGCGCCAGGCTGGAGTTAAGCAGCGCTGATTCAGGCTGGTTGGTTTGCAGCTCTAGCTCCGCCAGCATTTGTAAAGCGCCGGAGTGATTGGGTTGGATCTCAAGCGCAGATTTAAACAGGCGTTGCGCCGCGGTGGTCGATTCTAGATCCATCGCCAAACCGCCAAGGGTGAGCAGGTCGTTGATATTGCATCGATCGAGGATTAAATTATCCAAAGCGCATTCGATCATTGTTTCTGCAAGATCAAAATTGTCTTCATTAACTTCGAGCCTGGCCAAGGAGCCCCAGAAAAGAAAGGGCAGCCGGGCAGACCAATGACGGCCGAAGGCTGCGATGGAGGTCTGCGTTTCACTGAAGCCGGCTGAGGCGTCACGGAGGGCGACCAGGGCCTCTTCCGGGCGTTGTTGATTTAAGAGCGCCCAGGCGTACTGGCTGGCATATTCGAGGTTCTCGGGGTCGAGCTGAAGCGCCTGTTCCCAAGATTGCAAGGCAGCAGCAGGACCGTCGTCGTTCGGTACGGTTTCGTAGGCCCGCTGTGCGCAAGCGGTTTGGGCGGTCAGAAAACCCTGTAGGAGGTGAGAAACATGCAAGGCTTGCT
>JAYRNN010000171.1:0-7223 GCA_041912175.1 Anaerolineales bacterium | reverse complement strand
TAACTCGCTGGCAGTAACGCCATCTGATCCATTACATAGGGCTTGAACACTGGGGCGGTTTCTTTTCTTTTCATTCCCCTATTGAATCATGCTTTCGTTAAAAAGTGAAGGGCTGCCCTTTACTTTTAGGACAGCCCCCAGATCAAGATAAGCGAATAAAGTTCGCGTAACTTCCACCCTGATTACCAACCAATTTACCTCAATTCTTCAGTGGTATACTCATTGTTGGAACGAATTACTGACGATATTCGTCTATCAATGAGTTGTACACGCGATGAATGACGTAGAACAAGGATCGACCCAGCCGGTCAAAGTACAGGCCGCGCCTCCTTCCAAATCCAGGCGAGTTTTCATTTGGCTATGGGCGTTGGCGGCCATCCTGCTCCTATCCCTCGGGGTTGCCAGCGGCGCATTCGCCGGTTACCGCACAGGGATGCAGACTTTAGAAAACCTGCGCAGTGAAAAATTCGTCGCCTCGCTCGAAGAACAGTTTAACCTGGGCGTAGATGACTACGAGGCGGGGCGCTATGAAGTCGCGCGCCAACGCTTCCAGTATATCTTCGAGCAAAATCCGGCCTACCCCGGACTGGAAGAAAAGATGGCTGCGGTTCTGACCATCCTGTATGCCACGGCGACCCCCACACCCATTACACCAACCCCTACCATCACGGTCACCCCCACCCGCGATGTGCGCCCGATCGAGGACCGCTACACGCATGCGCTCGAGCAGATGCGGGAAGGAGATTGGAGCGGGGCAATCGATACTGTCCTCGGGCTGCGTAAAACGGTGTCCTCGACAGCGGATGAACCGGTCATCCAGGTCAGCCGCCTGGACGGGATGTTATATATGTCATTACGCCAGCGCGGCGTCCAAAAAATCTACCGGGAAAGCAACCTGGAAGGCGGCATCTACGACCTTTCCCTGGCGGAAAACTTCGGCCCATTGGATTTGGAGGCAGATGTCGCCCGCAATATGGCGCGCCTGTACCTGTATGGTTCCAGCTTTTGGGAGGCATATCCCCAACAGGCGGTTTACTATTTCGGCCAGGTGGCCGCCGCCATGCCCTACCTGCGCGATGCATCGGGCTGGACGGCTACGGAAAGATACCGCGCGGCGCTGATCCAGTTCGGCGACCAATTATTCCGCAGCGAAGATTGGTGCGCGGCGTTGGAGCAGTACCAGCTTGCCGCAGCCATTCGCAGCGACGCCGCGCTGAGTAGCCAGATCGACAACGCCGCCCTTGCCTGTACGCCCCCCACCGCGACGCTCGCAAACACAGCTATCCCGACCTTCACGCTCAGCCCGACCCCCACCAGTACCTTCGCCGCGCCGCCCACCGCGCCGCCGCTCACTCCCACGCCCACCCCGGAACCGCCGACGGTGGCGCCCCCGCCCACCGAGACGCCCGCTCCCCTGCCCACCGATACAGCCGCGCCGACTGAGCCGCCTCCCACCGAGACGCCTGCGCCCCCTGTCGACACCCCCACTAGCGGACCATGATGGATTGGCAATGAAAACATCCCCGAAGAAAACAAGATGGATCCTGGTCAGCTTGCTCCTGGCAGTGGTGATCCTCAGCTTATCTGCGCTGCTCGGCACGGCCGCATATACTGCAGCCCGCAATATGGTCCTCTCAGGGTTCACCTTCCAGACTTCCGGTCCAACGATCGTCGACCCGCAAGCCACGCCGACCGTCACCGCCCAGGCGAACATCGCGCCCTCCCAGGCGCCGATCCTTGCGCCTGACCCCACTGAAATTGCCCCCTCACTCACACCCTGGGACGGTACAGGCCGGGTCACCATTTTGCTCTTGGGCCTGGATTTTCGAGACTGGGAAACAAAGACGGATTATTCTCGCAGCGATACGATGATCTTGCTCACCCTGGACCCGGTCGCCAAAACCGCCGGGATGCTGTCTATCCCACGCGATATGTGGGTCGCCATCCCCGGCTACCAACACGGCAAGATTAACACCGCTTATTACCTGGGCCAGGCGCACAAACTACCCGGCGGCGGCCCAGCCCTGGCCATCAAAACCGTCGAGCAGTTCCTGGGCGTGCCGATCAATTATTACGCCCAGATCGACTTCGGCGCCTTTGTGCGCTTTATCGATGAAATCGGCGGGGTGACGATTGACGTGCCCAACCAGATCACGATCAGCCTGCAAGGCGAAGATGGCATCAAGGGTACCAAGACGCTGCAGCCCGGCCGCCAGGTGCTCCCTGGCCAGTGGGCATTGGCTTATGCGCGCAACCGGCACACCGAAGAGGGCGACTTCGACCGTGCCCGCCGCCAGCAGCAAGTGCTCATGGCAGTTCGAGAGCGCATGCTGGATCGTAATATGCTGCCTGATATTATTAAGAAAGCGCCCGTATTATATAAGGAGCTGGCCGCCGGCATCCACACCAACCTGCAGTTGGACGAGGTCATCCGCCTGGCGCTGGCGGTCAAAGATGTTTCGATGGAATCCATCACGCAAGGCGTGCTGGGCAAGGATACGGTGGTCTTCGGCTCCTCGCCGGATGATTTAAGCATCTTGATCCCGATTCCCGATAAGATCCACCTGCTGCGGGATAAAATCTTTTCCAGCGCCAGCAGCATGCAACCCGCCACGCCCGGCGATTCGCTCCAGCGCATGCAGGCCGAGGCGGCCCGGATTGGAATTTACAATGGCAGCAAAGACGGGACCCTGGCCGCCCGCACCGGAGAGTATCTGCAAGCCCAGGGGGCGAATGTGGTCGCGACCGGCGAGGCGGACAAGGCTTACTCGTCCACCACCCTGGTCGACTATACTGGCAGCCCGTTCACCCTGAGTTACCTGGTCGAGCTGATCGGGAATCCCTACATCAGGATTCTCAGCCAGTTTGACCCTGACAGTGAAGTAGATGTAGAGATCTTTTTGGGAGCTGATTGGGCGCGCCAAAATTCGCTGCCCTGAAGGTGGTTATCCAACGACTTCGATGTTATCCAGGCCCCCGTACATCTTCCACCACGGCTGAGCGCCCTTCGCCAGCGCCTCATTCAGCGCGTTGATATTCTGCACACCCTTGTCCTCAAGCCAATCCAGCAGCGCCTGGTAACCCTTCGCAGCGTAAATGGGGATGCCATCCTGCCAGGTGGCGCGACCGCAAAGCACCCCAGAGAAACCCGTCCCGGCTTCGGCGGCCAATTCCAAGGTCTCGCGGAATATTTCGTCCGTCACCCCAGCGCTCAGGTAGATGAACGGTTTTTTCGCCGCTGCCGCCGCGTCGCGGAACAGCTCTAGCGCCTGCCGGCGCGTATAGGCGACGGTTCCAGAAAATGCACGCGTTCCTTCGACGTATTTCATGTTAACCGGCGCTTCAACCTTCAAGATATCCACCCCATACTGGGGCTTTGAGAACTCCTGCATATAACGGGCGACGTGTTCCGGTTTGCGGCGGGCGAACTCCAGGCTCTTCTCGTCCAGGTTGTCATCATAGCAGATCGGTTCAAGGAAGAACGGGACATCGTAGGCGGCGCACTCCGCCCCGATGCGCTCGATAAAGGCGTGCTTAATCTCATTGATGTGCGGCTCATCGAATGAATCGTAATAGAGCAAAATTTTAATCGCATCGGCGCCGGCGTCGATCAGGCGGCGCACGCTCCATTCCGGCAGCAGGTCCGGCAGACGCCCTTTGACCGTCGCATCATAACCGGTTTTTTCATAGGCCAACAGCAACCCGATATCAGGCGTTTTTTCACTCAAAGCGTCCAGGCCATATTGCGGGTCGAGCAAGACCGCGCTGGCGTGGCGGGCGAGAACCTTCACCACCGCCTTCTTAAACTGCGCCAGGTCGGCTGAGCTTGCGATACCGCCCTCCCCTCGGCCCCTGGCAATCGATTTCTGAAGTGAACCCCGTTGATCCATGGCAACCGCTGCAATCACACCGCGGGCATCGGCGCAAGCAGTCAAACCATTAAACTTTCCACGCGTCATCCTTATTTTCGGCATCATCATCCCTAAAAGAAAGCCCGTTTCCACTAATCCGAATTCACGTTAACTATAATAAGATCAGATAAAGAATAACCAGCCACAAAATCGTAGCAATCACCAACACCACCGTAAATACCGGTTTGCGTGTCTTATGGTGGAAGAAATACCGGCCAACCCAGCCGCCCAGAAAACCACCCGCCAATGCCAGCCCGTGCAGCACCACCTCGGGCGTGCGCAATCCGCCGCTTTTGGCCTGGGCTTTATCATACCCGTACATCAAGAAAGTAACCAGGTTAATGGATGCCAGCCAAATCCACAACGGGTTCCATTTTGTCAGCAAAACTAAAACCAGTCCGATCAGCAAGATCGCCGCGATGGCGACCAGACTGAACGATTGTTTTGGGGAACGGCGCGCCATGGTCTATTCCCCTGCCGGCAGTATGACTTCATTTTCAACAGGTTGGCCGGCCAGGTCGATTGCCGCCGGGGCGCCAACCTCGAGAGCGTATTCCGGCGCGGGCTCCGGCGTGGGCGCTTCAGGCGCGGCTTCTACGACGGGCTGTTCGGCCGGCTCTTTACCTGGGCTGACTTTGACTTTGGAGCGGACCAATCCCAGCCAGATCGCCCCCAAACCGACCAGGGTTGCCAGACTGCCAATTACCCAACCCAACCAGGGGATGGCGCGAATTAACAGGAACACTACAATCCCTACCAGAAGCGGCCAGATATTGTGCGCCAGCGCTTTCGGAGCCGCTCGCTCGAGCAAGATTTTCCCCAGGAAAAACATGACCACGATTTTACTGACAAAGGCCACAAAAAGACTCAATATCCCAAAGGACAAACCGATCGCCGGCAGGCCCAGGCTAAGCAGTAGCCAGCCCAGGTTGTTGAATGTGAGCATGTACAGGAAAATGACTAACGCGACCGCCAGAGCGAACAGGATGAGTATGCCGGCATACCCCGCGATAAGGACCAGGATGCCCACGCCAAATGATTTAAGCGGCGCGCGGCGCACATTCTCGGACCATCGACCAAGTGGTTTTGGAATGAGCCAAATCGCCAACAAACCAAAGATCAAAAAGGTAAAAAATGAGCGCCCCCAATCGATAGCCCAGCCACCCACTGCCTGCCAGTCGATTGGCGCGGCCTGCGTATTTGGAATGCTGAGTAAGATAAATGCCCCGACGAACGGCAGGTATTGGATGCTTCGACTCATCTTCATCGTTTTTACTCCCGATTGGACTTTCAAGAAATGGGTCAGTCTAGACGGGCGTCCGTCCAAGCTGGCATAAAAAATACCCGAATTTTGATTAATTATACCGTTGCAGCGCCGGATTATCCACAAAAAAACTGTTCTATTCAGACATCGGACGCCATACGTTATAATTAGTGACGTGAATTCGGGTGTAAGGACAAGGTGGTAATTTTGGATTATAAAAAACCTTTATCCCGGGTTGACATTTGTAGATATTTAGAAAGCGAGAATTTATGAGCGACCCTATTGAAAGCAACACTCCAACTGATTTCATCCGCCAGGCCGTGGCCGAAGACCTGAACGCAGGCCGTTTCGATCGGGTGCACACCCGTTTTCCACCCGAACCCAACGGTTACTTACATATCGGGCATGCCAAGGCGTTGTGCATCGATTTTGGCGTCGCCGAAGATTTTGGGGGATTGTGTAACCTGCGTTTCGACGACACCAACCCGGTTAAAGAAGATGTCGAATACGTGGACGCCATCCAAGAGGACATCCACTGGCTGGGGCACGATTGGCAGGATCGCCTGTTTTACGCCTCCGATTATTTCGAGCAACTCTACCAGTGGGCCGAAGTGTTGATCCAAAAAGGCCTGGCCTATGTGGACGACCTGAGCGCGGAGGAAATCCGCCAGTATCGCGGCACGCTGACAGAGCCCGGTAAGGATAGCCCTTACCGCAGCCGTTCGGTTGAGGAAAACCTGGACTTATTCCGCCGCATGCGCGCCGGAGAGTTCCCGGATGGCGCGCGCGTGCTGCGGGCGAAGATCAATATGGCTGCCGGTAATATCAACCTGCGCGATCCGGTAATGTACCGCATCTTGCACGCCACGCACCACCGCACCGGCGACGCCTGGTGCATCTACCCTATGTATGATTACGCGCATGGCCAGAGCGATTCCATCGAGGGCGTCACCTATTCCTTATGTTCCCTGGAGTATGAGGACCACCGACCGCTGTATGACTGGTTCCTGGACTCGCTGGAGATCTTCCACCCGCGCCAGATCGAGTTCGCCCGTCTGAACCTGAGTTACACGGTGCTCAGCAAACGCAAACTGATCAAACTGGTGAAGGAAGGCGTCGTGGCGGGCTGGGATGACCCGCGCATGCCGACCCTGTCGGGGATGCGCCGGCGCGGCTACCCGGCCAAAGCAGTGCGCGAGTTCATCGACCGGGTGGGCGTCTCAAAAAGCTACAACATGGCGGATATCGCCCTGCTCGAAGCGATCGTGCGAGAAAACTTAAACAAGACTTCGCCGCGCGTGATGGGCGTGCTGCGACCGGTCAAGCTGGTCATCGATAACTACCCGGATGGCCAGGTCGAAGAGATGGAGGCGGTGAACAATCCCGAAGACCCAGGCGCCGGCTCCCGCAAGGCGCCTTTCTCCAAAGTCCTGTATATCGAGCAAGATGATTTCCGCGAAGTCCCGCCGCCAAAATACTTCCGCCTGTCCCCAGGGCGAGAGGTGCGGCTGCGCTACGCGTATTTCGTCACCGCCACACATGTCGTCAAGGACGCCGCTGGAAACGTAATCGAAGTACACTGCACCTACGATCCCTCTACGCGCGGCGGTGACGCCCCGGATGGGCGCAAGGTCAAGTCGACCATCCACTGGGTTTCCGCCGCGCAGGCAGTTGAGGCCGAGGTGCGCCTGTACGATCGCCTGTTTAACAAAATCAACCCGGATGATACGGAAGAGGGTGAAGACTTTCTCGACTACCTGACCCCCAATTCGCTGGAAGTAGTCAAGCATGCCAAAGTCGAGCCCAGCCTGCAGGACGCCGCCCCGGGCAGCAGCTACCAGTTCGAGCGCATCGGCTATTTTGTGACCGATGCATTCGACTCAAAACCTGGCGCGCTAGTGTTCAACCGCTCGGTTGGGCTGAGAGATACCTGGGCAAAGATCGAAGAAGCGCAAAAAGTTTAATGTTAAAGCAGTGAAGTTGGGGGGCCCGGGGGCGGCCCCGGAAAAAGGGTTGGGTTTGAAAATATGAAGGGGGGGGATTGCGGC
>JAYRNN010000170.1:0-6364 GCA_041912175.1 Anaerolineales bacterium | reverse complement strand
GACACCGTTAGCATCCCGTGGTTGCTCAATAAAACCGTCCACTTTTTCCGCCATGAGTCATGCGGAAAGTGCACCCCCTGCCGGGAGGGCACATTCTGGATGAGCCATCTGACGGAACGCGTGGCCGATAACCACTTTTCTGAAGAAGATGTGACGCTCCTGCGCGATGTAGCCGGTCAGATTCGCGGCAAGTGCCTATGCGCGCTGGGCGAGTTTTCAATCGAGGCAGTACTGAGCGGAATTGAGCGGTTTCCGCAAGATTTCGAGGTTAAAAACTAATATGCCGAAAATGGTAAGCTTGATCATCGACGGTAAGCCGGTTACAGTAGCAGATGGAACCTTGATTGTGGATGCCGCCAAAATGGTGGGAATCGATATCCCAGTGTTCTGTTACCACCCAAAAATGGAGCCTGTGGGGATGTGCCGGATGTGTTTGGTGGACGTTGGCCGGCCTTTGATCGATCGCGCCACCGGACAGCCCATCCTGGAAGCGGATGGGTCTCCCAAAATTCAGTTTGGTCCGAAGCTAGAAACTGCCTGCACGACGCCGGTCAGCGAAGGCATGGTTGTCATCGGTCTGAGCGAAAAAGTTGTCGAGGCTCGCAAAGATATTATCGAGTTTCTGCTTACATCGCATCCTCTGGACTGCCCGGTGTGTGACAAAGGCGGCGAATGCCCGCTGCAGAACCTGACCATGGCTTGGGGACCAGGTACAAGCCGTTTTGATTATGGCGACAAAATCCATTTGGCGAAACAAATCCCCCTGGGTGAATTGATTTACCTTGATCGTGAGCGATGCATCCAATGCGGGCGTTGTGTGCGCTTCCAGGAAACGATCGCCGAGGATCCTGTGATTGGTTTCTATAATCGAGGCCGGCGAATTGAGATCGTTTCGTTTTCCGAGCCAGGCTTTGATTCCTACTGGTCGGGTAATACCACGGACATCTGCCCGGTGGGCGCCTTGACGACTGCTGATTTCCGTTTCAGGGCGCGCCCCTGGGAATTGAAAGCCGCCGCTTCGCTGTGCCCCCAATGCCCCGTCGGTTGTAACACTACATTAAACATCCGCCGTGAGGCCGCCTCGGATGGCGAGATCGTCATCAAGCGCACCATGCCGCGCCAGAATGAAAAAGTAAATGAAATTTGGATTTGTGATAAAGGTCGCTTCGGTTATCATTACGCGCAGACCGCCAGCGACGCCCAACCACAACGCCTGATGCAGCCGATGGTGCGGAAGAATGGCGAGTTGGTTTCGACGTCCTGGGACGAAGCTTTGGATGTCATCGCCGAACGTTTCAAACAGGGCGGCGCTGGCTGTCTCACAGTGGCGAGCGGCCGTTTATCCAATGAGGACCTGTTTAATCTAAAAGAACTCAACGATCTTCTGGGAGCTCGAGCGACGCTGTATAGTAATATGGCCGGCGGCGACTTGACTCTCTCAATAGGCCTTGCGCCAGGCAGCAACCTGGGCGAATTAGGACAAGGCTCTGCGATCCTGGTGGTCGCCAGCGATTTAGAAGAAGAAGCGCCTGTTTGGTGGCTGCGCATCAACCAGGCCGCGCAACGTGGGGCGAAGCTGGTGGTGGTGAACCCACGACCAACCAAGTTGGAGGCGCACGCTTCTCATATAGTACGCTACCCCTACGGCAGTGAAGGCGCAGCCATGCTGGCTTTATTATCGGCCATTGCGCCCTACCGTAAAACGCCACAGGCAGAATCTGCCGCTTCAGGCAGGCAGGCAGCCCTACCGAAAGTAACTCAAGAATTACGAAACAACCCGGATATCCAGGCAGCCGCCAAAACACTGGCTGAGGCAGAAAATCTGGTCGTTTTCTACGGGAGTGAAGGCATAGGGATGACTGGATCACTCGCCCTGGCCCTGTCCTGTGAAAGCTTGCTGCTCAACACAGGGCACACCGGGCGTCCCAACAATGGGTTGGTTGGGGTTTGGAGGCGCGCAAACGATCAGGGAGCCTGGGAAATCGGTTGGCGCCCAATGCCAGGGCTTTTTGAGGCCATGCGGCAGGCGCCTATCTTGTATATTGCGGCAGCAAACCCTGCTGGCGACGATCCGGCGCGTTTCTCGCCGGGCGGGTTCCTGGTCGTCCAGGACCTGTTCATGACCGCCACGGCCCGACTGGCCGATGTAGTTCTGCCTGCCCAATCCTGGGCAGAACGTGAAGGCACATTTACCTCTGGGGAGCGTCGTGTCCAGCGTTACTATTCAGCCATCCCAGCACGCCCAGACGCGTATCCTGATTTTACGATTACCGCTCGAATCGCCGAACGACTTGGGCTGAGACTCGAAAGCCGTTTTGCGATCAAAGCATTCGAACAGCTTTGCAAAAAGGTCGCCGCCTTTTCTGACCTGTCCTACCAGAGGCTCTCTGAGGTCGTCGATCAATGGCCGATCATCGGGCGCAGCGATCTGTATTATGGCGGGACAACTTACGAAAATCGGCACGGCCTCGGAGTGCACCTCCCGCTGACAGCAACAGAGGCAAAGTCACAAACGGGCGAAACGACCTGGCCGGAAGTGGCTTATCCTAAATTGGGCTTGCTGGCGGTTCCGATTACACGCCTTTATGACCACGGCACAACCCTGTTGCCAACCGGCTTATTAGCTCAACGTATCCCTGCGCCTTTCGTTGTCTTGAATCCAAACGACGCCGAACGGATGCGCATCCCAAACGGCGCGATGGTTCGCATCAGCCCTCAGGGCGGCAGCCCGGCCGTGGTTAAGATCAAATTGGATCCTGGCGTGCCTGAGCGAGTGCTGCTTGCTCCACGTAGTTTTGGCCTGGCGATTGAAGATCCCACTCCAATCGAGGTATTACTGGCTGAACGAGTTGCTTAAGGGAGATTCTTATGAATTTTGGCTTGCTCATTGAATGGATTATCAAAGCAATCGTCCTGCTCATGATTGGCGTGACCGGTTTTGCGTACCTGACACTCTACGAGCGAAAAGTACTCGCCCGTATGCAGGTTCGCATTGGCCCCAACCGTGCCGGGCCATTTGGTCTACTGCAACCTGTGGCAGATGGCGTCAAGCTAATGTTCAAGGAAGAACTTATCCCGGCAGAGGCGGATAAACTGATTTTCATTCTAGCGCCGATCATCACAGTAGTGCCTGCCCTGATAATGATGGCGGTGGTGCCCTTTGGGCCGCCGATCTGGTTATTTGAACGGGAGATTTCGCTTTCTGTAGCCGGTAATAACAGCCTGGGAATCTTGTACATCACCACTGTGGCTTCTATTTCCGTATATGGTATTGTTTTGGCCGGATGGTCTTCGAACAATAAATACGCCACCTTAGGCGGCATCCGTTCCACGGCTCAAATGATCAGCTATGAGCTGGCCTTGGGTCTGGCATTTATTGGCCCAATTCTGATGGCCAGCTCAATGAATTTATTCGAGATCGTCCAGGATCAGTCAGTTCATGGCTGGTATGTGCTTTACCAGCCATTAGGGGCTTTGATTTTCTTTATTGCAACTTTGGCAGAGGTTAACCGGGCGCCGTTTGACATGCCAGAGGCAGAACAGGAATTGACCGCCGGTTACCATACTGAATATTCGGGCATGAAATTCGCCCTGTTTTTCATGGCTGAATACATCAAAATGATCGCCGTGTCTGTCATCGCCGCGACCCTATATTTTGGCGGGTACCTTGGGCCATTTGTCAACCAGGTACCCATTCTTGGCCCGATCTATCTATTGATCAAAGTTCTTATCCTTTTGTTTGTCATGATCTGGGTCCGGGCGACCTTGCCGCGTTTACGCTACGACCGGTTGATGGCTTTCGGTTGGAAATTACTATTACCCCTGGCGTTGGCGAATGTATTGATCATCGCGGCCGGGATTGCTTTAAATGTGCCCTTGCTCATCCCCATCGTCAGCCTGGTCGTTATGATTGGTAGTATTGCCTGGGTTGGTTGGAGTTTATATCGGAGGTAATGGCGATGTTTACAGATGTATTGAAAGGTCTTTTAACTACTTTACGTTCGGGATTTGAAAAACCCGTCACGATCCAATACCCGGAAGAAAAACGTCCGATGCGCACGCGATTTCGAGGGCGGCATATCTTACGCCGCTACGATAACGGCCTGGAGCGCTGTATCGGCTGTTCGCTTTGCGCAGCAGCCTGCCCGGCTGACGCGATATTTGTAGAGCCTGCTGAGAACTCAGATGAAGAACGCTATTCTCCTGGCGAGCGTTATGCCAGCACATACGAAATCAATATGTTGCGCTGTATCTTCTGTGGTTACTGCGAGGACGCCTGCCCCACGGAGGCGATCGTATTAGGCGATAACTACGAGCTTTCCTTTTATGATCGCCGCAGCGCAATTTATACCAAAGAGATGCTCTTAGAACCGGTATCCACCCCTGACCAAACGACGCCCCAGAAAACTGCGCCGGGAACTTTTACACGTTCTATACCGGTGATGCAAGACCCTATCGATTGAGGAACGAAAATTTCAGGCACAAGATTTTTATTTATGGAACGAGGTGTGCATGATCTCTGATTTCATCCTGTTTATTCCACTGGCATTGATCGCTGTCCTATCGGCTGTAGGCATGCTGATCAGCCGGAATGCAATCTATTCTGCCCTGAACTTAATCATTAATTTCGGAGCTGTGGCTGTGTTTTACCTGATTCTAGGGGCGCCGTTCATTGCTCTGGTCCAAATAACCGTCTACGCAGGCGCGATCATGGTGCTTTTCCTGTTTGTGATTATGTTATTAGGCGTCGAACATCTGCGGGGCGGCAGGACTTTTAACTGGCAAGAGGGCGTGGCGTTGTTTTCGGGTTTCGCCCTCTTGATCATCGCAGCCTATGTTTTATTCTTCCGGCCCACTGCAACTGCCAGCGCCGTCCAGACCGGCCAATATGCGACCGTGCCGCCTGGATTCGGGAGCGCCAGCGCGATTGGGTTGGAGTTATTTAATCAATATTTGCTTCCTTTTGAAATCACTTCTGTACTGCTCCTGGTCGCGATGGTTGGCGCAATCATCTTGTCAAAACGCCAGCGCAAAACACCGAAGACTTTCAAGCAGTCGTAGTTTGGGAGAGGCGAATGGTACCTATTACTTATTATCTCGGTCTATCAGCCATCTTATTTACGATCGGCGCAGTTGGGGTATTGATCCGTCGTAATGCGATTGTCATTTTTATGTCCATTGAGTTGATGCTCAACTCTGCGAATTTACTCTTTGTTGTCTTTGCACGTTATTATGGCACGCTGAACGGCCAGATCTTCGTCTTTTTCGTTATGGCAGTGGCTGCGGTCGAGGTGGCAGTTGGGCTGGCTCTGATCGTGGCAATCTTCCATTCGAAGCAAAGTATCAACGTTGACGAGCTGCACAACCTGAAGGGCTAAACGATGAGAGAAACCTATGTTGCTTGAAGCCGCCTCCACAAGCCCCCAATTTTTCTTCCTGGCGCCGTGGGTCGTCTTTTTCCCGGTTATCGGCTTATTGATCAATATTATCATTGGCGGCCGTTTGCCGGAAAAAATAATTGGCGCCATTGCCAGCATCGCGACAGGCTTATCCTTTTTAACTGCGCTGCTGCTGGCGTATTCCTTAACCGGCCATCATGAAGCAGTGATCGTTCCGCTTGCCCAATGGATCAAAATTGGCAGCCTGGACATTCCCTGGGCTTTTCGGGTGGATACACTTTCCGTCACCATGATGCTGGTCGTTTCTGGCGTTGGCGCTCTCATCCATATTTACTCGATTGGATATATGCATGAGGATGTCCGCCATAACGGCGACCCGAAACGCTTCCGCCGCTTCTTCGTTTATCTCAACCTATTCATCGCAGCGATGATGATCCTTGTCAGCGGTGATAACTACATGATGCTATTCGTCGGCTGGGAAGGGGTCGGGCTGTGTTCTTACCTGTTGATCGGTTTTTGGTTTGAGAAGGGTAAGGATGGGATCGGCAACTCGCTGGCAGCCAAGAAGGCTTTTGTCGTCAACCGCATCGGCGATTTCGGTTTTCTCATGGCGGCGTTTACAATCTTCTGGGCATTCGGCACCTTCAATTTCACGCAGATATTTGAAAAAGCCCCCGAAATCGCAGCCACTTCTCCGGCTATCCTGTTGTTTATCACCTTATTTATGCTGCTTGGCGTTACCGGTAAATCAGCCCAAATCCCCTTATACGTCTGGTTGCCCGACGCGATGGCCGGCCCCACCCCGGTATCTGCTTTAATCCATGCCGCGACGATGGTCACCGCCGGCGTTTATCTGATTGTCCGCTCGGCTCCGCTGTATAACCTGGTTCCATCCGCCCAATTTGTGGTTACATTGGTGGGCGCGGTCACCGCTCTGTTTGCGGCGACGATTGCCGCTGGCCAGT
>JAYRNN010000169.1:0-5020 GCA_041912175.1 Anaerolineales bacterium | reverse complement strand
GCGGCGACCATACCGCTCGGCTGCCTCGGCAACAGCACCTGGCTGAGGATGGCGATCAACGCTGTCGAGAGCTGCACGCGAATCTGTTCTTGAAGCTCCGCCAGGCGCTGTTCCGGCGCGACAGCCAGGATATCTTCGATCGAGGCCAGTTCTTGATCGCTCCCCTCCGCAGAAGATGCGCGCGAGGCGGCAAGCGCGCCATCTTGTAGTACAGCGCCATCGCTGCGCTCCTGGATCGCGGGGTCCGGGCGGCCCTGGTTAAGGGCGACGTTTTTATCGCCGGCGACTTTTTTATCGCCAGCGACGTTATTATCGCCAGCGACTTTTTTATCGCCGGCGACGTTTTTATCGCCAGCCCATTCGCCAAACCAGTGGCGCTCGTGTTGAAATGGATATACAGGCAGCCGCTGTGTGGGGAAAGGCGCCATGCCGGAATATGGCCGGTCATACGAATTCCAGTTGACCGGGAAACCGGCTGCATACAGCGCAGCCAGGCTATCCGAGACCAGTTGCCAATCGGATTGATCTTCTTTGAGCGTGGCCAGCCAGACCGCCTTATATTCTGGCAAGCAGCGCTTGCCCATGCCGATCAAGACCGGGTTTGGCCCGCACTCCAGAAAGAATTTACAGCCCGCCTCGCTCAACGCCTGCATACTGGCGTTGAACTGCACCGCCTCGCGGATATGCCTGCGCCAGTAGGTTGCATCGGGGGCGAAATCAATTAACTTGCCGGTTAAATTCGAGACAAAGCCAATCTGAGGCGCATGGCAGGTCGCCTGCCTGACAACCTGCTCGAATTCATCTAAGATCGGTTCCATCAAGGAGGAATGGAAAGCATGCGAAACAGCTAACTGCCGCGTGGTAAACCCCTGGCCCTCCAGGTAGGACAAAACGGCTTGCAGAGCCTCTTTCTCGCCAGACAGGACAATATTTGTCGGGCCATTCACCGCTGCAATCGAGACTGCGTGACTCTCTGGTATTTGCAAGGCCGACTCGACCACCGCCTGGGCGGCGAAGACCACTGCCATGCCGCCATCGTGAGGCAGGCCCTGCATCAAACGACCACGCGTAGAGATCAACCTCAAACCATCTTCCAGGCTGAAGATCCCCGCCACGCAAGCCGCCACATATTCGCCGACACTGTGACCCATCACATAATCGGGGCGGATACCCCAGGATAGCCACAACTGCGCCAAAGCGTACTCAAGCACGAATAAAGCCGGTTGGGTCAACGCGGTTTGGTCCAGGTATTGCGAATCAAATAGCGACTCGCCGAGGCCTAGATTGTATGGATCGGATGGAAGGTTGGCTTCTGCTGCGTTCAGGCGCAGAATTTGCATACATTGGTCTACCGCTTGACGAAAAACCGGCTGGGTGTCATAAAGCTGGCGGCCCATGCCAATGTACTGTGCGCCTTGCCCGGTGAATAAGAATGCAATTGGGGGATGGCCAGACGGCTGCCGGGAACCGATAAACAAAGCCCCGCCGGCATCGTTTGAAAAACTCGAGTTTGAAAAACTCGAGCCGGTGATTTCAATCCGTTCGACGCCGATGGGGATGCGCTGGTAATAGGCTTTTACCTGGCTGGTAAAGAAAGCCAATTTGTACTGCAGCTCTTCCAAGGAGGCCGAGCTCACACCCAGGCGGAAATCAAGGTGCGCCCGCTTGCTGTTGGCGGCATGGCATAAAGCCGCCAATGTAGAAGCGGCCGTTTCGTCTGTCTCAGCCTGGTCGGACGACAGCAGCGCGGCGGCTAATTGTTCATACCCACGCGCCAGGGCGTGCAGGGCTGTTTCGCTTTTGGCGGATAACGGCAGGATGTGCACCGGGCGCTGGGCGGCTTCGGAGGTCGAAGGTTGCTGCGGGTCGCTGGCCGGCGCGTCCTCGAGGATAACATGGGCATTGGCGCCGCCAAACCCAAACGAGCTGACTCCAGCCAGGCGCGCTCGCCCTTCAGCGCGCGGCCAGGGGACGGGCGAAGTCGGGATTGCCAGGGGTAGCTTATCCAAACCGATATAAGGATTCACTTCCTTCAGGTGGAGATGCGGGGGAATTTCCTGGTTGCGCAGGGCCAGGATTACTTTAATCATGCCTGCCACGCCCGCGGCCGCCTCGAGGTGACCGATGTTGGTTTTAACCGAACCAACCAGGCAGGGATGGTCGGTCGGGCGCGGCTGCATCACCGCGCCCAAGGCATGCATTTCGATCGGATCCCCCAGGATGGTGCCGGTGCCATGCGCTTCGACATAATCGATCTGCTGTGGGGCGAGCCCCGCATCTTGCAGTGCAGCCCGGATCACTTGTTGTTGGGCCAGCCCATTCGGAGCTGTCAGGCCATTGCTGCGCCCATCCTGGTTGACAGCCGTGCCACGCACCACCGCCAGGATATCATCGCCATCCCGCTGGGCGTCTGAAAGACGCTTCAGGATCAAGACGCCGCAGCCCTCGCCGCGCACGTAACCGTCTGCGGATGCGTCAAAGGTCTTGCAGCGCCCATCGGCGGCCATCATATGCGACTGGGAAAACACAATATTCAGCTCTGGAGAGAGAATCAAATTCACCCCGCCCGCCACCGCCAGGTCAGACTCGCCGCGGCGCAGGCTTTGCACCGCCAGGTGGACGGCTACTAACGAAGAGGAACAAGCGGTGTCAATAGCGATGCTGGGGCCGATGAAATTGAACGTGTAAGACAGCCGGTTTGCAGCAATACTAAACGCGTTGCCGGTGCCGGCGTAGGCGTCCACCTGCGCTAGATCCTGAAACTGAACAATGGAATAATCGTTATTCGAAATACCGATGAAGACCCCGGTTTTGAGGGGGGGTTCGGAGGACAGGCCGCCGGTTTGACCGGCGCTGCCGTCGGAGGGCTGAGGCGGGTAGCCGGCGCTTTCCAGCGCTTCCCAGGTGACCTCCAACAGCAAGCGCTGCTGCGGATCCATGCGGTCGGCTTCGCGGGGAGAGATGCCAAAGAATTGTGGATCGAAGCGGTCGACCTGATCTAAAAAGCCCCCCCAACGCGTAATCGACTTGCCTGGCGCGCCCGGGTTTGGATCGTAATAGGCGTCATTATCCCAGCGATCGGCCGGTGTTTCGCGAATGGCATCCACGCCATCCTGTAATATTTTCCAGAAAGCCTGGGGGTTATCCGCCCTCGGGAAGCGGCACCCTGCTCCAATTACTGCAACCGGCTCATGCTGGCTGCGCTCGAGCCGGTCGAGCCTTGCCTGCAATTCTTCGATTGCAAGCAAGGCGCGCTTGAGGGGAGTTAACTGGCCAATCCTGTCGGATACGTCGCTCATAGGTGTTCGTAGAAGTTGCCCGCTGTCAAAACGCGGCGTTTTGCGCCGCAGATGATTGATCCGGCTTAAGTTTATCTAGCTGCTCCAGTAAAAGAGCTTCGACCTCGTCATCCGATAAGCGCTCCAAATCAGCCAGGCGCTCATCGGCAGAACGGGCGGTTGCCGGCGCGTCCAGGCCGGCCTGTTGTGCTGCTGCGGAAAGCGGAGCGGCGCCATCGGCGCCGGCCGGCTCACCAGCCAGGTATTCGGATAACGCTAAGATAGTCGGGTATTCATACAAAAGCGTGGGGGAAAGCCGCCGGTCAAGCCATTCTTCCAGGTCGCCTGAGAGCATAACCGCATCCCTGGAGGATAAACCGTAATTATTAAAGGAAACCCGGACATCGATGGTCGTCGGGTCAACATATAGCAGACCGGCGATCTGCTGTACTAACCAGGCCTGGATTTCTTGCTTGCTTTTCGGTTGAGAATGAAGGTCGTTTTGCGGGCCGTTTTGCATATCAACTCCGAAGATCTCCAATCGAGATAAAACCCGGCAGTCAATTCAACCCAGTTTTACCAGTTTTTACGCAACAAATAATGTGAGATAAATAATTGATGAAATCTATCCAAATATACCAACCAATCGTGATGAACCCTGTAAAAATTTAGTTAATTAATGCAGATTTAAGCCTACCAATTTCATCGAATAAAAGACCAGGCAAGGTCAGCGGCGAGCGTAATTTTCACCACCGACGATAGGTGAACCCGATTTCCCCTCTTCGCTTGTGGAATAGCCTGGCTGTTATTGACGCAAACCGTTCAGGTCGGCGAGATGCCATGTTTCTTGGAAATATGTCGTTCTTGCTTTGAAAGGCATAGTTCCAGAGAATTAATTAAAACCCGGCGTGTGTCACGCGGCTCGATCACATCATCGATCAAACCTCGCGCGGCCGCCACGTAAGGATTGTTGAAATTCTCTTGAAAATCGGCGATCAATTCTTTACGGCGCGCGGTCGGATCGGGGCTTTGTTTCAGCTCGTTGCGATACAAGATATTGACCGCGCCATCCGGGCCCATCACGGCAAATTCGGCGTTTGGCCAG
This sequence comes from Anaerolineales bacterium, assembly GCA_041912175.1. Classification (GTDB taxonomy): domain Bacteria; phylum Chloroflexota; class Anaerolineae; order Anaerolineales; family UBA4823; genus CAZAGA01. Next base: position 637 of record JAYRNN010000169.1, on the reverse strand, counting down.
GCATACAGCAAATCGCCGCGCAGGCCGCGGCTGCTCATCACACAATACGCGCCGCCGTAGCTCTTGCGTAAGACCACCAAGAGCTTGGGGACGGTCGCTTCGCTGTAGGCATAGATCATGCGTGCGCCGTTGCGGATGATCCCACCATACTCTTGCGCCCGGCCCGGCAAGAAGCCCGGAACGTCTTGCAAGGTGATGATCGGAATATTATAGGTATCGCAGATGCGGATAAAATGCGATGACTTGACCGCAGCGTTGATATCGATCGTACCTGCCAGCACCATCGGTTGGTTGGCAATGATCCCAACCACCCAGCCATTCAGACGAGCAAATCCGATGATGATGTTCTGCGCCCACAGGGCGTGCACTTCTAAAAAGCGCCCATCATCGACGATGCTGGCAATCACCTTATGCACATCATACGATTTATAGGCATCCGTAGGAACGATTTGCTCCAACTCTGGGCAACGTCGCTCCGGGTCATCGATCGGCCGGACGTACGGGGGATCTTCCTGGTTATTGGAGGGCAAGTAACTGAGCAGCTCGCGCACCTTCGCCAGGCACTCACGATCGTCTTTGGCCAGGAAATGGCTGACCCCGCTCTCCTGGCTGTGGATCAGGCCGCCGCCCAGTTCCT
>JAYRNN010000168.1:0-5878 GCA_041912175.1 Anaerolineales bacterium | reverse complement strand
TTCGCCAGGGTGAGAGAGATCCTCGTTTCTACGATCGGGAAGGCCGGCTGTGTCTGATTTTTGAGCCGGTTACCTTTGAAGAGCTGTTCAGTAGCGCATTCGACATGCTGCGTCATTGCAGCTGCGATAATGCCAGCGTCATGCGGCACATGCTGGAGGCGATTGATGCCATTCGTCGCGAGGTAGGTTCGCTTGCGGTAGGGGTAGGCGAAATACACCCATACTCCTCTAAAGTGAACCAGGAGTTGATGCGCCAGGTAAGCCTGATCCAGGCAGAAAGCCAGGCTGGCAAATTGATTGAGCAGGATCGCCAGCTCATCCAACGCAGCAGTGAAGCCCTGATGCTAAAATTAACCGGCGCGGCAGAACGCAGCTAAACCCTGATCTACTGTGGCGAGAAACCGCGCAGGCTGACCGGAAGGATGCCGATCAATTGGATTCGAGGATGGATGAGTCAGGCTTATGGAGAAAACAGAATGAATAATTCGCAAGGGCGTGGGGTAATTTATCTGGTGGCGCTTGCAAGCATCGTTGTGATTTTGTTCGGGGTTCGCGGCTCTGCCTCGATATTAAATCCGATCCTGCTGGCGGCTGTGATCACGATCACCGTGCTACCAGTCCCCAGCAGTCTGGCGAAGCGTGGACTGCCGGGATGGCTGTCGCTGGTGTTGACCATCTTGATGGTCGTCTTACTCCTGGCATTGGTGATTGCAACGGTCTTTTTCTCGATTACCAAACTGTCAACCGAGCTGCCGGTGTACGAACAGCAAGCGTCGACCCAGGCCAGCCAGGATGCAGCCTCTGGCGGGGACGCTACGGTGAGTATTCAAATTGAGCAAGCGACCCAATCGATCGGGCCGCTTGTAGAAGGCTTCTTGACGAGCATTTTGAATATCCTGGTCACATTTGGACTGGCTTTGGTGATTTTCTTTTTTATGATCAGCGCCGCCCTGGCCTTACCGGCGCCCTCCCGGATGGGCCTGGATCCGGGTTCGTCCAACATCAAACGCGTGGCTCAGCTCACCGAGGATGTACGCAAGTACATGACTGTTCTGACCGGGATCAATTTCCTGGTTGGCCTGGGCGACACCATTTTTCTACTGGTCCTGGGTGTGGATTATGCCTTGCTGTGGGGATTGCTGGCATGGTTCATGGGATATATCCCTTCGATCGGCTTCATCATTGCTTTGATCCCGCCGGTTCTGATGGCTTACGCTGAGTTTGGCCTGCCAACCGCCTTGATCGTTGCCGTCGGATTTATCTTGATCAATGGGGGCATCCAAAATTTTGTCCAACCGAAGATCATGGGCGATAAATTGAGGATCTCACCCTTGGTGGTGTTTGTCGGTTTGTTTATTTGGGGATATCTGTTAGGCGGCGTTGGCGCCATCCTGGCGGTGCCGATGACTTTGCTTGTGCTGATCGTGATGGAGAATTTCGAAGCCACGCGACCGATTGCAATTTTAATGAGGTATACGGGTGAGGAGAAAAAGGAGGAAAGACAGGCGGCGGCGCAACATGTAAAAGGCCTGTGGGGTAAAGTGAAAGACACCTTCGAACCCGACGATTCTGATCGTGAGTCAAAGGACAATGTGAGTAAACCATAAGGAAAAGTACCATGGAAACGAGCAAACCGAAAAACAAACAGTTGACCGCCGACTTAATGGCCGGCCTGACCTTTGCCCTGGTGAACATCCCACAGTCCATGGCTCACGCCTTGCTGGCGGCCGTCAATCCTGTGTTCGGCTTGTACACCTTGATGCTGGCGACCCCGGTCGGGGCGCTGTTCACCAGTTCAGTTTTTATGAACATTTCGACGACCAGCGCCCTGGCGGTGGCGGCCGGCGACACGTTGGTCACTTATCCGTCGGGCGACCGGGGAACCATCCTGGTGACTCTGGTGTTGTTGATCGGCTTATTCCAGATTATTTTGGGCCTGCTGCGCCTGGGCTGGATAACCCGTTTTATCCCGTTTTCGGTGATGACCGGTTTTATGACCGGCGTAGCCGTTCTGATCGTTATCGGCCAGCTTGGCGATTTCACCGGTTATTACAGCGACTACTCGGGCAAAATCGCACAATTAGCCGACCTGGTGTTGAACTCCGAGTCGATCGAATGGGCAACGCTGGCGATTGGTCTGTTGACAGTCGCGCTGATCTACTTTTTGGGAAAAACGCGGCTGTCTAAGTTTTCCTTGATCCTTTCCCTCCTGCTGGCTTCAGGGACCGCATTCCTGCTGAACGAATTTTTCGCCATCGGTATTAAATTGGTGGGAGATGTCGCCGATATCCCGCGCGCCTTTCCAAAACCGGTGCTGCCAGATTTAACCCTGATCGGCAAGCTGATCGTACCGGCGATCTCGATTGGGATCATCGGCATCGTGCAGGGGGCGGGCGTCAGCCAGACCTTCCCCAACCCTGACGGAAAATTTTCGGATATCTCGCGCGATTTTCTGGGCCAGGGAGCCGCTAACCTGGCAGGCGGCTTGTTCGGCGGTATTCCCGCCGGCGGATCCAGCTCGGGTACGGCGCTGGTCATCAGCGCCGGGGCGCGTTCGCGTTGGGCAAATATCTTTGCCGGCATCGCGGTTACAATCATCGTATTGCTGTTTGCGAATGCGGTTGAGCTGGTCGCCATGCCGGCCCTGGCCGGGCTGGTCATCGTCGCCGGCATTCAAATGGTCAATGTGAAAGCCATCCAGACCGTGTGGCAGACGAACACGGTTGCGCGCGCCATGATGACGCTCACCTTTGCCTCCACGCTGGTCATGCCGCTGCAGTATGCGGTGCTGCTCGGTGTTGTGATCTCGATCCTGCTCTTTGTATTCCAGCAGTCCAATACGATCAAGGTTGTCGAGTGGGTGACCCAGCCGAATGGCTGGCCAGTTGAGCGGCCAGCGCCAAAACACTTGGAATCAGGTAAGGCGACCTTCCTGTATGCTTATGGCAATCTTTTCTACGCCGCGGCTGCGTCATTAGAGAACAACTTGCCTAAAGTTGAAGACGCCACCCGGGCGGTGGTCATTTTACTGCTGCGCGGAAGCGAGGATGTTGGCAGTACGGTGAACGAAGTCTTACGCCGCTATGCTGAAGGGCTGCAAAGCCATTCAGGCAAGCTGATCTTGGCGGGGGTTTCGCCAGCGCTGCACAACCAGCTCGAACGAACCGGATTGATCGACCTCCTCGGCCCAGAAAACATCTTTCCTGCCACCGATTCAATCGGCGAAGCCGGCAACACCGCGCTTCAGGCTGCAAACGATTGGCTGGCGCAGTCGTCGACGGAGCAGGATGCTGCCAGTTAGCTGAAAAAGACCAAGGGCTGTCGCGATGAATAAACTGCCGTCGATTAAAAGTTTTATTAAAGAAATTTCCCAAATCTGGGTCACCCAAAAGCCCAATCAACTGGCGGCCGCCCTGGCCTATTTCGGGATGTTCTCCTTTGCGGCGGTGATTTATCTTGCCTATTTGATCGCCGGTATTTTTATCAACGAAGTGGCAGCCGCGGAACAATTCTACGCGCGCATCGAGGCAGTCTTGGGTACGGAAACAGCGACTTTTATCAAGGAATCAGTATCCGCCATTGCGGCTGCCAACGAAGGTGGATCCTGGATCATATCGATCGTCAGCTTGATTTCACTCCTGTTTGCAGCCATGGGCTTGTTCATGCAGCTCAAGTATGTGTTGAACAGAATCTGGGGAGTTCCGCTCGTCCAGGTGGGGAACAGGATTGCCATCATCCGGCAGCGGTTATTTGCATTTATCATGGTGATCGCATTAGGACTGATGGTTGTCTTACTTACGATGGTCAACCTGATCTTTGCCTGGTTCGGATCCATTGTGGAAGTTTTTTTTGCCAACAGCGGATTGGTGTCTGTCCTCAATATCCTTGCGCTGCTGGCGGTTATCGTCCTGGCGAATGCCTTCATTTACAAGGTGCTGCCGGATATTAAGCTTGCCTGGCGGGACGTCTGGCCTGGAGCGCTCGTGGCTACCTTTCTGATGGTTCTTGGTGGGCTGGTGATCGGCTTGTATTTCAAGTTAGGCGGGGTCAGCTCAGCCTTCCAGGCGGCTGGCGCGTTTGCGGTGTTGATGATCACGATTTATTACTTTGCGCAAATATTCTTGTTCGGCGCAATCGTTACCCGGGTATATGCCCAAAGGTATGGCTCGAAGCGTGAGACGCATTAATCCTTCACTTTCATCCTGAAGAAAACCGGCGTGTTCAATCTGCTTGGGAAAGTATTTATCTGCTGAGCTGCCGAGTTTGTTCGTGAAAGTGCACGGAATTGAGATTCGAACTCATAACCCGAAGGTCAGTGGTTCGAATCCACTCCCCGCTACTAATTTCCAGACGACCAGAAATGGTCGTTTTTGGTTTAAACATGCGTTATATCTCACAATCTGTAGGATTTATACAAGAATATCAGGACCCAGAATGGATTTCAATCTACCAATAGAGGCTTAGACCAACGAAAACGATGATTACGCCCGAACGTAATCAAGGCGTAACCAACCGATTTTGAATGTACGGAAAACGTAACCAACGAATTGCATGGTTACGTATTTTCGTAACCACTGCGTAACCAACCAGGCCAGGCTTTCTAAAAAACGTAACCAACCAGAACTTGGTTACGAAACCTGTCATGCCTCTCCCGGGCTAAAATGAGTGTACCAACAACCATTTTTTGCTCGAAAGGAGAAAAACCATGACAGGCAATCCTATTTTATCCCCATTTCAGGCTTTGGGGAGCCGCTTTCAGGCGCTTTTTCAGCCCGGTCAGCCTACCTGCGCCGACTTACACGCCTGGTGGGAGCATCCAGAACTGCTGCCGCCTCTTGTGGCTGAAACGCCCACCGTGATGCGCACACTCGAATTACTCGGCCCTTTGGATTGGGGACGCTTTCCTGAACGCAACCTGTTAAGGCATTGGGTGCAGCCAGCTATTTCATATGCCGCTTTCTCTGCCGCCATGCTGGTCAAGCTCAACGAAGGTCTGTTTACGATTGGCGCACTGCGCCGCTATCTGGTGGAGCATCCCGGTTTCATACCCCTGCTCGGCTTCCATGCGGTTCGTTCCAGGGCTCATCCCTGCGGTTTTGACCCGGACGCCAGCCTGCCCACGCAACGCCACTTCACCCGCATGCTGCGCGAAATGCCCAATACAGCCTTGCAGTTCTTGTTGGCCGATACCGTGCGCTTGATCCGCCAGGAACTGCGCCAGCACAACCTCGAAATCGGCGAGTGTATCAGCCTGGATACTAAGCACATCTTGGCCTGGGTCAAAGAGAATAACCCGAAAGCGTATATCGAAACCCGCTATGACAAAACCAGGCAGCCCGCTGGCGATTTGGATTGCAAGCTGGGCTGTAAACGCCAGCACAACCAACGCAAAAAACAGCCTGTCATCCAAAATGCGCCTGCCACGCCAACCACCAACCCTCAAAGCGCTGAGTTTGTCAAAGTCGGCGAATTTTACTGGGGCTACGGCTCCGGCATTGTGGTCACCAAGATCCCTGGCTGGGGCGAACTCATCCTCGCTGAACTTACCCAGACCTTTGACCACGCCGATTTGTCATATTTCTTCCCGCTACTGAGCAAAACAGAGCAGGTTTTGGGCTTTAAACCCCGCATTGGCACTTTTGACGCCGCTTTTGATGCCTGGTATGTCTTCGATTACTTCTATCGCCCCGATGACCCTCTCGCATTTGCTGCCGTGCCCTTCTCTGAAAAAGGCGGCTACAAAGCCCACGGGCGCTTGTTGCGTAATCCGGGGCAAAGCGGCCACCGAATCCGGAGCATGTCGTCCACCTAATCCGATGGAAGCCGTCCACTGAATCCGGCGCATGCCGTCCACTTTTTGGTAGTTGTCGGAATCGGT
>JAYRNN010000167.1:0-6742 GCA_041912175.1 Anaerolineales bacterium | reverse complement strand
TCCGAAGTATTGGCGGCGCTCCGAGTGGCCGATGATGACGTACTGGCACAGCTCGGCTACCATGGCCGGGGAAATCGCCCCGGTGAAGGCGCCTTGCTCTTCCCAATGCATATCCTGGGCGCCCAGGCCGATATCGCTGCCTTCCAGCAGCGAACGCACCGCCAACAGGTCGGTATACGGCGGGCAGAGCACTTTTTCTACGCCGGCGATGGCTTGCAGACCGGGCACCAGCTCAGAGACGAGGTGGCGCGCTTCGGCTACAGTCTTGAACATCTTCCAGTTTCCGGCGACAAACGGTTTTCTACTCATAAGTTTTTCTCCCTAATGATTTAACGAGCGCAGGCTTATCGATCGAGCAGAGCGGCCACGCCGGGCAGGGTCAGTCCTTCGAGCATTTCAAGCGAGGCGCCGCCGCCGGTGGAGATGTGGGTAATTTTTGCCGACAGGCCGGCCTGGTTGATGGCGGCAACCGAGTCGCCGCCGCCAATAATAGAGACCGCCTTGCTTTGGGCAACCGCCTCGGCGACGCCGAAGGTGCCTACCGCGAAGTTTGGCATTTCGAAGACGCCCATCGGCCCATTCCAGACCACCGTGCCGGCGCTCTGGATCGCCTTGGCATAGGCTTTGACCGTCTCCGGCCCGATATCCAGGATGCGCCAGCCTGCGGGAACCGGCCCGGCCGGGATGGTCTTCTTCTGGGCGCCGTCTTCGAATTTGTCGGCGATGACCAGATCAACCGGCAGGCGCAGCTTCTGCGACCCCTGGCCGAGCAGTTCGCGCGCGGTTTCCAGGGCTTCATCTTCGACCAAGGAATCGGCCACCGGGTAGCCCTCCGCCTTGAAGAAGGTATTGGCCATCCCGCCGCCAATCAAGACCTGGTCGGCGACCTGGAGCAAATTGCGGATCACGCCGATCTTATCGCTGATCTTGGCGCCGCCAAGGATGGCGACGAAGGGGCGCTTCGGGTCGGCAATCGCCGCGCCAAGGTATTGGATTTCTTTTTCCATCAGGAAGCCAGCCACCGCGGGCAGGAAATGAGCCACGCCCTCGGTGGAGGAGTGCGCACGGTGGGCCGAGCCGAAGGCGTCCATGACGAATACTTCGCCCATCGAAGCGAGCTGGCGGGCAATCTCCATATCGTTTTTGGTCTCGCCGGGCAGGAAGCGCGTATTTTCCAGCACCAGGATCTCGCCCGGTTTGAGCGCGGCAGCCGCAGCCTGGGCCTTGGGACCGATGAACTCATCGACGAACTGCACCGGCTTGTGGAGCAGCTCAGAAAGCCTGACCGCGGTCGGCTGCATGGTGTACTTGGGATCGGGGCCGTCTTTGGGGCGACCGAGGTGCGAGAACAGGATCAGGGCGCAGTCCTGGTCGAGCAGGTATTTCAGGGTGGGCAGCGAGCCGACGATGCGCGTGTCATCGGTGACTTTGCCTTCTTTGATCGGGACGTTATAGTCCACGCGCACGAGGACTTTTTTGCCTTTTAAATCGATATCACGGATCGTTTTTTTGTTAAACATGGGTTTTCCTTTGGGTCTATCCTAAAAATTTCGGGCGTAGCCCGAAATTTTTAGGATAGATACATTCAGATATTAGAGCTTTGCAGCCATTAGAGCAGCCAGGTCGGCGGTGCGGCAGGAATATCCCCACTCATTGTCGTACCAGGTGACCAGCTTAATGAAAGTTCCGGCTTCCTTGCCCAGGACGGAAGTGAAGGGCAAGTCGACGATAGAGCTGCGTTCGTCGCCCTTGAAATCCATGCTCACCAACGGTTCGTCCGTGGCGCCCAAAATGCCGTTCAAGCGCGGGGAAGCGGCGGCGTCGCGGAAATCCTGGCGAAGCTGTTCGGTGGAAACGGGATTCTCCAGCTCGGCGGTCAGGTCGATCACGGAGACAGTGGGGGTGGGGACGCGCAGGGCGTAACCATCCAGCTTACCGGCCAGCTCGGGGATGACCAGCTTGACGGCTTTGGCCGCGCCGGTGGTGGTGGGGATGATGTTTGCGGCTGCGGCGCGGGCGCGGCGCAGGTCGCTGTGCGGCATATCCAGGATTTTCTGATCGTTGGTGTAGGAGTGGATGGTGCACATGAAGCCGCGCACGATCCCGTATTTGTCCTGGACGACCTTGACGGCGGGCGCCAGGCCGTTGGTGGTGCAGGAAGCGTTAGAGATAACGTGGTGAAGCGCGTTATCGTACTTGTCTTCATTGACGCCCATCACGATGGTGATGTCTTCGCCCTCCGCGGGGGCCGAGATGATGACTTTCTTGGCGCCGCCGGCGGTGATGTGGTTCTCAGCGCCCTTGACGGTTTTACCCTTCTTATTCACGCCGTCTTTCTTGATCGTGAACAGGCCGGTGGACTCGATCACAATATCGACGCCCAGGTCGCCCCATTTGATCATTGCAGGGTCGGTCTCTTTAAAGACCCTGATTTCCTTGCCATTGACGATCAGGTGCTCGCCGGCGACTTCGACCGTACCTGGGAACTTGCCGTAGTTGGTGTCATACTTGAGCAAGTGCGCCATCGTCTTCATGTCGCCAATGTCGTTGAAGGCCACAACCTCGATCGCGTTGGGGTGACGTTCCTGGATCGCCTTCAATACCTGCCGGCCAATGCGGCCGAAACCATTGATACCTACTTTTACTGTCATGGGAAAGCCTCCTAAAAATTTTTTTGTTGCTTTAGATTTTTCCTATCGAGTTGAGCTGCTCGGACGCACAACGCGGTAGGAAATTAAATTAGTTGTTTATCCAACATTCTATTCTACCAGAGGTCCAGTCTTTTCCATGTATAAATCCACAATAATCTGGGCCAATTTGCGCGCGTCATGCCGCCAGGGGTGCATTTCATCCACCAGATCGGCAAACTTTACCCGGGTGTAGTTGCGCAACTCTGGGCTGGCGCTGACGAACTGGATTCCCTCCGGCAGGCTCATCGAAAAATTGTTGTTGGCTACGACAACATCGAATAGCCGCCCGCCGATGTGTTCGTCCAGTACGTGGATATGATCGTCCAGGCTGAAATCCTCGGTCTCGCCGCGCTGCGTGGCAATGTTGCCAACATAGACTTTATAGGCGCGGCTGACCCGGATGGCGTCGGCCAGGTCGGAAACCAACAAATTTGGCAGCAAGCTGGTGAACAGGCTGCCCGGGCCGATCACGATCATGTCGGAGTTGAGGATGGCCTGGATCGCCTGCGGAAAAGCCGGCGGGTCGTTCGGCTCGAGCCAAACCCGGCGGATTTTACCCGGGCTTTCAGGAATCTGGCTCTCGCCGGCCACACGGATCTCGTTGCCAGACTGCGGCAAAACTACATCGGCCAGCAAGCGTACGTCATTTAATGTGGCGGGCAGCACGCGGCCCTCGATCGCCAGCACGCGCCCCGATTCCACCACTGCCTCTTCGAAGCTGCCGGTGATATCGGCCAGGGCGCTGATAAACAGGTTGCCGAATGAATGGCCGTCCAGGCCAGACGCGCCATCCGGAAAGCGATATTGGAAAAGTTGGGCCAGCAGGGCCTCATCGCTGGACAAAGCGGCCAGGCAATTGCGGATGTCGCCAGGCGGCAAAATGCCCAGATCTCGCCGCAGTCGCCCGGACGAGCCGCCATCATCCGCGACGGTCACGATCGCGGTCAGGTTGGCGGTCTGCTCCTTCAGGCCGCGCAGCAGGGTGGCCAGGCCGTGCCCGCCTCCGATAGCCACGATACGCGGCCCGCGCCCACGGTGGCGGTGCGACCATAATTTATCGACAACCGAGTGCCCGGAGCGCATAAACGGTCGCATCAGAGAACGGTTCATCTCGAGCACGCCCCAAATGATCAACCCAAAGCCCAGACCGCCAAAAATTAAGGCGCGCAGCGGGCGGGGCAGGAAGCGCAGCGAGGCGGCCGAAAGCGCCGGCAGCCACCAGGTCTCTGGGGCAGTGCGGTAAATTTCCAGGATGATGACCCCCAAACCGACCCCGATCAAGGTCGTGCCCATCAGGACAAGTAAAAGCCAACGCTTGACGCCCAAACCGGGGATCAGCCAACGCGAAAACCCGGCCCAGCGGATTTTGAGCCGTTGAAAAAAGGAAGGTTTTGGGTTGTTCATTACCTTTTGATCATAGCAGCCTTTAGCCAGGACGTCAACCATGATATACTTTGCGCCATGAGCCATTATATTGCTGTAGACATTGGTGGGACACGTTTACGTGCGGCCTGCTACCCCCCTGAAGGCCTGACGGCCAAAGAGGTTAACCGGATCCATACCCAGGGGAAAGAAAACACCCCACTGGAGCGCCTGATTGGCCTGTTGCGCGGCATCTGGCCCCAAGAAGGCGGCGTCAAAGTTATCAGCGTAGCCGTACCCGGGCCAACCGACCCCTATCAAGGCATGGTGATCAACTGCCCCAATATCCCAGGCTGGGAGAACCTGCCGCTCAAGCAGATCCTTGAAGAACACTTTCAAACGCCGGTAGCCCTGGGGAATGACGCCAATATGGCCGCCCTCGGCGAATGGCGTTATGGCGCCGGGCAAGGGCACCACGACATGATCTACCTGACGGTCAGCACCGGGATTGGGAGCGGTATTGTCGTCAAGGATAAGCTGCTGCTGGGGGCGCGCGGCCTGGCCGGCGAGCTTGGCCATGTGACCGTATTGGTCAATGGGCCGCTGTGCGGCTGCGGCCAGGCGGGGCACCTGGAAGTCCTGGCATCTGGCACGGCCATGTTGCGCTGGATCGAAGAACAGATCGGCCGCGGAGCCATCTCCAGCCTGCCCAAGGACGAGCCGCTGACGGGCAAGATGATCAGCCGTGCCGCCGAAGCCGGCGACGAGCTGGCGATCCAGGCCCTGGCCCGCTCTGGGACTTATATGGGCATCGCCCTGGCCAGCATCCTGCATATCTTCAACCCTACCGCAGTGGTGATCGGCGGTGGAGTCTCCCTGAGCGGAGATTTCTTGATGACCCCGCTGCGTCGCGCCCTGGAAACGCATGTCATGGCGCCTGAATACCTGGAGAACCTGAAGATTATGCGGGCGAAGTTTGGGGACGAAGCCGGGTTGGTAGGCGCGTTGACCCTGGGCCGTGAGCTTTACCCGGCCTAGCCATATGCTCAGCCATGACCAACGTTGGGTAATCAAGCCCAGGCTGCCTGAGGTTGCCAGGCAAGCGCTGCACAGCTATTCAGCGGTGCTGCGCCAAATTCTGTATAACCGCAACTTTCAGACCCACGAACAAGCCCGCCAATACCTGGAAGCGCTGCCCCCCGAGGGCAGTCTTCCCGTAAATATGAAGGGAATCCCCGAGGGTGTGGAACGCATCCAGTGGGCGATCCAACACGGCGAGCGCATCGTCGTTTATGGCGATTATGACGCGGATGGCGTGACCGCCACGGCGTTGCTGAGCGAGGCATTGAAGGAATTGGGGGCCGATGTCGCTGGCTATATCCCCAACCGCTTCGATGAGGGGTACGGGTTGAACGTCGAGGCCTTGGGAAGCCTGAAGGCGGATGGCATAGGCCTGGTGATCACCGTGGATTGCGGCATTCGCTCATTGGCGGAAGCTGAATTTGCCAAGCAGATCGACCTGGATCTGATCATCAGCGACCACCACCAACCTGGCAAGGAGCTGCCGCAGGCGCTGGCGATAATTAACCCCAAACAGGACGACGATCGCTATCCAGATAAAGACCTGGCCGGGGTCGGGCTGGCTTACAAGCTGGCCAGCGCCTTGATGGGGCCCAATAATCCGCCGGTTGAAAACTACCTTGACCTGGTGGCTGTGGGCACCGTAGCTGATATGGCGCCACTGACCGGCGAAAACCGGACCCTGGTGCGCAAAGGGCTTGAAGTATTGCATCGCCCGTTGCGCCAGGGTCTGATCTCACTGATGGGCGCGGCGGGGGTGAGGCCGGAAACCCTAAACGCCTCGCAGATCGGTTTTTCGCTCGGGCCACGCTTGAACGCCGCCGGACGCCTGGACTCTGCCAACGCAGCATTGGAATTGCTCACCACGCACGATCTCGGCACGGCCGGTTTGCTAGCCCAACAGCTCGACAATCAGAATCGGGAGCGCCAGCGCCTGACCCAAGAAATCCAGCAGCAAGCGGAGGCCCTGGCCCTGGCCGGAGATCCGCAGGCGCTGTTGTTGTTCGCCGCCCGTCCCGATTTCAATCCCGGCGTGGTGGGGTTAGCCGCCTCACGCCTGACAGAGCGCTATTACCGCCCGGCAGTCGTCGCCCACCAGGATGATGAATTCACGCGCGGCTCGTGCCGCAGCATCCCCGAATTTCATATTACCGAGGCGCTCGATCAATGCGCCGACCTGCTGGTCAAACATGGCGGGCATGCCGCCGCGGCCGGATTTACAGTGCGCAATGAGAACCTGGCAGAACTGGTGGAGCGCTTGCAAGAAATCACGCAGCGCGAGCTGGACAACCGCGACCTGCGCCGTACTTTACAAGCTGACCTTGAAATCCCACTCTTTGAGCTTAAACCGGCGATACTGGACGACCTCAAACTGCTGGAACCTACAGGCCAGCAAAACCCACCTGCGGTCTTTGTCTCGCGCGACCTGGACGTCCGGCGAGCCGTGCAAATCGGACGCGAAAAAAATCATCTCCGGTTGGAAGTCAGCGATAGGCGTATCACCTATCCGGCGATCGCCTTCCAGCAAGGTCATTGGGCGGAACAAATGCCCGAGCGAATTGATTTGATGTATCACTATGAGGTTAATGAATATAACGGCCGCTCATCGC
>JAYRNN010000166.1:0-5546 GCA_041912175.1 Anaerolineales bacterium | reverse complement strand
TGAAGCCAGCACTTATCGCACCGAAGGCCACCTTTACCTGGAGACCCATCTGGGGGCTGACCCAGCCTTAACCCTGGCACAGGCGCATGGCTTAGTGGATCGCCTGGAGCATGATTTGCGCCATCGTTTGCCAGAACTCAGTGAAGTACATACACATATCGAAATGGCTACCAATCAGGTCCAGGAGACCGAGCCAGCGCCTGTGGAATTGGAACGAGTGGTTAAATCCGAAATCGAGCAAGTAATCGAGGGATTGTCCGGTGTGTGTAATCCACATCATATCCAGGTTTATCGCAGCTTGTCTGATCATATCAGCCTCCATATCACTCTGGAATGCAATCTGGTCGCTGATTTGCCCGTTAGCGAGGCGCATTTACTATCATCGCAGATTGAACACCAACTTTCCAGGCGAGTGGAGCATGTCGTGGATGTATTTGTGCATTTAGAACCTCCAGTCGAATGATGCCACAGGAATCAATACGAGTTTGGCGTGTCGAAGTCACCCCGGTGGGAGCAGTGCTGCAAGAAGCCTATCCGAATCGGGCACGGATTTCTTTGGACTCGGCCCAGGCTCAACTACCGGATGGGGCTTACACTACCCTGCGTACCTTCGAGCGCTATAAAACGCTGCCTCTTGAAGCTCATTTTGAGCGCCTGGAACAGACAGCTCAGTTAGCGGGCCAACCGCTCAAGCTGGAGAGGAAGTTATTGCGGCAGGCGCTGCGCCTGGCTGTGGTTGCCTATCTGCCAGGCCGTGAACTGCGTCTGCGATTATTTATCGACTTACAGGAGCAACCAGGCACGGCATATATCCTGTGCGAGGAGCTGCGTACGCCGCCTGCCCAGGCTTACGAAGAAGGGGTGAAAGTGATCACATGTGATTACGTTCGCCTGAACCCCAAGGCCAAGCTTACCAGAACCATGGTTGGCGCGCAAAATCTACGGCAAACATTCCCTGGAGATGTCGATGAGGCCTTAATGGTGGATGAGGCAGGCCATATCCTGGAGGGGTTAAGCTCTAACTTCTTTGCAGTCCTGAATGGAGAAGTATGGACGGCGGAAGAAGGGGTGCTCTCGGGAATCACTCGTCAGCTTGTCCTCGATGAAATCCACCAGGCCGGCATCGTATTGCACCTGGCTAGTTTTCCCTTGACGAAAGCGGATCAACTACAGGAGGCTTTCATTACCAGCGCCAGCCGGGGGGTCTTGCCGGTGCGCCAGATCAACGATTGGGTGGTCGGATCAGGTCTACCCGGCGCGATTACACGTCAGCTTGCGAAGCGTTACGCGCAGCGTATTTCCCTCGACATCGAAGAAATTTGAGGCATAAATAACCATCTGGATGGCGTTTTGCACCGTCCAGATGGTTAACATGCTCATCAGGGTCTCGGATACGGGTAGGGGACAACGGTAAGAGTTGGCGTTGGGGTATAAGTAACGGTCGGCGGAGGGGGCGCTTGTGTACGCGTGGCCGTTGGCGTGACGGTCGGCGGCAGCGATGTGGGCGGGACCGGCGTGTTGCGGATGGATGGCAGGAACCAGATGCCGTTGGCTTGGCTGACATTTCCGTTGTTCTGCATACGCAAGATGAACTGCACCGATTGGCCGGTTAGCGAAGCGAGATTGATATCGACAATGGTTGTGTGGTTGTCGTAAACCTCTCGCCAGGCGCCTAAATTCCCCGAAGATCCATTGGGAAGTAGGTAATCCAGACGGAAGGTAACGTCACAAGCGTTTGAACCACTCATGCAGCTCAGCTCTGTAACGAAGTGATCGCCCGATTTCACCAGGTAGGTGGGATAATAACCGGCAATGAAGCCGTTGGCAGACTGGTTGGGCCGTACCCAAAGACCGGGTTCATTTTCCGTGCGCGTCTCCAAGGGAGGATCACTTAGCGATATCACTGAGCCGTTTTGGCTGTTCGTAGGCCCCGCACAACCGATTAAGCCATTTTCAGTGCGCCATTGCGCGTTACAGTAATTTGCCACAAAATCAAAGGCGTAGCCGGGGTTCGGGTTCGGAGAGCTTGGCACGCGAATCCTGGCGAAGATTGTGTCCGTCCTGCTAGGGCCAAAACCAAATAAGGTTCCACGCGAGTTGCGCATCAACCAGTTGCTCTGGTATTGGCCTGGCGAGCCAGGAGCGACCATTTCCACGCCCAAGTCCACGGTTTGTCCGGGCAGAACAACACGAGGAACGAGGATGGTCAAATTGTTTGTCATGGGGGCGCCGCTATTGAAAACCAGGGCGTAGCTGGCGTCCCAGGTACAGGCGCCGTCGTTACGGACACGCCATACCTTCGTGAAGCGCGTGTTAGCGGGTATCACAGAATTGTCAGGGATCGTAACGTCTTTAACAAAAGCAGCCTGGTCGCATGGAGTGGCCGGCGCGGTAGTGGCAGTGGGCAGATACACAAATGTTGGCGTCGGAGTGGGCAGGATCCAGGGCGTAGCCGTGGCAGGAAACACTAAAGTTGGCACGCCTGAGGTTGGGGTACTGAAGGTTGGGGCAGGGGTATCTGTCGGGAGCGTCTCGAGGGTTCTAACGGCCTGGGCGATCTGAGTAAGTTGGGCGACAGCCGTGGCGCCAGCGTCCTGGGTTAATTGGGCGACAACGGTGTGGGCAACTTGCGTATAGACAATCGATGGGTCTGGGGTTGGTTCGTTGCGATCGAAGAATACCATGTAACCTGCAAACGCAGCTCCGCAGATCAGCAACACTGCCAGTACAGCTAACCCGATAATCAAGAGTCTAAATCCTCGGTCTGGTTGTTGATCAGAAGTTGACAAAATACACCTCCATCAATAGTCTTTCCATGAGACGCCCGGTTGCGATGATTAGTTCCCGATTAATATTATAAACGAAATGTAATCGGGTTCTGAGATAAAGTAGGCCTTGTATCCTTGCTTTTTACAAAACCAAGATGTAACTACTTTTGCGAAAAGGTATACAAGAATTGATAAATTATGTATAATAATTGTGACGGGGGAGGGCCTTTTTGAGGCAGGAATCGATTAGCGATCTCCCCCGCTGAATTGATGTAGGAGGAGGTGCGCCCAAGCAGAGGAACAAAACTTGCAACCCATCCGTCTATGAAGCAAGCATCAGTACAATGGATCTATCGACTCAGTAAGGAGGTTTCTATGTTGAAGAGAATTGGCATTTTGTTCCTCGCGCTGACCATCCTCGTGGCAGCAGTGGGCTTCAGCGCTCGACCCGCGTACGCTTCCAGTTGCACACAATGGTATACCGTGCGACATGGGGACAATCTTTTTCGGATCGGGATGAAGTATGGAGTGAGTTGGACCTATCTAGCAAAGATCAATAACATCTCTAACCCGGGTAAAATTTATACCGGTCAGGTATTGTGTGTTTCCAAAGCGCAAGGCGCTCCTCCACCAGCCCCACCGGTTCCTCCGGCCTCGACGCCTTATTTTACGATCGTCAGCGTCGTTAGAGATGTCTCGGTGACCATAAAAACGTTCAATTTCCCAGCTAACGATCAATTCAAGGCTTTGATGGGACCGATGGGAAGCCGGGGAGTGAACGGAATTAAGGTCGGAAATTATTCTTCTGGGACTGGCGCAAGCAAGGTGGTTACTTACCCGATCCCAGCCGCTCTCGCAGGCGATTACCAGATTGCCATCCGCTTACAGAGCACGACCGGTTCAGGCTTCTTCGCTTTCAACTGGTTCTTTAACAATACTGCTGGCGGCGGTACCGGCGGCGGAGGCGTCCCCTCAAGTTATACGGGTTTCCCCTGGTTCCAGATTCTGGCAGTCTCGCGCGATAACACTGTGACGATCAAAGGCTACAACTATCCGGCCAATACAAACTTCACTGTATATATGGGCCCATACGGCGGTAAGGGCGTCGGGGGTTATTATGTGACTTCATTTAATTCTGGCGACGGTGGGACGCTTAAGAAAACCTTCCCAATCCCGCCTGAACTATATGGCCATTCTCGTATTGCGATCCGCACCCAGGGCAACGTGTATTTTGCCTTCAACTGGTTCTGGAACAACACTGCGGTTGATCCGTAAAACCCGAGATTTAGTATCAAAAACTGCGCCGGGAACGGCGCAGTTTTTGATTCTTCTCAAGATCCCTATGCGGTGATGCTCTCGGTAATATTCAAACCGCGTAGACGCATTCCACCCACAAAAGCTTGCGCGGGAACAAAGCCCTCTACGCCGCCTGCCCCTCGAGGCGTCTTTCCCTGTGCGGCCATTTCTGTGACCAGTGCTGCGCTCCATCCGGTGGTGCGTTCCATGGCTGTGAAGTCGGTAGCTTCATCGTAATAGTCCAAACACTCAACCAGGGCTTCAGCCGGACGACCATCTTTCGTCCCAATTGCTTTGACACGCACGATCACCATATCTTTGTCCTGCGCGCGAGCCACTTTTGGCTCGAACAGGGCATGAAACACCTGGCGCGGCGTGATGCTCTGGTCGCCTACCTGGATTGGCTCTTGGCTCCAAAGCCCCAAGTCCCAGAAGGCACGAAGTTGCTGGTAATGGCCAGGGTAGCGTAAGGTCAGGTTTTGCAAGGTACGCAGCTTTCCCTCGAATGTCCATGGCATCGTGCTTGTTCCGCCGCTGGTTACAAATGCCTCTAGTCGGCCGATTGGCTGTGGAAATTCTATGTTCTCAAGCTCAGTCATCGGTTCAATTTGTTGGATCTTCCAATCCCGTAGAAAAATAGCCGGCTCAGCGTATTCATTCGTCAGACCAGCGATGTGAAAAGTGAGCGAGTAATTGAAGGGTGGGCGGGTGAGCTCGGTGTTGCCGCCCAAGTCGGCCATACTGGATTGAATCTCGATGGCTGCTTGGGTTAACCCCAAATTGTAGTAGTAAGGAGCAGCACTCAGGAACGAATCCACACCTCCTAGGATCTTACGAACAGAGCGTAAATCGGTGACATCCACATGGCGCGCCTCGGCAATAGACAGCCCGATCATGCGGTTTATGCGATCGGCGGCGTTCTGAGCAGCGACCGGGTTGATGTCGGCCATGATAACCCGCTCGGCTCGACCCCAGCGCGCCATATCATATCCGGCGGCAGTACCCTGGCGACCTGACCCAACGATTGCGTATCTATAACCCATGTAGAACCTCCTGTAAGTCAACTCTCGAATTGGATGGAAACCATTAAAAACAAGAGGCTTTTTTAATGTGCAAGTATAACAAATCCTACGACTGTTGGATGAGAACGACACGCTTCGGGTCAACTTGGGAACTTCGACGGAAAACCATCCAATTGGACAGGTAATTTTGCGCTTTATTTGCTATCATATAGGTGTGGGTTGTCGCTAAACGATGAGCTACTTTAACTTCTCAACCCTCATTCCTGTGAAAATCGGGTCCTCGTAGTTCAAGGAGTGTCCTCATGGTTAATTATCCAATTGTCATCGAAGGTTTCCATAAATCTTACGGGACCTTCACTGCCGTGCAGGATATGAACCTACAAGTTGAGCCGGGTGAGATTTTCGGATTATTGGGGCCAAACGGCGCCGGAAAGACCACCACATTGGAATGTCTCGAAGG
>JAYRNN010000165.1:0-7997 GCA_041912175.1 Anaerolineales bacterium | reverse complement strand
CGGGTTTACCATCAGGCTGGCCGTTACCGTGTTGAGGGTTTTTACCACTTTCGCCTGGGGAAACGCTCGCTGGATCTGTTCGCCCAGCGAGTCGGTATTGCTCACAGCCAGTGTAGGCGGCATGCCCTTAGAAAAATCCAGCGGATTGGCGAGATCTATCAGTATCTTACCATTGAGATTGTCATCGCCTGACTGGCGCAGAGCGTCCAGCGAGCCTGTACCGCTGGTGGCGTTGATAATTACTTCTCCGTGCCTGGCCGCCTCGGCATAGTTCCCGAGCCTGATGCCTGGATTCTGCTTGAGCCAGGCGCTGAATGGCGTCTGGCCAAAAGGACCGGGCTCTGCGTGCGCCATCGTTTTCGCTACATCCCGCGTGCCAATCATGACCTCGTGGCCCAGCGCTGCCAGCTTCGCGCCAATCGTTTGTCCAACCCCACCCGTTCCAAGAACTCCGCTTTTCATGGTCGTCTCCTTGTATTGATTTTCACCGAATGTTATGGTACGATACAGGTCTGTATCGATTGGTGGAATTATACGATACAAATCTGTATCATGTCAAGAGGCAACCTTATTGAAAACAGAAGCCACCCCCAAAGTAAAACTCTTCCAGACCGCCGCCCGGCTGTTCTACCAGCACGGGTACAGAGCAATCGGTGTCGATACAATTGCTGCAGAATCAGGCATCGGGAAGATGACCCTTTATCGACACTATCTATCGAAAGACGATCTAATCGTTGCCTATTTGCAAGACAGTAACCGGATTTTTTGGGATCAATTCGAGCAAATTATCAAAGATGCTCCGACTGCACGCGAAAAAATCCTGGCGTTCTTTGAAGCCTTGCAAAGCTATGCACTTTCACCCGATTGTTATGGTTGTCCGTTCATCAATATCTCCGCTGAGTATCCCGAGCCGGAATACGTAGGGCACCGGGTCGCGTTGGAGCACAAGCAAAGCGCCCTGGCGCGCTTCTATCAGTTGTCAGAGGAAGCCGGCGCGCGTGATCCGGATGCATTGGCCAATGCACTATTTTTATTGATGGATGGCGCATATGTCGCCGCGCGCATGTTTGGCCCCTCAACACGCAGTCCAGCCAGTTCCCTGGTTGAAACTGCTCGTCAGATGATCGAAGCGAACTGCTGAACAGAGTCAAATTTCGTCTATCTGATGAATAACGATAATGGAATGAAGAGATCTACCTTTCCTAAAAGAAATTACACGGTCAGAGACGCTTCGTGGCTGCGGGCCCAACCGGAAAACAACTTGTTCTCCGATACTTCCCGACGAAAGGACAATTTTCCGAGGGATGGATAACATCCTATGCCACATGGCTCGCTATGACCAGCGCTATCTATCTGGTTGCAGTAGGCGCTCTCCCGGCCAAATCCGGTTTTTCGAGATGATGTCGTCGCTGCTAATCTTGCTTCGGCGCCGGTCAATGTATTAGAAGCGCTGGCGCATGAAATGCTGGAGAAAGTCCGCGGTCGTCGGACCCCGGTTTTGGTGTGTCAAACCGGCGCGCGTGATTTCCAGGAACAACTGTTTAGTGAACTCAAATAGTCTGGCGTCCAGGCCATCACCCTTTCTGGCTCGGTGACATCCGCAGGCGTGAGCGCTGGATCGAAGATCACAGCTATCTGGATACGCTGATCGCCAACTCCCGCCAGTTGCTGTGGAAGGCTGACTGCGCAAGCAGGGTGTGGAGGTGCAGAAACGATAAGTAATACCACTGCTCAGAATACTGACGATCTTTCCCATAGTTTTGTGGAAGTGCAAGTCCGTTGGTAGTATTCGCCATGCTATAAACTTGTTCTAATGTCTACCCAAAAGGCGCGGGTGTCCAATCCGGTTGAGCATAAAAAGGGCAACTATTGCAATCGTCAAAGTATAGGAAGGCCTAGTTGCTTTGACTGTATAACCGCTTTTCCATAAAAACGATTTGCTCGCAATATTCCAACTCAAATCATAATCCAAACTGCAAGCCAGGGCGACATTACCGGCATAGCTCGGTGGATTATTAATTCAAGTTACGATATTTATTATCATGGCGCCCCATGCACTCCCGAATCCTTGCGAGTCGCCCGAATAAGAGAAATAGGGTCTTGGTTCGTAATGCTTGGTGTGCGGAGTATCTGCGCAACGGCAGACAGCGCGCTCCCCATCCCATAGCACTTTGATAGCCGTTCACCAGGCGGTGCTGCCGGTGAAGATGCTCAAGAAGTTATACACTCAGCAGAGAGGATGAGTGCCCTTCTGTGTTACCAATGCAACCGTTTTAGGTTTGGATCTATTCAGAGCCTCTCGCGATTATGCTCGCGCCAATACCGCGCTAATTTTCATCTTCTCGTTATACACGCCTGGTAGTAATTCCACGACACAATACCCAACGTTCCTGCCATCCTTATCCTTTACATCCGCAAGCAGTTCAAAATAAAAAAGATTTAGCTGTCCGTCCATTTTGGGAATGATCGTGTATTGCTCGTTTTTTATACCCTTCATTTCGACTTTCCAGCCACACGAAAATTTTTTCCCGCCCGCTTCGGTAAAACCAAGCGGAGTAATGGCATAGTCATTCAATCGCCTGTAATTCCCCGTTTTTTCAATATAAGTGCCATCCCGGTAATCATCCTGGGGAAAGGAAAACAGCATAACTTCTTCGCCATCAAAAAACCGCAAGGAAAACCACTCCCAATTCGTCCATCGACTCGTGAGGGTATAAGTTCCGCCCTGTTTGTCAAACCATGCCTTGCCTGTCACGCGATATTCCTTATTCTCAAGCATCAGTTTTCCTGACACGGCAAGATTGGTATAGGACCAGTAGTACGTCCTTTCCTTCGGGTCATCGACGCCCATTTTCAGCATGCCGTCCTCGCAATGCCAAACCGGGGATTTGACTGCCTCAAATTTAAGCGAAAGCGAATAATCCTGGTCCTTCATGCTGAGTCCCAGTTCCTTACCAAGGAATTTCATTTCCGCTATATCGTTAAATCCGACCTTTTCAGAGCTGATGTTTACATTTTTTCCGAAGAAGATGGGGTATTGTGCATAATGATGCTTTTTGGTTTCAAAGTCCGTCAGCGCTGTCATAAGAATATTCATTTGCATATGATAGATCCGCACCCGGGCCAGGGTGAACTGGAACGAGAACAACTTGCCCGATTCGTCATTAATAAAACCCGTGCAATACCACCATTCCGAGCCATTTTTGTGGCAAAGGAATTCTTCTTCCATGCTCTGGTGCGGAACTCCACGCGAGGTTGTGTATTGAATATTTTTCATCCTGGTTCTCCTTTTACAATTGTATGGTTTTCAGCGCGCTTCTATGATCATAGGGAAACCATTGACGGGGACGAGCACGCCTTTCATCGCCCACTGCGGGCTAAAACCCGCCTCAAGCCGCGGCGCAAAGCGTCTGGCTAACATGGCAAGTAGGATGTGGGACTCGAGCAGCGAGAAATTATTGCCGATGCAGATGCGCTGCCCGGCCGCGAAGGGATGATAAGCATATGGATGGCGCGTCGTTTCGCATTCAGGAGCCCAACGATCAGGTTCAAACTGGAGCGGGTTTTCCCAAAAATCTGGGTGGCGATGTGTGTAGTAAGGCGACATCATCACGGCGCTCCCTGCCGGGATTGCATACCCATCAAAGGTATCAGCGTTCACAGCATCGCGAACGTAAAACGGCGCTGGCGGGTACAAACGCAGCACCTCCTTAATCACCTGTAAGGCGTAAGGCAAGCGATGTAAATCTTCAACGGTCGGGCAGCGGTCCCCCAGCACGGAATCCAGTTCCTCGTGCAACCGCTTCGCAACCGCGGGATTGCTGGCCAGGGCGTACCACGTCGCGCTCATGGTGCGGGCAGTGGTCTCATGTCCGGCAAAGAACATGGTGATAGACTCATCTCGCAACAAACCTTCCTTCATACCCTCGCCAGTTTCATCATCGCGGGCTTGCATGAGGCGTGTAAGCAAATCGTTGGGCCATTGGGGTTCAGGCAAAGCACGGCGTTGGGCAATCAGGGCATTGATATAGCCATACACTTTATCGCGCGCGGCGCGATATTCGCGGTTGGTGCGGGTGGGTAACCACAGGGGCAGGTTCACCAAAGTTTGACGGGCATTTGTGAAACCAACCATGGTCTCCACAGCATCTTTCATCTCCACAATCGCATCCTCGGTTTCGGTGCTAAACATCGCCTTGAGAATGATCGAAGCGGTGACAAATGTCATTTCCTCGCCAATTTCGACCTGTTGTTCGCTTTGTGCCAGATCTTCCCAACGTTTTAGTAATCGTAAGCCATCACGGAGCATGATTTCTGTATAGGCTTGTACACCGCGCGGCGTGAAAAACGGCGCCATAAGCCTGCGTTGTCGCCGCCATAAATCGCCAGTACTGGCAACGAGCCCTTCGCCGGTGAGATAGCGGCGTACACCATCATAACTACCAAGTTTGTCGTAGTTTTGGCGATTGGTGATGTTAATATAGCGAACGGCTTCAGGGTGAATTGCGAAGATTAACGTCCGTGGACCCAGGCGGAGTTGGAATGTATCGCCATAGGTGCGCCATAGTTGACCAATGTAGGCGAGAAAATCATTCTGGCGTATGCCGCGCACAGCCTCCAGGGTACCGGGTCCTGGAATAGTTTTAAGAGCAGCCGAATTCATGATTGATCGTAATCCTTTCAAATTGGCGACAAGAATTTTATCTAGGGACGTCCCGCAAGCGGTGAGACAGCCCTTTGAAGTTACCGTGATGGGACTGCATCATTCGCAGCCCGGTCCACAGCAAGTAACTTGCGACCATGACGGACCCGAGAATATCCACATAGCGGGTTGCCGGGTGCGCAGGCGCAATGGCAACCGCGGCCAGGGCGATGACCACGCACAGGTCCACACTCGCCTTGGCGCGATATAATCCCTGCTGGGCGGCAATGACGGAACTATATTGCTCGCGGTTCAGGGCCGTGTAACGCCGCCAAAACCAGCCGTTGGTCAGCAGCCCAAGCGCGGCGATGATGAGACCCAGGGTCACCTGGCCTCCTGGCTGATACGCGGACAGGCGTGACGTAGCCACAATCAGCATCACCACCCCAGAACAAATCATGGCCCCCGCCACGCTGATCCCTGCCGTGCGCTCTAAACGCGCCCGATCTGTTTGGCTTAGTTTCAGGTTGCGCTGAAGCTGGTAGAAGACCCACCAGGAGAGAAACAAGGCGACCAATTCCACCCCGCGCCGGATGAAGTCGGCGAGCTGCGTCGTGGAGTGGCTGGAAATTAAGGCGAACCCCGTAAACAGAGGGCCCGGTGCGCTCAACAGCAGCGCCATCAGTAATGTCTTTTCACGGCTGGCCGCCTGTTTTTTGGATAGCTCTGCCATATTACACGCCCAGGAAGGTGAAGAGCGACATCAGGGATAGGACAGCCAATCCGGTCGAGATCGGCACAGTCAGTGTATCCATTCCCCGGTTGGAAAACAGCTCAATGGTGGCGCTCACCGGCGCTACAAGGGCGGCGACGATGAGACTTGCCGGCCAGGATTGGTCGGCGTAGATCAGAAGCGTCAGGAATATCATCAACCCCGCTACAATGTACATTGCCAGCGTCCCTTCGTATGTCTTTGCCCCCTCAATCCAGGGGTGTACAATCCGTCGACGCCCAATCGCCTTGCCCACCAATGCAGCGGCGGCGTCGCCTAATCCCCAGGCCATGACCGCTACAACAGCGATATACTTCCAGGCTTCTCCATGCAATCCCCAAAAAATGAAGATCAGAAGAGCAATCGATGTCTGAACGATGATGAGACTTCTTTTGAATTCGCCGCTTCCGCGCTCGACGGCGATCCGCCGATATAGCGATGAGTGTTCAAGCAGTGTGAGCGCCGGATACGCAATCAATACGAGTAAGAACGCTGCCAGTACTGCCATGTACCAGGCGCTAAATACCTTCACTAAGGGAAGGATCGATAGCGTGATTACGATGTGATACAGCTTGCGTGTGATCTCAAAAGGCAAATTGCCATAGGCCTTGAGCAGAATCACTGGCATCCCGATGGCGATGATGAAGCCTAAATACAGGCAAACTCCGATCAGATCGTGGTATAGCATCGGCTGCTTTTACTCCTTTATTTGTACGTTGGCAAAGTTCTCTGATATGCGGCCAAACAGTTTCATAAAAAAGTCCAGTTCATCCTGAGAAATGCCTTGTAATGCCAGGGTAAATACATAGTTGTAAGCCTGCTCTATGGATGGGCCGATTTCCAGGGCTTTATCCGTCAACCAGATGCGGTAGGCGCGCTTATCTTTAAGATCACGCTGCCGGGTGATATACTGTTTTGTCTCCAGCGAATCGAGCGCCCGCGATACGGCCGGTTTACTGACATCCAATTGCTCGACCAGTTGTTCCTGCACGATCCCTTGCCCCTGTGTCAGCAGATGGAGCAAGATATTCCCTTCCGCGCTGCTGAGGTTCAGCGGGAGTAATTTTTGATTGATGATCTGTCTGCCTGAGCGGATCATATTATGGGCGTGCAACCAGATGTCTCTGATTTCTGGCATATTCAATCTCCTGGTTCAATCGATTGCCGGTTTGGCGAAGCTCCTATCATGAACGAAACAGATCATTTCAAGAAGGCGTAAATGCAAATTAGTTATCATGTTAACTAATTTGACCGCCGAATTATAGACCCGTTTAGTTAACATGTCAACTACTTTTAACGATCATGGCATAAATCAAAGCAACCCTTTAGCCAACAATGCGAAAAGGATAAGACCTGAGCCAAAAGCAGCATGATTCATCAAGCTCTGAAATCTTACCTGCGTAGGATTTGACGTTTTTGATGCAGTGAATCCAAATTCGAAGGAAGGATAACCCCAATTAAGGATACATCTGACAATCAACACTCCGATTCTGACATCACTCATGTCGGAACCGGAGCATTCGTTTTATTCATTTGTTCTCAAAGGATATACTTCACTAATCTACCGCGATCATCACACTTGAGGCTTTGAAAACAGCTTAAGCCTGTACACCCTCTTTCAATCCTAAACTGTCCACCGACTCGTTTGTGATAATGGAGACCACCTCTGTCCCACCTTCAAGGCGAATCGTAGCCTCTGAATTGACTGCACCGCGAATGACCTTCGTGACAGTGCCTTTGAGAATGTTTCGCGCACTGAGTTTCATAAGAATATCCTCCTGATGACATTAAAACCTTTCGAAAATTTAACGTAATTTACTCAATCTTTTTCGTGCGAAACCAGGAGCTTGATCACCAGGAGGGAAACGAAAGAGATCAGAACCAGGATTACTGATAATGTGATCGCGCTTTCCATATCCCTTTCGAAGCCCAGGTAAATCGCGGTTGGCATCGTCTGCGTCCTACCGGGAAGATTTCCTGCAAACATGATGGTCGCTCCAAACTCGCCTAAAGCACGCGCCCAGCTCATCATGATCCCGCTAATCAGGGCAAACCTGGAAAGCGGCATGATCAGGTATCTGAAAATCTGCCAGCGGTTCGCCCCATCAATTCTGGCTGCCTGTTCAATTTCCAGATCCACAGCCGCGAACCCCAATGAAGCTGACCTCACAAAGAATGGGGCAGCGATAAAGATCTGCGCGATGATGACCGCAACAGTTGTAAAGGCAATCTCAATCCCAAAATTCTCCAGCCAACCCCCGATAAAACCTCTCCGTCCCAGGGTGATCAGGAGGGCTAATCCGGCCACCGAAGGCGGCAAAACCAGGGGTAAATCGATGAGGGCATCGAGTGCTTTTTTATAGCGAAACTGATGGCGACCCATCAGGTAGGCCACTGGAGTGCCCAGCAGAAAAATCAATCCCACACTGACCAGGGTGGTCTTTAAGCTGACACCGATCGCCTGGATTACAGTTTTCAGCCCGATGTTCGCTATCAAATCGGATAGTGATGTCCGGGTGAACAGCATCACAACCGGGATCAAGATCAACAGGATCAGAGGCAGGGCGGTGATCCACCAAGCTT
>JAYRNN010000164.1:0-4700 GCA_041912175.1 Anaerolineales bacterium | reverse complement strand
TGGTCCCAACGCCTTGCGATTTCATCACCGTCGGGCCATACGGGCTCAGGTCGTTAACCCGTGAAGCTTCGATGCGCTCGACGGTATGACACCCACCAGAAAGGGTCACAACCAACAGGTCCAACACAAAACCTGGGTTGACGCCCGTACCCAAAACGGAAACGCCATTCGCCTTGGCCAGCTCGTCAATCTCCTGCGCCAGGGCTGGGTTCTGCGCCTCAGGGTCCGACATTTCCTCAGCAATCGTGACACAATTGAGCCCTGCGCCCAGGATTTTGCGCAGATCAGGCATCTGCTCGCGCATCCAGGAGGTGGTCGCCAGTACGACGATGTCCACATTGTCTCTTTTTAACACTTGTTCAGGCTGGTCGGTGACAGCCACACCCAGGCGCTTGCCGATGCCAAGCACATCACCCAGATCTTTGCCAACATAATCTGGCCGGCCATCCACAGCAGCGACGATCTCTAAGCCCGATTTCTCGAGCATCAAGCGGGCCATACCGCCGCCCATGGCGCCCAGGCCCCACTGAAGCACATGAATTGGTCTCATAGTCAGGTCTCCATATCAAAATAACCCTTCAGGCAACTGACTGCCCATGCGACATGGGAAATCAGGCCCGGGGGTGACATTGTACACGGTTTCAACGCGCTTGTGACGTGCTAGATGTCGTCTTTAGCGTGTGATGAATATCCCGGCCATGGTTAAGGTCGAACGTTTTTTATGCTTTTCGGAATACCCATTCCCCGCCAAGCATGGTTCGGGCAGGCAGGATGAACCGCAACTCATGCAGGTGACATTGAAATGGGTCGGCGTCGAGTACAACCAGATCCGCCAGGTAACCGGAAGCAAGCCTGCCCTGGCGCTTCTCCGCACCCGCTGCATACGCTGCGCCGGTGGTATAGCCATGCAGCGCTTCCATCACGCTCAGGCGCTGTTCGGGGTACCAGCCTTGCCCGCCAGGTGAACCGTCCGCCCGCCGGCGGGTCGCCGCAGCATGCAAGCCCAGGAAGGGATTGGGGTTTTCCACCGGCGCATCCGAACCGAAGGCCAGGTGAGCGCCTGCCTGCAGTTGGGTGCGCCAGGCATAAGAAAGCTCGGCGCGTTTGCCCCAATAGCGGTCAGCCATCAACATATCCGAGGTGGCGTGGATCGGCTGCATCGAAGCGATGACATCCAAATCCGCCAACCGCCCGGTATCCTGGGGATGGATCAATTGCACGTGTTCGATGCGATGGCGCAGCCCCGGCGAGCCCAAGCGCTCACCTTCGTAGGCGCGTAATTGCTGGTAGGCGTCGAGCACTTCGTGGTTCGCACGGTCGCCGATGGCGTGCACTGCCATGCTCAGGCCGTTCTCCGCCGCCAGGTGGGCATGCTCGAAGAGCTCTTCCGAGTCCATTAACAAGATACCGCGATCGCCAAGTTTGCCTTCATAAGGCGAAAACATCGCCGCCGTCTGCGGACCCAGTGCGCCGTCCATAAATGCTTTGACCTGGCCGATACGCAGCATGTCATCGCCAAAGCCGCTGCGCAGCCCTAACCCGACTGCCTGGGGCAAATCCTCCAGCGGGATGCTCTTCAGCACACGCAGCTTCAATTCTCCGGCTGCGTGCAATATCTGCAGTGCGGCAAAACAATCCCGGCGGTCGAAGTCGTGCACCCCGGTCAGCCCCATCTGCCACAGCGTTGGCAAAGCCCGTTGGATCGCCGCGGCGATCATCTGCACCGAGGGTTTGGGGATGACGTTTGTGACCAGGTCCATCGCACTTTCGTAAAGATTGCCATCCAGGGCGCCATTCGAAGTGCGACCCAGGCGCCCGCCAGCCGGATCAGAAGTAGCCGGCGTGAGCCCTGCCAGGTTAAGCGTCTGCTGGTTCACCCAGGCGGAATGCAGCGATTTATGGGTAATATAGACCGGGTTGTGCGGGGCGACCATATCGAGATCGGCGACGGCGCCAAGCCCGTCCGGCCATGCGTTATGGTTAAAACCATGCCCGCGCAACCACTCACCGGGTGGGGTCTGCCAGGCGCGTTCGGCCACGCGCTGCAAACATTCGGCGCGCGTGGCTGTTTCACAATCGATCATCTCCAGACCCAGGGCGTACTGTTGCAAATGCAAATGGGCGTCGGTCAGGCCAGGCAGGATCACCCGCCCATGCATATCTTCGACCTCAAAACGGCCGCCGAACTCTGCTAACAGTTGCCCGGCAGAGCCAACCGCCAGGATACGATCGCCATCGATAGCAATGGCGCTTGCTTCTGGCTGCCGGTCATCCAGGGTATAGATCAAAGCATTGATAAGAAGAGTTTTTGACATAAGGCGCTGCTCGATTTGTGTGGTTTTAAAGCGCGCTGTTTCGTTCGGCGCGAGACATTATTATACATCCAGTACTTGCTTCAGGTCGCGGCGGTATTCCTGGAAGGCGCTACGGCCAGCAGCCGTTAATCGCAGATTGGTATTCGGACGCCGGCCTTTAAAGCTTTTTTCTACTTCAATATACCCGGCCTCTTCGAGTTTACTCAAGTGGGCTGATAAATTGCCCCAAGATAAACCTGTCTGGTTCATTACAAAAATAAAATCAGCGCTTTCGACCACGTAGAGCAAGGCGATGACAGCCAACCTGGCGGGTTCGTGCACCACACGGTCTATCTCTGCCAGCCTGGCGAGGATTGGATTAATGCTGGACTCACTCATTGGGCTGATCCACTTGTTGCAATGGATATTTCTGTAAGAAGCGGATGAAAAGCACCAGCCCAGGTAGAACGATCAATCCACCCAATACTACTGGGTAGATCGGCTGGTTGGTCCATATCATCAGGAAGACGGCCAGCGACGCCAAAACTGCAATATAGTAACCGCGCGGGAAGTCGTTAAAATAGGCGATCAGCACCAGGCTTGGCCCGACAAAAAGCGCCCCCAGCAAGGCGACTACCAGGCGTTCCAGGTCACGACCGGCAAGGGCAGCATTTACCTTTGCGCCCAATCCAGCATCGAGCCAACCCAAACCGGTCAATCCGATTACGCCGACCTGGATCAGGATCACCACAGCGAGCATGATTGCCAGGGTCGTTTTCTTTCGCTTACGGGCTGGCCCGAAGCGTACCTGGCCCATGCGCGGCATGGTGATGAATTTTTTCCCCGCCCAAAAGATGAGATAGGCCAGTCCGAAAACCGTAATAGCCAGGAGCGTATTCGATACCGTATATCCACTTTCAGGCCGGTAGATGAATATTGCCAGCGACATCACAATCCCGCCGATATAAATATCCCACAGACCATCCTGGTAAGTTGAGCGGAACGCCTTGCGTTCGATTTCATTCAGGTTCATAACCGAAAACATTTAGACCTCCTTATCTTTGTAGTGCCAATTTCTTTGTGCTACAAAGATATTTATATTATGCAGAGGTTGTCGATGTTTGTCAAGAGGCATTATCCTGAAGTCCGGACAAAAGTTCGGACATCAGGAAAAAACGAAAGCCTCAAAGAAGATAAACTTGGTTTTCCGCAACCATCTTTATCAACTGAGAGGCTTCATGGACAAGTTTATCAACAATCAAGAATTTATGGTGGAATTGTTTGACGATGCTGAACTGGCAGAACGGGCAGGAGAAATCGGGGCGGCAATTCTTGAGGCGCGCTCGTTACGCTTGACCGACATCGCCGTGAAAATGGAGGGTGAAAGCGCAGCAGGTTACAAAAGGGTACAGCGCTTCCTGGGCAAAGCAGACCCCCGGACAGCCCTATGGCGGCTGTTTCAAGAAGATGCAGAGTTCGTGATTGGCGACCCAACCGAGATTGAGCGGCCTCATGCCTGGAAAACAGAATATGTAGGCAAGCTGAAAGACGGCAAGACCAGAGGGTTCTGGGCCTTGATCCTGGCTACACCCTATCGAGGACGGGCGATCCCGTGTGGGATGGTTACTTACTCGTCTAGAACGATTGCACAAGGCCTGGATTCGCGTAACCTCAATCATTTTCGAGCGTTTGAAGGCTTGAAGGACATGCTGGGCGGACGCCCGCTGGTGTTGGATCGAGAATTCAGCTACTTAGAATTGATGCTCAATCTATTTGAGGAGCAGATCAACTGGGTGATCCGCCTCAACTTGCGCGCCAACCCACCCAAATTCTATGATGATGACAGCAAGGAAATCGCTTTGACGATTTCGCCTGGTGAGACAGCGGTTCTCAAGCATGTCTGGTACATGGGCAAGGTATGCATGAACGTTGTCGGTACCTGGAAAAAAGGACTTGCTGAACCGATGTGGGTGATGACCAACCTGGCTGCCAAGCGAGGCTTGCAGATTTACTTTGCCCGCATGAAAATCGAAGAGACTTACCGCGACTTGAAAAGCTTGCTGGGTTTGACCAAGCTCATGAATAAGCAGCAAGTTTACATGGAGAAAATGGTCAGTCTTTTGTTGCTGACCTTCACCATCGGTCTGCTGGTCGGTGAAGAATTGCGTGATTTGCTTTATGGCGAGCCAATCGCCAAAGATGAGCAAGTCGAAGACAAGGAACGTATACCAGGGGCGCCCTCGCTTAAAAAGGGAAAAAAGTGGAAACGATACTCTGGCCTGTTCGTCCTGCTCAAACAAAAATGGACCCTGTCTCAGGAGCAGAAAACTGCTGTCCTGGGGGCCGCCTTGGCTACCTTTCGGGGCTTGATTTACCCAAATGTCCGAACTATTGTCTGAACCTCAG
>JAYRNN010000163.1:0-1819 GCA_041912175.1 Anaerolineales bacterium | reverse complement strand
GCGGCGGCTCTACCCAGTTGATCTGCCAGGACAAGGTCTATATCAACACCGATCGGTTAATCCCGCAAGCGATCGGGATCGCCGCCGGTCAACTGGCGCCGCTGGCGGCCAGCCTGTCAACCCCGGCCGAGATACCGATTGTTTTTGAAGGAGAGCAGCAATCAATCCCATTGTCAATCCGCAATAGCGGATCGACAACCTGGCAGCCGGCGGACACGCAATTGCTCGTCGAGAGCGCAGAAGACAGCTTGCGCGCCACGCTGAGTATCAGCCAGACGATGGCGACCGGGGCGCACAGCGAATTCGATTGGCAGGTCTCCCCCGGCGAGGCGTACGGCTTGCACCGCGCCAATATTTCCCTGGCCTATAAAGGCGAGCTATTTCCCCTCCAGGCGGGAAAGATGGATGTGATCATCTTACCCCTGGCTTTGCAGGAGATGGCCCCGGATTTGCGCGCCAGGCTCGCAGAATGGGCTGTGCAGCCGGGCGCCGACCTGGCGGCGCAGGTCGAGACCTGGATGGAGGAACAACGCACCCAGCCGGTCGCACAGACTCAACAGGCGGTGGTCTCGGCCACGCAAACGGTCGCCAGGCAAAACGTCAAACCAGAAATTGGGGATATTATCTGGATACCCTTGCTGATGATCCCGATGATCGCCTTATTGATCGCTGTCGTCCAGCGCGTCCAGCAGACTTTGAATTAGAGTATAATGAGAATAATGAGCCGCATCGCAGCCATCCTGGATGGCCGAATTGTGCTGGCGCGAAATTGTAATTTCCAAAAAGTCCATAAAAACCCAGATTCACGGAGGTCCTGTATGTTGCGAAAGCTCTTCGGATGGATTGTCCTGGCAGCCGCCTTGCTTGGAACCAGCGCTTTTACCACTCAAACGCAGCCGGCGGCGAGCAACCTGGCAGGCTGGAAGGCGCTCAGCATTGCAGTCGTCTTGACCGTCATGATTGGCATCCTGTTGATTCTACAGAGCCGCAACACGCCTGAGAACACGGCGCGCTATCATTTGGATCATGCGACGCACGAACAAGATGAAGAAGAGCACGCCGAGGCTGCGCCGGCGAGCAAAGTCGTTGAAATCACGGCGGCGACCGAGGCGGATGATCTCACAAAAATCGAAGGCATCGGCCCGAAAATCTCGGAAATCCTCAATGCGGCCGGATTTACGCGCTTCGATGAGCTCGCCAGGGCCGATGTAGAAAACCTGAAAGGGATCTTGCGCGAGGCCGGCCCGCGTTACGCACTGGCGGACCCGTCTAGCTGGCCCGAGCAGGCCGGGTACCTGGCAAACGGGGACCTGGAAAAATTGAAGATGCTCACGGAAAGCCTGCGCGGCGGGCGAAAAGTGGCGTAGTATAAGATGATGAACGCAAGATTGATTGTCTCCAGGAGGATATTTCTGAGGGGGAGGAAAACTTGAAGTAGATTTGGAGGGTTGAGCCATGCAGACCTTAATCGGCCGGGTTACTCATTATTTCAACCATATCAATGTAGCTGCGGTTTCCCTGGAAAGCGAGCTAAAGATTGGGGATGTACTTTTATTTCTCGGCCACACGACGGACTTGACCCAGGTGGTTTGTTCGATCGAAGTGGAGCACCACGCCGTCAGCGAGGCAAAGCCAGGTACGCAGGCCGCCATTAAGGTGGACGAGGCGGTGCGCATTGGGGATGAGGTGTTCAAAATCGTGGATGACGCCAAAAACCCTGAAAACCAGGTGTTATGGAAAGGGTTGCTCCAGGCGCAGGACGCAATTTTCTCCACCTACCAGGGAGTATTTGCGGATTTTATCCACGCCAACGGCCTGG
>JAYRNN010000162.1:0-10998 GCA_041912175.1 Anaerolineales bacterium | reverse complement strand
GCTTTTTTTAGATCGCTCACCGGCGAAACGTGCGCCCGCCGGCCGTTCCACCAACAGCCCAGGCCGGTTGCCGCCGCCGCCATCTCATCCGTCCCCGGAAAATAAGCCGCGCCGACTTCCACACGGCCCTCGATCTCCAGCGCCAGCAGCACGCCATACAGGGGCACGCCGCGCATGAAAGACTTGGTACCATCGATGGGGTCGATAATCCAGCGGTGCGCAGCGCCGGCGTCCCCTTTTATCCCTTCTTCTTCGCCAATCACTGTATGCGCCGGGAAACGTTTTTCGATCCGGCCGCGGATCAATTCCTCCGCCAGGCGATCGGCGACGGTCACCGGCGAATGATCCTGCTTGAAATCAGGGCTCAGGTCGGTTTGGAAATATCCCAAGGTCAACCGTCCGGCCAGGTAGGCCGTCTCGGTAATAAAGTCCAGGTAGGGTTGTAGGGCTTCAGCCATCTTTGTGCCTTGTGTGAAAAAATGCGCTACCTGGTCGAATTTCTGGGTAGGCGCCTACCCATCCAGGTGATGTAATCAAACGGATTATACGCTACTATAAAGAATGCCAATGTAAATGTTTTTTATTTTGGAAGGAGAACCAACCATGTCCCAAACAACAAATAACCCGCTGGTGGATTTTTCAAACGCCATGGCGGCCGCCGTGGCAAGAGCGGGCGCCGCGACTGTGCTGGTGGATGCTCGCCGCCGGTATCCTGCGAGCGGAATTGCGATTGCGCCCGACCTCATCCTTACCGCGGATCACGTCGTCGAGCGAGAGGAAGAGATTCGCATCGGATTGACGGATGGCAGCCAACGTGAGGCGCTTCTGGCAGGCCGTGACCCAGGCAGCGACCTGGCGCTGCTGCGAATGAAAGAGCCCGAGCTGGCTGAAGCGGAGAAAGCCACAGCCGAGGCGCGGGTTGGCCAATTAGCCCTGGCGCTCGGCCGCCCGACGCTGGATGGAATCCAGGCCAGCCTGGGTGTGGTGAGCGCGGTCGGCGGCCCGCTGCGCGCCGGGCGCGGCGCAATGCTCGAGCGCTACCTGCGCACCGATGCCATCCCATACCCTGGCTTCTCCGGAGGCCCCCTCGTTGACGCCGCCGGACGTATCCTGGGCGTCAACACCTCTGGCCTGTGGCAAGGGGGTTCACTGACCATCCCTGTCGCGCTGGCCTGGTCGATCGCTGAGACTTTGGCGCAGCATGGGCATGTTCGGCGAGGCTATCTTGGTATTCGCAGTCAGCCAACATCGATCACCGCTCCCCAACGTAGCCTGCTCGGCCGTGAGCAGAGCAGCGGGTTGCTGCTGGTGGGCGTCGAGACGGATAGCCCGGCCGAGAAGGGTGGGTTGTTGGTTGGCGATATCCTGGTCGGGCTGGCCGGGCGGGAGGTGAGCGATCCGGATGATCTCTCAGCGCGCCTGATGGGCAGCGTGGTCGGCCAACCTGCCGTCCTGGAGGTGCTGCGCGGTGGTCAACCCACCGAGTTCACGGTTATAATTGGAGAACGGAAATAAAACAGCTCAAAAGAAGGAGCGTTTTGTGTGATCCATGTGATGCTGGCGTCGCCCAGCCAGGCTGTACGCTCCGGGTTACGAGTGATGTTAGCCGAAAAATCATCCACGGCTGTTGAGGGTGATTTTTCGGCCTCCCTGTTCATTTCTGAAGCCTCTGGGTTAGCTGAAGTTGGAAGCCGGCTGGACGACGTAGATGTATTGGTATTGACAGGGGATGCTATCGTGCTGATCGAATTAGAGCGGCTGGCCGGTCAAAACGAGGGCCGCCTGGCGGTGCTGTTGCTGACTGATCAGCCTCAATCAATCCTGAACCTGTCCAGGTTGCCGGTGCGCGCTTGGGGCGCCCTGTCCTTGGAGTGTTCAACGAACGAGTTGCAGGCAGCCGTGCGCGCTGTACATGAAGGTCTACTGGTAGGCGCTCAGGCGCTGATCGGGCCAGGTCTTGTCCAATTGCTGGCTGCCAATCGCTTGACCTCATCCGTTGAAGAAGCCCTCGAGCCGTTAACCCAGCGCGAAACGGAGGTGTTGCAGCTCCTGGCGCAGGGGCTGGCCAACAAGCAAATCGCGGCTCGCTTGGGGATCAGTGAGCACACGGTTAAATTTCACGTCTCGTCAATTTATACAAAATTGGGGGTAGGCAGCCGGACCGAGGCCGTTCGCTGCGGCGTACAGCAGGGTCTGATTTCTTTGTAAAGGTTTACAATCCCGTTTTTACAACCAGTTGCGGCGGCGAAAGAGTAGCAACATTGAGCCGGCGATAATCAAACAAACCAGCCAGAATGCCGGGTAGGCCCACACATGGCCGAGCTCGGGTAAGTAATGGAAGTTCATCCCATAAACCCCGGCCAGGAAAGTCATGGGGATGAAAATCGTGCTGATCAGCGTCAACACTTTCATAATCTCGTTCATGCGATTTGAGACCGCGGACATGTATGTTTCGGTCAAGTCGCTGGCGATTTCACGATAGGTTTCGATAATATCGATCAGTTGGATGATGTGATCGTAAAGATCTCGCAGGTAGACGCGCGTGGTGTCGCTCACGCACTCATGCGGATCACGCTGCAGCCCCGCAATAACTTCGCGCAGGGGCCAGATCACCCAGCGTAGTAAAAGTAAATCACGTTTGAGATGATGGATGCTATTGATCAGGCTCGACTGTGGGTGTTCCAGGATTTGATCTTCCAGTTCTTCCGCGCGCTCACTGTAGTATTCGAGGATCGGAAAGCAACTATCGACAATGGCGTCGAGCAATGAATAGGCCAGGAAGCTTGCGTCGTTGCTTCGCAAGCGCGAGCCTTTGGCCTTGATGCGTTGGCGAATCGGGTCCCATTGGTCATTCCGAGCCTCCTGGAAGGTAAGCACTGTATTGTGGCCCAAAAAAATCGAAGCCTGCTTGTGCTGCAGCCGTCCATTCTCAATATGCAATGAGCGGGCGACAATGAACAAGCGCGCCAGATAGTCGCTCCCTTCGCCGCCGTACGCATCGATTTTTGGGCGCTGGGTCACGTGCAGCAGGTCCTCGATCGCCAGAGGGTGGAGATTGTATTTCGTCGCCAGCGCGTGGATGGCTTGCATATCCGACAAGCCTTCCACGCTGATCCAGCGCACCATAGACCATCCCGGTCGATGATGGGCAACAAAATCACCCAGGTCAGTGATCTCTTGAATCGCTATCTCGGCCGTGCAGTAGTCGATGCAAGTTATGAAAACCTGGCCGCCGCCGCTGGGTAGGTTGACGATTTCGTCATGTTCGATCCCCGGCGCTGAGCCTGGAGTTCGTCTGCCGCGGCGGATGACCGACTCTCCCCGCCAGGCTCCTCTCCAATTAATGTCCATCGTGATGGCCTGAATGCACGTGGCCGTGATCCAGTTCTACTTTTGTCGCCGGGCGCAGATCAATCACCGTCACTTCGAATTGTAGTTCTTTGCCCGCCAGGGGGTGGTTGAAGTTGATCAGAACAATGTCCTCATCCACTTCCTCGATAAAGGCATCAAATACATCGCCGTCTTTATCTTTTAGCTGCAGCTCAACACCTTCTTCGAGCGGGATTTCATCGGGAAATTCGCCGCGCGGGATTTTTGCGTAACCTTCTTCGTCGAACTCGCCATACCCATCCGCGGGTGCGACGCTGACAACCTTGTGATCGCCAATCGCCATCCCATATAAAGCCTGTTCCAGGCCTGGGATGACCTGCCCGTAGCCTTGCAAGAATTCGATCGCTCCATCATCACCGGATTGGTCGATGACTTCGCCATCCACCTTCAGGATATAATCAAGAGTGACGACCACATCATCTTGAATAGTGATTTTGTCAGGCGTTGATTCGCTCATCTTTTTGCTCTCCAAATCTTCTTGTAATTTTAGAAGGGGCCCAACCCCAGCCTCCCCAGGATAATGGCGGTAACGAATTGAGCGATGACCAACATCAGCCAGCCCAATATGACGGTCAGAATAGTCTTACCCCAGCTCAGGTCCAGGGCCTCTTTGGCGGCGACCAACCAGGCGAGCAGGCCGAGCACCCAGCCGAGAATAAACAAGGGTAGACAGATCAATCGCAGCCATAAACTTCCGGCGTTGAACACCCCGAGAATATTCCAAACGAAGGCCAGACCCAGAGTGCGTACCAGCTCATTGTAGTTGACGTCTGCACGGAAGAGATTCTTTCCCACGAAATTTATCACCAAAATACTGACTGCGAAACCTGCCAGAGTCATGATAGAGCCGATCAGAGCCCCGGTCAGCCAGGCGGCTGGGTTTGGATGAACGCGGGCGCCTAACTGTGATAGCAGCGACACGACCGCGACGATAATCCAAGCGGTAGTCGTAAATGATGGATCTTTTTCGACTTCCGCGTAGACCTGTTTGCGGAAAAGAAATGCGCCAACAATGCGGTTGATTAACATGTAAAACCTCCAGGTGCAGCGTTCTGACGATGATGATTTATGAAACCTCTCGCCCTGATTATGTTCGAGCGAGAGGTTTCATAGGAGAAGGTTATTTGTGCATGATGGGCAAGTAAACCGGTTTTCCCATTAAGCCCGTGTATTGCGTGGCGAATTTCAGCGCCCCGCTCTTTGTGTCGAAGTAGCTGATACCCGGCTGGCCATTAAAAAAGAGCGCTAACGAAGAGCCCTGGCCAGTATTTTGGGAACTATCTACAACCTGGGTAGACCAGCCTCCGCCGCTCTTCAAGGCGTACTTGAGATGGCCAAGCGTCGCATCGTAATAGCTGATATGGACATTGTTGGCTGCATCCACAGCCACGGAAGAGTATTGGCCCACGTTACCCACATTGTCGACGACCTCGATGACGGGGAAGGTCCAGGCGCTGCCGTTTTGTGTGCCGGCGGCGTGTTTGAGGATGTGATTGGTACTATCGTAGTAGCTGATGTGCAAGCCGTTGGCGTTGTCGAGATCGATAGACGAGTACATACCAACATTTCCGACATTATCCACCACAATTGAAGCCCAGGAGTTAATGACCGATCTGAAGGCAAGCTTGAGCACCATATGGGTGGCATCATAGTAGCTGATCATGGGACACACACTGCTGCCCGTCAAGACGGTATAGCAATTCACCCCAGTTCCCAGGGTGAGTGAATTGTAGGTTCCGACATACGAATCGGAAATTTCGGCGAACCCGACAACCCAGGCGCTGCCATTGTAATAAGCAAATTTCAAAGCCTTGTTGGTCTCGTCGTAGTAGCTGATGTAGGGACGATCCAGGCTGTCCAGTGCTAATGAAGGATACTGCCCCACGTCACCGGTCGAGTCGATGGTCGCAAAATACCATTTGGAAGCAGTCCGGTAAGCATACATCAGGCTTGCAGTGCTTACATCATAGTATGCGATGCGCGGATCGCCGCCCGAGGTGATCTTGACTGAGCTGAAACCACTGCCGCCGTTAATCAACGCCTGGGCGCTCCACACCCCGCCTGCGGCAGAGGCCAACTTGAGCTGGTCGGCTGTATCGTTGAAGTAGCTGATAAATGGGGTGTTATAGGGTGTGATGGTTAAGGAAGATAATGGAATCAGGTCCCCGGTGTAGATGATCCCGGAGTTTTCCCAGGCATCGCCCGTCCAACGGATGAAGGACAGCAGCCCATTGCTGGCTGTGTAATAGGAGACTCCTGGATTGTCCGATCCATTGATTGCGATGGAGGTGTAAAGACCGGCGTCTCCCGCGGTATAGAGCTCTTCCTTACTCCAATTCCTCCCGTTATCTGAGGTGGCTAACATCAAATCGCCATCCGATGCATCATAATAGCTGATCATCAGCGTATCTTCACTGTCAATCGCGATGGATGAATACCAACCGGTGCTATCCGTGTTGTCAACGACCCGGCACTGCCAACTACCACCAGGCCCACACACCCAGCAGTTTGAACCAGTGCAGGAGCCGCCAATAGCCGGGGAGGCGATCATCAAGTTCGCGTTCTGCCAATCCTGATTGCTGATGAAGGGGTTGCCGTCGCTATCCAGTGCGAGCGAGGAGAAACCACCAAACTTGAAGTTAGGCGTGCGATGGTCTAAGTCTACCGATTTGAGCTCACGGATTTCCCAGCCGCTGCCGGTCATGTATGCATAACGCAGGTCTTCGTATTTCTCATCCATGTAGCTGATGTGTGGATATCCGTTGCCGTCAATGGCGATCGAGGAGAATTTGCCAACATCCAGCCCAGTAGACGGATCGCCGTCCACCGTTTGAATGGTCCAGGTCACACCATCCCAGCTTGCATACATAAGCTTTCCCTGGTTCCAGTCATAATAGCTGAGATGCACCCGGTTCTGGGCATCCGTGGCGATCGAGGTATAACCTCCAACCCCGGTTTCAAGAACCGCGTCCGGGGATTCCTGGAAACCGTAGATTCCTTTGGAATCTGGCTGTACGCGTTGGGCTGCCTGCTGAGCGAGGGCATACTCGATGGTATCCGGCCCGGCAACAGGCTGCGGGCCAAGTGTTGCTACCGTCATCGGTGCGATCCAGTTATAGCCGCCGTTGTTGCTATAGGCGAATTTTAAATCGCCATTGGCGGCATCATAATACGCGATGCGCGGGTTGCCGCTGCTATCCAGGGCCAGGGAAGCATAGCGACCTACATCCAGACCGCTATCGACCGTCTTTACCATCCATCTTCGATCGGTGTTGCTATACCAGCGCGCATAATACAGGTGATCGCCCCCAAAGGCAATATGCGGGATACCGCCGCCATCGAAGCGCATACTTCGGTCAGTCATATCCGTGAAGTAGGGGGGATCCTCTACCGTGCGGATCGTCCAGCTTGCATCTGGCGCCAGCGGAGCGTCGCCGGTCTGCGCCGATACAGGTTGGATGCCCAGGACGGCCAGGCTAAAGATCATGAATAACGCAAGCAGCGTTGAAATTCCCCTTTTTTGGCGCGCAGCCCCTCGCTCAGCCGCACTTTTTGGATTGAGATTTGCTAATTTCATAGTTTTCTCCTGCAAGGTTTTTCTTGATTAACAG
This sequence comes from Anaerolineales bacterium, assembly GCA_041912175.1. GTDB lineage: Bacteria > Chloroflexota > Anaerolineae > Anaerolineales > UBA4823 > CAZAGA01. Next base: position 3,997 of record JAYRNN010000162.1, on the reverse strand, counting down.
ACGGAAGAAAAATTGTGAATACTCAAGGCTGTCATTCCGCCGATTTTAAGTATAGCATGAAAGCCCACCCCCCTCATTAAGGGGTGGCGCCCAAGAAGTTTAAGGCATACTTGGCGTCTTCGTAACCGGGATTGGCTTGTAAAGCCCGCCGGAAATCTTCGATCGCCTGCAGCTTATCTCCCTGTCGATAGTTCATCCATCCGCGCCATAGAAAGGCTTCCTCGGAGTTGCGGGTGATCTTCAGAGCGTATTGTAACAACGTATCCAATTCGCTCAATTGGCCGCTATGGAAATAAGCCATGAATGGCCCAAACTGGTAGCGTAACATACGCTGCGGCAAGCCGATGTTGCGAGCCCGATCGTAGGCTTCCGTCGCTTCGATATAACGTTCAAAGTAGGCCAGGTTGGTTCCCAGGTTAAACCAGGCGAAAGCGTCTTCCGGTTTCGCTTCTGCCTCATCCTGCGCGGCCTGCAGCGCATATTGGCGGTTGTAATCCACATCCCACTGTGGGCCAACGATAGACTTGATGGTTGCTTCCTGGTCCGGCGGGTAAATCATAATATAGACCCGGTTGAAAGCTTCCCAGGATTTATCCAGGGCGGCGTATGAGATTTTTTTGTTGGCTCCAAAATAGGTGTCTTGCCCGATCACAGTCTGGCTGGCGTCATCGTAGCCGGTCAGCAGCAGATAATGCGCTGCCCATTGGTCGTCATTCGGCCAGTAGGATTGATCCAATCGCGCGCCTTCCTCGATCATCACCGGCATCCCGGCCGCTATGAACCGTTTGAGCGTCTCCAGATCGCCGCCCACGCGGTATTCGATGTTCAACCAGCCAGCCTTGTTGCGTACGTAATAGGCCAGCTCTTCAACATTCACATTGCGATCTTCGCGGAAAGGTTTGATCTCACTAGAAATGGTAAACTGATCGCCCTCCCAACCATAATGACGTAAATATAGCGCCAGGCTGGTTGGGCCGCAGTTGTTGGCGTCTTGTTTCTCCCATTTTGGCGGCGTCAACGAGACCGAAGCCGGGATTGGTGTGGGCGAAGGCGTAGGAGTGGCAGATGGCCCAACTGTGGGGGAAATGGTCGGTTCGAGTGTGGCTTGCGTGATCGCTGCTGCAGTCGTTTCGGATTGTGGCTGGCGCGTGATGGAGACGTGCGGTTGAGGCAGGCTGGTGGGTACTGCGCCGGCAGGGTTGAGCGCCGCCCGTACGTAAGTATAGGCCATATCGGAGCGCCAGGAAAGCTGACTCTGCATGGATGGAATCCAGTAGGCCAGGCCCGCCGCCAGCGCCAGTCCTGTCAGGATCAGTAAGATGATTGTTAAAGGGACTTTTCGCATAAAACGCTATTTTATCACTTTTTATCCTTCAAAAACCTGGTCGTAAATTGCCCATGTTATAATACCGGACATGAAATATCACATTTGGACCGAAGGTTGTCAGATGAATGTGGCCGATTCGTTGCGCGTAGCCTCCGCCCTGGAGCACCTGGGCTATCAGCCCACCCATCACGCCGAAGAGGCCAACGTAATTGTACTGAATACTTGTGTGGTGCGGCAGAGCGCTGAAGATAAAGCTTATGGCCGTCTCTCCTCGCTGCGCCCACTCAAAACGCAAAGACCCGAGCTCGTGATCAACCTGATGGGATGCCTGGTAGGGGTGCGCGGTTACGAACGGCTACAGAAGCGCTTTCCTTACGTAGACGTATTTTCGCCGCCCTCAGATCCAGGGCCGTTGGTCGCCTACCTCACCCAGGGGGAGAGCCGCAGCCTGGAGCAGACTGAGACTGCCCAGCGCTATGCCGCCATGGATGGCGACCTGCTGCTGCCGTTGGACGAGCGCGGCCAGCTTGTGGCATCGCATGTACCGATCGTATTGGGCTGCTCGCACGCCTGCACCTTTTGTATCATCCCTTATCGGCGCGGAGTCGAGCGCAGCCGGCCGGTAGACGATATCCTTACTGAAGTGCGCGCCCTGGTCTCTCAAGGGGTCAAAGAAATCACCCTGCTCGGCCAAATTGTCGACCGTTATGGCCGCGATCTTGATGGTGTAAACAACGGCTCGCATAAACCGAACCTGTCCACGCTCTTACGCCTGGTACACCAGATAGACGGCTTACAGCGCATCCGCTTCCTGACCTCACATCCGAATTATATGACTGATGAGCTGTTGGATACTGTGGCTGAGCTGCCCAAAATAATGCCGCATATCGAAGTTCCAGTGCAGGCCGGGGATGATGCGGTATTGGAAAACATGAAACGAGGTTATACAAGTGCGGAATACCGGCGCTTGATTGCCCGCATCCGCGCCCGTATTCCTCAGGTGGCCATTGCTACGGATATTATCGTGGGCTTCCCCGGTGAAACCGAGGATCAGTTCCAGCGTACTTATGATCTGCTGGAGGAGCTGCGCCTGGATGTGGCGCATCTGGCGCGCTACTCGGTGCGGCCTGGGACGGTGGCGGAGAGACGTCTGCCCGACGATGTGCTGGAAGCAGAAAAGTGGCGCCGCTTCCGCGTCTTGGAAGAACAGCAAGAGCGCATCGTGGGTGAAATCAACACCGCCTATCTGGGCGAAATTGTCGAAGTATTATTCGAAGAAAAAGTGCGCGGCCGCTGGCGGGGACGGACGCCCACCAACAAGCTCGTCTTTGTCGAGTCGGATGAAGATCTGCGCGGTCAGGCGCTTAAAGCGACCGTCACTTGGGCCGGTCCCTGGTCGATGCAGGGCGTCATCCCGACTTTTCAAGGCATACCTGTGAGGTGACCTATGAAAACAGTAGTCGCCGGCGCATTGGGGGAGTGCGTGCACGTCGCCGGTGTGGCGAACTTCTTGCGCCTGGCTGAAGCAGCCGGCTGGCGCACCGTCTTTCTTGGGCCGGCTGTGCCCGTGGATGTTTTTTTGGAAGCGGTCCGCCAGAATCAGGCTGATCTGGTCGGAGTTTCCTATCGTCTGACCCCTGAAAACGGCGAGCGGTTGTTAGCCCAGTTTGCTGAAGCCGCCGACGACCTGCGTCAGGCCGGTGTACGTTTTGCCTTTGGCGGCGCCCCGCCTGTGGCAGAACGCGCCCGGGCGCTGGGTTTCTTCGAGCAAGTCTTTCAGGGAGGTGAGCCGGACGAGGCGGTGTTGGTATATCTGAAAGGTCAATCTGCAGAAGCTGCCGGTGAGATGAGTTTTCCTCAAGATACCGTGTCTCGGATCGCCTGGAAAGCTCCTTTCCCTCTGCTTCGCCATCACTTTGGCCTGCCTACACTGGAGGCTACCCGCCAGGGGATCGAGCAGATCGCAGAGGCGCAGGTTCTGGACGTGATTTCATTGGGGATTGATCAAGACGCCCAGGCCAATTTTTATCATTCCGAGCGCCAGGATCCGCGCCGGAAAGGCGCTGGCGGCGTCCCCGTGCGCACCCCGGACGACTACCGCAGTCTGTACGCGGCCAGCCGGCGCGGGAATTATCCCTTGCTGCGCACATATTCCGGCACGGATGATTTCATCCGTCTGGCCGAGATGTATGCAGAAACCATCAACATCGCCTGGTGCGCCATCCCTTTGTTTTGGTTTAACCAGATGGATGGACGTGGCCCATGGGATCTGCAAGGTTCCATCCATGAGCACCAGAAAGTCATGGCCTGGTATGGAGGGCGCGGAATCCCGGTTGAGCTGAACGAGCCGCATCATTGGGGCATGCGGGATGCGCCGGATATCGTTTTTGTCGTCTCTGCGTATCTCTCGGCCTATAATGCGCGCGCCTTTGGCGTGCAAGACTACATTGCTCAATTGATGTTCAACAGCCCTCCAGGGCTTTCAGATGCGATGGACCTGGCCAAGATGTTAGCCGTGTTGGATTTGATCGAGCCATTGGCGAGGCCGGACTTTCGCATCTGGAAACAAACTCGCACCGGGTTGCTCAGTTATCCCCTGGATGTGGACGCAGCGCGCGCCCATTTGTCCGCCAGTATCTATGTGCAGATGGCCTTGCGCCCGCATATAAT
>JAYRNN010000161.1:0-4508 GCA_041912175.1 Anaerolineales bacterium | reverse complement strand
TCTGAACTCGATTCTTGAAATGCTCCATCACCAACCATCTTCAATCCCGTTTAGTTATTTTCTTTGATCGTGATTTTTGAACGACTGCGCCGCCCAAATAACACGCAATCCAAATTACTTACTCAGATCGACGAGCGGCGCCTCGGGCAGGCTTTCCAGCGGTGGTTGCTGCTCTGCATCCAGGCGCATGACATTGATTCCAGCGAAACCATAGATCATCCCCAAAAGAAAGTTGAGGAAGTTAAAGAAACAATACGGAAAGTAGACAAATGTCGAAACCCCGAGGGTTGCCGACATATAGGCGCCGCAGGAATTCCACGGAATTAACGGCGAAGTCACCGTACCGGAGTTTTCCACCGCGGTGGCCAGAGTCTCGGGATGGAGACCACGCCGGCGGAATTCAACCATGAACATACGCGCCGGCAAGACAATGGCGATGTATTGGTCACCGGCGACGATATTAAACCCCAGGGAAGTAACCATCACCGCGGCAATGATGCCACCGATCGATTTGATCCGTCCGATAATCGGTGTGATGAGGCGCTTGTTGAAACCACCATAATCCATCATTGCGCCAAACGACATCGCTCCAAGGATCAACCAGATCGTCGTCAGCATGCTGCTCATGCCGCCGCCTGAAAACAGCGTATCGATTTGTTCGTATCCGCTCGAGGCGGTAAAGCCATTCGCCATTGCCATCCAGACGCCTTTCAACGAGGCCAGCCCGACACCCAGGTTTGGATCATTGGCAAAGGCGGCCACGACCTGGGGCTGCAAGAATACTGCGACCAGGCCCCCGGTCAGCGTTCCGATTAAGATCGATAGGAAGGCTGGATATCTACGAATTCCCAGCAGGAGCAAGACCAGCACCGGCAGCAAATTTAACAAGCTGATATTAAAAGAGTTTTCCAAAGCTTGCAGCACGGCAGCAATATCCTCAGGCGGCACACTGGACTGCAAGTTTCGACCGATCAAGAAAAACAGCACCAGGCAAATCAAATAAGCCGGTATGGTGGCCTTTGACATGCTTTTAATATGGGTGTAGACGTTGCTGCCTACGATTTGCGGCGTCAGGATGGTCGTTTCGGACAAGGGGGTCATCTTGTCGCCAAAATAAGCGCCTGAGATCACCGCCCCGGCCGTTATGGCGGTCGAAGCTCCGATTGCATTTGCCATACCGATGAAAGCGACGCCAAGCGTCGCAGCAGTCGTCCACGAGCTGCCGGTCACCAATCCAACCATCCCAGTGAGCAGCGCGGCTGCCAGATAAAACCAGGATGGATCGATATATTTGACCCCATAATACACCATTGTGGCAATCGTGCCGGACATATTCCACACGCCGATCAACGCGCCAACCATGAGCAGGATCATGATAGCGCTCATCGCCAGGGAGATGCCTTTGACGATCTCTTCGCCCAGCCGTTCCCAGGAATGCCCGTTTTTGTGAGCTACGACCGCCGCCACGACCGCGCTCATCAGCAAGGCCACCTGCAGCGGGCCCAAAGCCGCGTCGATGCCAAAAAGCACGATTGACGTTGCCAACAAAATAATCATAAAAAGCAGCGGGATCAGTGCATCCAGCAGGGAAGGTTCGCGAATTTCTTTTTCTTTATTTTGTAAATCGGTTTTCATTTTGGCGCTCGATTTTTCAGGGGCCTTATTGTTGACTATTGGGTTTCCACTTTTCGCCGGCTGATGCTGCGCCAGATTGCCTCAACAATCCAGGCCAGCGCAATCGTCGCGACCAGGATAGCAAAGGTTTGCGGCGAGGTGATCAGGGTGTACCAGGAGAACAGCAGGATGGCCAGGGTTGTGCCAATCAAAGCCAGGATCAGGATTAATTTTGAAGCTCCCGTCTCATTGGCCATGCGCAGGTGAGCAACGGTAACCAAAGCAAAGATCGCCAACGCCACGGCGGAACCGATCGAGGCGATGGCGGTCACATCAAACAACAAAGCCAGGGCCAGGATTAACAACGCCGAGATCACCAGGCCCTGGGTGCCCCCTGGTCGTCGTCGACGTTTCAATCCAAAAACCGGCGGCAGGTGACCTTCTTTTGCCATCGCAAATGTGGCGCCAATCGATGCATAGAGCTGGGAATTGATCGCGCCGGTGGTTGAAAATAAAGCTGCAATCGAGATCAAGGTGACGCCGGCTGCGCCGAAGATCGGATACGCGGCCACAGCCAGGGCGGTATCGGCATTGGCAATGACTTCTTCAACGGTCAGGGTGCCAAAGACGCCAATCGCCAGAGCGACGTAAAGCAGCAGCGTAAAACCGATGGAGATATACATCGCCCTGGGCATGTTCTTCTTTGGATTTTCGATGTCTCCACCGGCAAAAGAGATAACCCCAAACCCCAGATAAGCGAAAAAGGTCAGGGCGACGCTGGCGAAGATGTATGCCATGGATGGATAAGAAGAAGGCGCCAGGAGAGAAATATTCATTTGTGTTAGCATGGCGATGGCAAAGCCACTCAAGACCACCAGGACGATTGTGACGATGGCCGTTTGCGCCTTGGTGACTGCTTCTGCTCCGATCGAATTGACAAAGGTCAGCAAAATTACGATCGCAGCGGCAAATATTTTCACCCAAACAGGGTTGGCAGCCTCGCCAAAGAATAGCGTGGTGGCATAATTCCCAAAGGTAACCGCAACCATGGCAGTTACGATCAGGACGGAAAAATAACCCAACATAACGATACCGCCGGTAAATAAACCTTTGCCGTAGCCACGCACGATCCAATCGATTAATCCGCCAGCGGAGGGGTAACGTGCGCCCAACTTGGCGAAGGAATAGCCTTGCAGCAAGGCAATGATGCCCCCGATCAGAAAAGACACCCATACTGCCGCACCGGCGATCGTTCCTGCCTCACCAAACAGGGCGAAGATTCCAGCCCCGACCATCGAGCCGATGCCAATGAAAATAGCTCCGAGAAGAGAAATCTTACCCTTTTGAACAGCTTCCTGTGGTTCGACTGTATTCTGAGTCATAGTCCCTCGCTTCAGCGGGTCAATTCATGAACAGCGTGTGCGTAAATTTCCATGGCTTTGTATAGATTCTTGAGCACAACGCGCTCATTGGGCTGGTGCTCCGTCATCCGCTCATCAACGGCCAACGCGCCAAACGCCACGCAGTTGTCGATAGCCCTGGCGTAGGTGGCGCCTCCTGAAGATCGGGGCTCTGTTATCGTATCGCCGCTATAATCCCGGTAGACCTTCATCAAAGTTTTGATCATGAAATGATCCAGCGGCAGGTAGAGGTGAAAGGATATCCACCGGCGCCTTCCTCACACACGCTGGGAATGCGCAATAGCTCAACCAGCGCTGCTCTCAACGGCGCTTGTTGGGCGGCAAGGTAAAATTCGATGTTCTTCAAAATCAGTTCCTTTTGTGAGTAAATTGTGGGCAAAGCCCACAATTTACTCAGAACAGGCTAATCGCCCAATGTGGCGACCATGATGGCCTTGATGGTGTGCATGCGGTTCTCGGCCTGGGCGAAGACGATCGAGTACTCAGACTCGAACACCTCTTCGGTCACTTCCAGGCTCTCCAGTCCGGTCTTCTGGTAGATGTCCTCGCCGACCTTGGTCTCGCGGTTGTGGAAAGCCGGCAGGCAGTGCATGAACTTGACTTTCGGATTGCCGGTCTTCTTGATGGCCTCCATGTTGACCTGGTAGGGCTTGAGCAGCTTGATGCGCTCGTCCCAGACTTCCTTTGCCTCGCCCATCGAGACCCACACGTCGGTGTACAGGTAATCTACGCCCTTGACGCCTTCTTCGACGCTCTCGGTGAGGGTCAGACGGGCGCCAGTCTCTTTGGCAACTTGCTTGCATGTATCCACCAGACCCTTTTCAGGCCACAATGCCTTGGGCGCGCACAGGCGGACGTCCATGCCGAGCTTGCAACCGGTGACCATCAGCGAGTTGCCCATGTTGTTTCGAGCATCGCCCAGGTAGCAGTAGGCGATCTGGCCGAGGGGCTTGTCGGAGTGCTCGAGCATGGTCAGGATGTCGCAGATCATCTGGGTGGGATGGAACTGGTCGGTCAGGCCGTTCCAGACGGGAACGCCGGCGTACTGGCCGAGGATCTCGACCAGCTCTTGCCCAAAGCCACGATACTCGATGCCGTCATACATGCGACCCAGCACGCGGGCAGTATCTTTCATCGACTCTTTATGGCCGATCTGCGAGCCGGTAGGGCCTAGATAGGTGACTTTGGCGCCCTGGTCGTAGGCGGCGACTTCGAAGGCGCAGCGGGTGCGGGTGGAGGTCTTCTCAAAAATCAGGGTGATGTTCTTGCCCGTGAGACGGGGCTGCTCGTAACCGCCGTATTTGGCGGCTTTGAGGTCAGCGGAGAGCTTAAGCAGGAACTTGAGCTCTTCGGGGGTGAAGTCGAGCTCCTTAAGAAAGTTGCGGTTGCGTAAGTTGAAAGCCATATCAAATCTCCTTCTTTTATGTAGAAATCATTTTGCGTGGCCTTGGGGTGGGGGGGCGGGGGGGGGCG
>JAYRNN010000160.1:0-2355 GCA_041912175.1 Anaerolineales bacterium | reverse complement strand
CAGGGAGAAATTGACTTAACCGGGGCTAACGAGAATTGGTGGATGGGATTGTCTATCATGCACACGCTTTTTGCGCGTGAACATAATCAGATCTGCGCAATGCTTAAAAATACACCTCAAGCCAAAAGCCAGGGTTGGGATGATGAGCGTTTGTTTGATCAAGCCCGTCTTGTCAACACTGCCCTATTGGCGAAAATTCACACAATCGAATGGACGCCAGCAATCCTACCCCACCCCACCACCACCTATGTCTTGAATTCAAATTGGTGGGGTATGTTTGGTAAAAGCGGCTCGCGTTTTTTCCGGCGTTTCACCCGATCGGACATTCTAAGAGGCATTCCTGGCTCAGTCCACGATCACCACACCGCGCCTTACGCAATTACCGAAGAATTCGCAGCCGTGTACCGTCTGCATGGATTGCTGCCGGATCGGATAACGTTTCGGAATGTTCGCGATGGCCAAGAGCTGGGTGATTTCGATCTGCTCCAAATATCTGAGCAGTTCGTCAGACCGGTAATAAACAAGGTCGGCTTTGCCAGCGCTGTGTATAGTTTCGCCTGCGAGCACCCTGGTCTGGTGACGCTGGGAAATTTTCCTGATTCGCTGCGTAATTTCACCCGCCCAAACGGCAATCGAATCGACCTGGCCGCCATCGACCTGCTGCGCGACCGAGAGCGTGGCGTGCCTCACTACAACGATTTTCGTGAGTTCTTGGGTCTGTCCCGAATAAGCAGCTTTGAAGAGCTGCTTGGCGGTCCACCCAAACCAGATAACCAGGCCGCTCGTCATCGCTACGACAAATACCTGCCCCTGCTGAAGGATTTATACCAGAACCAGATTGACCGCGTGGATCTGCAGATCGGTATGCAAGCAGAACCGCTGCTTCCCGGTTTCGGCTTTAGCGAGACAGCATTTTTCATATTCATCCTGATGGCCTCGCGGCGCCTGAAGAGTGATCGTTTTCTGACCGAAGAGTACCGGCCGGAGCTTTACACGCCCGAGGGTATGCGTTGGATTGAAGAGAATACAATGGTGGATGTGCTCCGGCGCAATGTACCTGAATTATCCCCACACTTGGAGGGTGTCCAGAATGCCTTCAATCCTTGGGAGAATTAATATGTCCGCCTTTTATCCGCTGATGGAGAAATTCGGTCGCGTGCACGCTTATCTGATAGATGATGGCGACGGGCTGACCCTGGTGGATGCTCTCGGAAAGGATGATGCCAGCACCATCCTGGCTGCGCTGGAGCAGATGGGACGCAGACCTGGCGAACTTCGCCGGATCGTGCTGACCCATGCCCACCCCACCCACGTCAAAGGCGCAGCGGGTTTGAAACGGGCCAGTGGAGCGCGCGTTTATGCCCCGATTGAAGAGCAAGATATCCTTGAAGGCAACCGTCCCTCAAACCACACTACCTGGATCCCACGCCGTCCTTGGCAAGTTCTGCCGCAGCAGTATTTGCTCAACCTGCAGAACGGCCTGTGGAAAATAGGGATAAAACCTCAAATAATCAATGTCCCACCTGTCGTCGTGGACAATCCTTTTGAGCAGGATGATCAGCGAATTGGACCGCTGATCACGATTCGCACACCGGGTCATTCGCCCGGCAGCACCTCATTCTACTGGCCGGAGACAGCGGCGCTTTTTGCAGGCGACGCCCTGGTAACCTGGCCGCGTTTTGAGATGGGCTGGCAGGGGTTAACCGAAGATTATGCACAAAACGTGCGTTCTTTACGGCGCTTGGCAGAGCTGTTTGAGAAACGCAGTTGGCCAATTCGCAATTTCTGCACTGGCCATGGCGCACCTCTAGCGACCGAAGATGGGCTTGCCGATTTAAAAAGACTTTTAGCCAGCTCACCGGGCTGAAAAAACTGCTGCATTTTCTCCATTCCACCTCGACCCAAATCCATTCGTGGAAAAGGCGTTTGCCTTCAATCGCTGCCAGCGTGCTATACTTAGCCGCGCCGCATCCTATGAACTCGCCCTCGCTCAATCCACCCTTACCCATGTCACGAATCATCCGCACCTGGTGGCCTCTAGCTGCGAGCTGGCTGCTGATGGCTTTAGAATCTCCGGCGCTGACCGCGGTGATGGCTCGCCTGGCTAACCCAGAAATTAACCTGGCCGCCTTTGGCGGAGTTGTTTTTCCACTTTCATTAATTATTGAATCGCCCATTATTATGCTGCTGGCTGCTTCGACAGCCCTCTCCAAAGATTGGGCTTCATACCAGCGGGTGCGTCGCTTTATGATGGTTGCCGGGGCAAGTTTGACGCTCCTCCACATCCTGGTAGCCTTCACCCCTTTATACTATGTCGTGGTCGAAGGTATCTTGAGCGTGCCAAAAGTGATTGTT
>JAYRNN010000159.1:0-9671 GCA_041912175.1 Anaerolineales bacterium | reverse complement strand
TGGTGTAATCCTGATTATGGTCAGGACGATGCAAGATCATGGTTGGCCGGAAGAAGAATGTGTCCAGGAAGGGAGGGCTTAAAAGTGGTGGATTAATCGGCAGAGAAGGTAGCATTACATCCACCAGATATTTCATAGTCCGGCCAGGCCTCCAAATATTTAAGAGTGTAAATTCAGAATAACGATGCAGAGGTATCCAATTAAGCGGTTTTCCAAATATGGATGACCAATAGATCGGCGGCCAGATTTTTACGGCGCCTAGTGAAATTTCCAGCAAATCATAAAAATTTTGGTTGGATTCGTTTGTTTCGGATGAACGTTTTTCCGTCATCTGTCCCTCCACTTATCGAAAAGTTTAATTGCCAATCCATTCGATAATCGTCGCTTCCCCTTGACCCACACCGACGCATAACGTTGCTAACCCATAATAGGGTCGCTTTTCCTGCGACGCGCGGCGACGCATTTCATGGATCAACGTTGTCAAAATGCGCGCCCCTGAGCAGCCCAATGGGTGACCCAAGGCAATCGCTCCGCCGTTTACGTTTGTGATTTCCGAAGATAATCCCAACTCCTGCATCACCGCCAGGGCTTGGATAGCAAAGGCTTCGTTGAGCTCGACCAGCCGAATGTCATCAATCGTCAATTCCGCTCGTGAGAGCGCTTTTCGGGTGGCAGGGATGGGACCCAGGCCCATCGTGCGTGGCGGGACGCCCGCAGCCGCACTAGCCACGATGCGCGCCATTGGTCTCAGTCCCAGGGCTTTGGCGGTCTCCAGGCTGGTTAACAATACTGCCGCTGCTCCGTCATTAAGCCCTGATGAATTCCCGGCGGTTACGCTGCCGTTTGCCCGAAAGGCTGGCTTGAGCCGGGCAAGCGATTCTGGAGAAGTGTCTCGCCGTGGCCGCTCATCGTTCTGAATCAGCAAGGGTTCGCCTTTGCGTTGGGGAATGCTCACCGGCGCAATCTCCTCCGCAAACCTGCCGGAATCCATGGCCGCGATCGCGCGTTGATGGCTGGCCAAGGCGAACGCATCTTGTTCTTGGCGAGAGATCGGGAACATGCCCCAGATGTTTTCGGCAGTCTCACCCATCGATTCAGTGCCGTAATGTTCCTTCATAACAGGGTTGGGATATCGCCAACCCAAGGCTGTATCCCAGGCAGTCTGGTTACCAAAAGCAAATCCGCTTTCGGCCTTTGCAAGGGAATACGGCGCACGACTCATACTTTCGACGCCGCCTGCAATATAGACCTCCCCATCGCCTAAGCGAATAGCACGTGCAGCCTGGTTGATGGCAGTCAAGCCGGATGCACACAGGCGGTTGAAAGTCACGGCTGGCACTTCAACCGGAAAACCAGCCAGCAAGGTCGCCATGCGCGCTACGTTGCGATTGTCTTCCCCAGCCTGGTTGGCGCAGCCCAAGTATATTTCCTCAACCAATCCTGGGTTGATCTTTGTGCGTTCGACCAGAGATTTTAAGATATGAGCGGCCAAATCGTCCGGCCGAATGCCTGCAAGTACCCCGCCTAGTGAACCAATCGGTGTTCGAACAGCATCGATAATGACTGCTTCGGGCATGCTGCGCTCCTTGTGGATGAACGTTAATTTTAAGTTTATTCTACCACTGCACCTGGTAATACAATCTTCCATGATTATTGCTTTGACAATTAATTCTGTAATCTGGTTATAATTGTGATTATGAACCCATTCCCTTATCAACGATACCCAACTTTAGTAGATATGCTGAGCCAGCAGGCTGCAGCGTACCCGGAAAAACTGGCTTTCGAATTTTTGCTGGACGGCGATAGTCAGAAGGCTTCATTGACTTATCGAGAGTTGGATTTCCAGGCGCGACTGCTGGCAGCCAACCTTCAAGCACTCGTCCCCGCAGGCGAAAGGGTGCTATTACTTTATCCGCCGGGTCTGGACTATATCACTGCCTTTATGGGCTGCCAATATAGCGGGGTAATTGCCGTCCCCGCCTATCCACCCGATGTGACACGTTTGGAGCGGTCGATGCCGCGCTTTATGGCGATTGTGAATAACGCTAGACCCGCGGCAGTCTTGACAACCTCTCCGATCTTGTCCATGACCCAGTTCCTGGCATCGCAATACCCTGAACTGGCAAATGTCAAATGGTTAGCAACAGATACCTGGGCAATTGATGCCGCCGGTGAGACGGCCTGGAAAAGGCCCAACATTAATCCGGACAGCCTTTCGTTCTTGCAGTATACCTCAGGTTCGACAGCGGAGCCAAAGGGGGTCATGTTGACCCATGGAAACCTGATGCACCAGTTGGAGATGGTTTGCCAGGCGTTTGATTTTAAGGAAGAAAGTACAAATGTTGTATTTTGGCTGCCGTTTTATCACGATATGGGTCTGATTGGCGGCATCTTGGGGTCGCTTTATATTGGGGGAACGAATACGCTGCTATCTCCACTGGACTTTTTACAGCGGCCTTTACGCTGGCTGCAGGCCATCTCCCGCGTTAAAGCTACCGTTAGCGGCGGCCCCAACTTTGCGTATGAATTGTGTATTCGCAAAGTTACTACAGCTCAAAAAGAGAGCCTGGATTTAAGTAGCTGGAATTTGGCGTTCAACGGCGCGGAGCCTATCCGAGCCGACACACTCCAGCGTTTTGTCCAAGCTTTTGAGCCGTGTGGCTTTCGAATGAAGAATTTTTATCCATGTTATGGTCTGGCTGAAGCGACCTTATTGGTGGCGGGAGGTGGGCGCTCTCGATTACCCATTATCCTGGATGTAGATGCCAGGGCTTTAGCCCAACATCAGGTGCTCGAAGCTGATCCCAATCAAACTGAAACGATTCGTCTGGTTAGCAGCGGGCACGCCTGGTTGGATCAGGAAATCGTCATTGTCGACCAGGATACCCTGGCGCCTTGCGCGGCAGATGAAAATGGGGCGACCCTGATAGGCGAGATTTGGGTAACCGGACCGAGTATTGCCCAGGGATATTGGAACCGTCCCGAAGAAAGCCAGCGAACTTTTTATGCCAGTTTGCCTGACCGACCGGATCGATTTTTACGCACTGGCGACCTAGGATTTCTGCGCAATGGGGAACTGTTCGTGACCGGCCGGATTAAAGACCTGATTATCCTCGATGGCTTGAACCACTATCCACAAGATATAGAGTTGTCGATCGAGAGCTGTCATCCAGCCCTACGTCCTGGGTGTAGCGCGGCATTCTCTGTTGAAAAAGGTGGCCAGGAACAGCTCGTGGTGGCGGCAGAGGTTGCTCGAGCCAACCAGCTAGCTGAGATGGCCCAACAAAGCTCAATTGATACCAGCCTGGAGGCAATTTCGAAAACTATTCGCAAAGCGATTTCAAATCGACACGATTTGCGTGTGTATGAGGTGGTTCTACTCAAATCAGGCAGTGTGCCAAAGACGTCTAGCGGTAAAATTCAGCGCCACGCCTGCAAGGCTGGTTATCTGGCTGGTACCTTAGATTTATGGAAACCGTGATGGTTTCTTTTCTAACCTGGTAGGGGTAACCGGATCGTAAACTGGCTGCCCTTGCCAGGTTGGCTAGACAGTTCCATACGTCCGCCATGCGCAACGACCAAATCGCGTGCGATGCTTAATCCAAGACCCATCCCTTGCTTGACGCGCCGGCCCGTCTCACCCTGGTAAAACTGCTGAAAGATTTTTTCTTGATCTTCAGCTAAAATTCCTGGGCCATTATCCTGGAAAGTCATACAAATCTCGTCTTTTTGTTGCGTCGCACTGAAGCGAACTTTTCCCCCGGATGGCGTAAACTTGATCGCATTACTGGCCAGATTCCCGAGCGCCTGGCCAAGTCGCAATGGATCCGCCTGGATGTTGGGAAGATTCGAATTAATCTCGTTTTCCCAAGATACCCCCTTGGCTTGAGCAGTTTCTTGCCAGGGTGAAAGCACTTGCGGTAGCCATTCTTGTAAATCCAACGATTTTTGATCCAATTCGAGCGTTCCAAGCACTTGATCATATAATCCGTTGAGGTCATCCAGGAGATGCTGTAAGCGGATGGTTTCTTCATCCATCCCGGCCAGTAAATCGGTCATCAGTTGTGCATCGTGGGTGGCGCCTTTCCCCAGAGCCTGGATTGCTGTGCGTAATGCGCCTAATGGTCGACCAAGTTCGTGCACAAGATTGGCCAACAATTTTTGGCGTGCTCGCTCCAGATTTTGCAACCGGTCGATCAAATAATTGACCGCGAGGGCAAGCTCGCGGATTTCCTGCGGTTCCTTGACTGGCAAACGTTCGTTAAAGTCGCCCTGCGCGACTCGTTTGACGGTCTCTGTGGTCTGCTGGATAGGACGGCTGATCGTCACTGCCAGAACCCAACCCAAAACCACGCCGAATATCAACCCCAACATGACAATCCCAATGATCCAACCTCGCAGGCGCGCCAATCGGTTTACAACAGAATCAAAACTATAAGTGAGGCTGACAATCCCCAGCATCCGTTGATCGGGACCCATCACCGGTGCGAGCACCTCGATCTTGTTGACCGGCGTCCGGGCGGTTGAGTTGATTCGAGTAATCGTCTGGCCGGATTGAATCTTTTGGATATCCCGCGGGGCTAATATTTGAGTGATACTTGCGCTGTCACTGCCGTCGTTCGCTGGTAAAGGGATTCCTGAGGAACTCAGGAAAGCCAGTTGGGCGTCCGAGTTGATTTGGTAGCTTTGCAGGATTGTTCTGGCTATTTGCGGATTCTGGAACAATTCCGGTTGGTAGCGGATCATCTCTGCCAGCAGGCGTGCATCCCCGCCCAGATCGATTGAGAGTTGAGGGAGAAGGAATTGGTTTTCAAGGAAATATACCAACGCAAAGCCAATTAAAGGCAGAATAATTAGAAACGGGAGAATGTGGCTGAGAACCAGCCGACCGCGCAGTGTCCGAAACATCAGGCGCCTCTTGGAATAAGTTTATAGCCCACGCCGCGGATCGTGATGATCCGTTCTGGGCGATGAGGATCTTTTTCGAGCTTTTCGCGTAGCCATCGAACGTGGACGTATACAACCTGGGGCTCTCCGACATATTCAGCGCCCCATACCTGTTGAAGCAGGTCATCTGAGGCGATGACCTGGTTGGCGCGCTGTGCAAATGCGTTCAAAAGGTCAAACTCACGTGGACTCAAATTGATCGCTTTGCCATCAAGCGTAACTGTATGAGCATTAGTGTCGATGCAGATATCGCCGACCAGGATCGGCTGATCTTCCGCGGCTGGCTCAGATGATGGCAGCGAGCGGCGCAAAACCGCCCGGATATGCGCCAGGAGAACATCCATATCGAAAGGCTTTGTGATATAGTCGTCCGCCCCTAACTCCAATCCTAGTACTTCATCCAATTTTCGCCTGCGTGCGGTGATAAATATGATCGGGGTGGCTAATTGTTGTTTTAGATGACTGATCGCTTCCAGCCCATCCATTCCAGGCAATCCAATATCCAATAACACAAGGTCTGGCGCATTATGCTGAATTATCTCTAGCGCATCTTCGGCGCTGCCTGCGCTGCTGGCATGATACCCCGCTTGCACTAGATTGAAGGCCAGGCTGCGGCGCATTAACGCATCATCATCAACGATCAGAATATGTTTGGTCATCTTTTTATGATTATAAACGGATATCTTAAATCCGATGCGCAAGCTTGATCAGCCCGCTCAGCCAGCCTAATGGAAATGCAATCAAGTGCGCCATATCAGCGCTCAATTCTAGAATTGATATGGGTCGCGATGTCAATGATTGAGTAAAGGAAACAGCAAGACTTGCGAAGATGATCAGGCTAATGATCCAGTTCCAGGGTTTCATAATGTAATACAAAGCCAACCCAAAACAGGCGAAATAACCTGCTGATGGTCCTACATCACGCGCAAGCAGGAGTGCTGTGGTTATATTAAAGCCAAAAAGATGCATCGGCCATACGATCAACAGTGACTGGATCGCTAAAGTCAGCAAATGGACGCCCCAAAATGTCAAGATGGTATGTAGCGTTCCCGCAAGCCATTCTGCGCTGCCTACTGTAATGAAGACCATCAATAGCGCCAACCAAAAGGTCCTGCTGCCGTCTGTTACCAGCAGCGAGGTGATCATACGCCAAAGATCTAAATTAAACAAATCCCGGGGTGCAAATCCCAACCGATTAATCACATCCGCAGTCATTTTCCCCGTGACCGTCTCGGTAACCCAGGCCGCTACGGCGAGCAATGTTAATGTAAAAAGTGTAAAAGGGAACCGTGTGAATATTAGATGAATAAAAGAAAGGAAGTTTTTCATACAGCCGGTGTAGGTTTTTAAAGGGTCTTATTTCGAAGCGTGGGGATGCCTAATAATTATTCCTAACATTTCTTTTAGGTTATCTATTACCAAATTATCACCAGCATCTGCACGGCTCATCGTCGCCCACACTGCCGGCAAACTTGTCACGCCTGGATAGGCAATATATCTTGGCGACCAGGTGGGGTGAAATTTTTCCTTGAACTCATGTAGACCTTTAAAATTATAAAATTGGTTGATGTGTTCGTAAATGTAATGCAAAAACTTTTCCAACGATGGATCATCGGATTTCTCACCGACCCCTGAAAGGGAGCTAAGTCCAAGGTTAAAGGTGGCATATCCTTGTTCTTTCGCCCAGGAAAACAATTGGACAAAAAGGAAATCCATCGTCCCATTTTCGATGCCTTTTCGGTGGCGCATCAAGTCAATCGTGATTTCATTGATCTGATATTCGGGCATCAGATTGGAAAAGGCGACAATTTCCCCGGCGGGCGTGTAAACCGAGGCGATCGGGCTATTGCGGATATAGTCATCTTCAAACCAACCCAAGGAGAATCGTTTTTCAGCGCCATGGACCAGGCTCAGCCATTCATCACTGATCGAGCGGAAGGTCGATAATAGCTCGTTTGTAAGCGGGGGTTGATAAAAAACTGCTCGATATCCAAGTTTGTTAAGCCGGTTCACTGCCGAGCGTAGAGCTTTATTTGCATGACCTTCCAGGGTGAATGTTTCTAAATCAACAATCGCTTCGTGACCGATACAAGTGACGGAAAATGAGGCTTTCTGGTAATGTTGAACCGTGCCAGCGTGAGTCTGATAGAAGGCTGGCTGCCAATCGTTTTTGGAGCAAAAGTTCTGATAGGCGACAATTGCTGCCGGAAGATCTTGCGTCGGCCCGATCGGGTCCCCCAAGGCAACTGCAGCATGTCCTTTGGCAGTGTACCCGATCACCGATCCGCCCGGTGTGAAAAAATATGATTTATCGGGAAAAAGGACCACGCGCGCGAGCGACGACCGGCCAAAGGCTTTCACAATTTCCGCCGCCTGCTCTCGTTCCACTTCGCTGGCAGGTTTCCGTACAAGCACCGGGCGGATCAGCATTAACAAGGCATAGAGCAGCGATAAACCGGCTATTATGTAAATTGAATTGGAAAAGAATTTTCCAAACCTGGTCAATGGTTCTAAACCAGGGTCAAAGAATTGGGTAAACATGACCACAGTTTGGGTTAGCGCCGCTCGAAGATCAAAGTTAACGCTAAAATGTCGATCAAGAAGAAAAAAACCAATCGTGCCATAAAATAAAGTGAACACGAGTGCAGAAAATAGGGCGGTTATCCCCTGGCGGATGGAAGGCGTGTCCGATTTTGCGTGGAATTCTCTGCGCAAGGTGAACAGCCAAATCGCCAACAGGCTGGCAAGGATCGCCTCTTCATAGTCGAGACCTTTAACGAGGTGGCTCAGGATTGATATACCCAATGCGATCAAAGTGAGTAGCCAGGCAACGTGTTTACGCCGCCATAAGCCGCCTGCCAGTATCACAAGGCCAAACCCGGTCATTGCCGCGGTAAGGTGGCCTCCATGGCGTACCATCAGAGGAATATATTCTTCGAGTTTGGAGATGCGCGACATCAGGCTTGGCGTAACTGCGGAAAGTATACTGATCATGCCCATCATCGCGGTGAAGATGGCTACAATACGAACCTTCCAGTTCTCGGCCTGAGCCCGATCGTCAAATCGAAAGGTTTGGATGCGCTGTAAAAGGATGAAGCCCAATGCCATCGGTAACCAAAACGAAAGTCCGCGGAAAACTAATGAAACAATCGTCGCAATATTGGCTGGCACTCCCAGAGATGTGAACACCAGGGTCATCATCCCTTCGACAATCCCGATGCCCTGGGGGGTAATTGAAACAACCCAGAATAAAATACCCATCGCGTAGCCGGCTACTAAGGGGCCGAAAGTAATGGGATAACCAAAGGCCAGAAACAACACAAACAAACATGTGATATCGACCATGTGGGCGGTTAAAGCGGCGAACACCGTACGCGCCAGGCGTTGGGGGTGACGTGCGATCGCCAGGGATGCCTCTGTAAACTCTGCTGCATTCTTTTGAGCCCAATCATCAGATAACCAGGGGTCACGTTTGAGCTTTAGCGCGATCTTTGTAGCGCTGGTCTGCAACCAGAGCATCAATCGATGGGGGAGAGCTTGGTTGATCAGTCCAAGTGAAATAATAACCGACAAGCCGATCGTGATGGCTAACAGTACCGCAGCGGTGATGATTTCGTACAGTTTTAAATCATGTTGCACGAAGAGATAAGCCATCCCCACGATCAAAATCAGCGTAAAGGACGAGAAGTCAGCGATCAACTGTAAGAGCAATCCAACCGATGCCTTCGAAGCAGATTGGTTGCGTTGGGCTGCATCGTCAACAAAAAGAGCCACCCCCGCCGCTCCTCCAGAAGGCGCAACGACATTTACAAATATAGAACCCAACATAACTGGCAGGAGATTTCGAACCTTACTTTCCACATCTACTGTATTAAATGCGGATTTATAGGAATAGGTGAAAATGATGTAGTATAGAATCTGCAACAGAACGGCTATTGCAATCCATTCCCATTTTCCCTGCATTACTGTTTGGGCGAGTTTCTGAATTTCTGTGAAGCGTGAAATGATAATCCAGATAAAACCAATGATCAAAACCCAAAGTATCAGGCGGCGCATATCATGCCCTTTTGTAGTCTGAACTACTTAATTCACTTAATTATTAAAATGGCGAAAAAACCATCGCTTTGTAAGCTCTGCACACAGAAAATACGAGATAGCAATTACGCCGATAATCAAATAGTAACCTATCGGCAGGGGAGTAAAGCCGAGCAGACCAGCCAGAGGGGTAATCGGAAGAAGGAGCGTGACAAAAATGACGATGAGTGTCATGCTCACCATCAATTTACTGGGTTGGCTCTTATAAAACGGAAGTTTCGTACGTAAGGCAAACACTACTATCGTGGCCGAGAGCACAGACTCGATAAACCAACCCGTATGAAAGGCAGCCTGGGACGCACGCAGGCCCCAGAGCAGTACGCCAAAGG
Source organism: Anaerolineales bacterium (assembly GCA_041912175.1). Taxonomy (GTDB): domain Bacteria; phylum Chloroflexota; class Anaerolineae; order Anaerolineales; family UBA4823; genus CAZAGA01. The sequence goes on along the minus strand of JAYRNN010000159.1, from coordinate 300 downwards.
TAATAAAATCGAAGACCGAGCTTAATGGACCGAAAACCAGCATAAAACGGCGAATAAAATCAATCGACCAACGATGTGGACGTTGGATATAGCTGTCATCGACTTTATCCCCTGAGATCGTCATTTCAGGCAAGTCGGTGAAAAAATTGATGAGCAAGATTTGTTTGGGCAGCATTGGCAAAAATGGAAGCAGCAGGGAAGCCCCAGCCATACTAAACATGTTACCAAAATTCGCGCTGGTCGCCATAAAAACGTACTTTAAGGTATTTGCAAACGTCATGCGACCTTGGATAATGCCTT
>JAYRNN010000158.1:0-26842 GCA_041912175.1 Anaerolineales bacterium | reverse complement strand
GTACGTAATTGTCGAGGTAGATGAGTCATGTGCAGGAATCAGTCGCGACGACCTGGTCAGAGTGCTGCATGCTGAAAATATCCTTGCGCGGCGTTACTTTTATCCGGGATGCCACCAGATGGAACCTTACCGGTCGTATTTTCCACACGCCCGACTGCTGCTGCCGGAGACCGAGCAGTTGACGCAGCGGGTCATGTCCCTCCCGACCGGCGCCGCCGTAAGGCCCGAGGACATCGCAATCATTTGTAGCATCATCCGCCTGGCCGTCCGGTATAACCGTGAGCTGCGAACCAGACTAATGGCAATTCCAGAAGAACAATATTGATGAGTATGATCGACGCCGGATCAGGCAACATGAAAGTTAGCGTGGCGATGGTCACTTACAACCACGAACGGTTCATCACCCAGGCTATCGAGGGTGTGCTGATGCAGCAAACTGACTTTCCCATTGAGCTGGTCGTCGGCGAGGACTGTTCGACCGATGATACGCGAATGATTGTACAGGGGTATGCGCAACGCTACCCACAGCAGATCCGCCTGCTCTTGAATGAGCGCAATCAGGGGCCGTCAGCCAATTTCGCCGCAACCCTGGAAGCGTGCCGCGGCCAATATATTGCGCTCTGCGAAGGCGATGACTACTGGACCGATCCGCTCAAGCTGCAGAAGCAAGTTGATTTTTTAGAGACGCATCCTGACTGCATGATTTGTTTTCATCAAAGCCTTCGAATCTATGATGACCAAGACAAAGCGCCATATTTTCTGGTGGAATTTAATGGCGACCAGATATTCAAAAAAGAACAGTTGTATGCCAATTGTATGATACAAACGTGTTCAGTCTTGTATCGCCGAATTCCGATGGGAGACTTCTTCGAGAAGTCCGCCAGGTTAAAGATTGGCGATTGGCCATTGTTTGTTTATCTCGCACAATTTGGGGATATCGGCTACCTGGATGAAGTCATGAGCGTTTATAGAATTCATGCCCAGGGTGCATGGAATCGTTTTGGCCAAAAAGGCAGCGTCGAAGCAGAAGTTGAGGTACTGGAATTCTTTAAAAGCTCGGGCTTATTTGAAATTTCCAAAGAATTCTACGATTCACTATTCAGGCGATATTACAAATTAGCATTATTATCCCAACAGCCAGGCGAGGAAAAAATCGCCAACCAATACCTGGTTAAGTGTCTATCTCTTTTACCCCATTCCAGTATCATCTTGATAAGATTTTTCGTCTCTCTCTTTATACAAATTAAACTGCCCAAATTATATTCCTACCGTGAAAGTATAAGGTAGTAGCGGTAGAAACTGGCTACATCCCTGATCATTCAAAAGTAACTCTGATGCCTCAAGTTATTTCTGTCGAAAATCTTTCTAAATCCTACCGGCTTGGGCAAATTGGCACCGGTACTTTGACCAACGACCTGAAGGTCTGGTCGGCCCGGGTACGCGGCAAACCCAATCCGCTTCTTCGTATTGACGAGAAAGATCAAGGTAACCACAACGGCGAAACCCTCTGGGCGCTCAAAGATATCAGTTTTCAGATCGAGCAAGGCGAAGCGCTGGGCATCATTGGTCGCAACGGAGCCGGCAAAAGTACCCTGCTCAAGATCCTCTCGCGTGTCACTGCGCCGACCCGCGGGCAGGTCAAGGTCAGAGGTCGTATCGCAAGCCTGCTCGAGGTCGGCACAGGTTTTCACCCTGAGCTGACCGGTCGTGAAAACACCTATCTCAACGGCGCAATACTAGGGATGAGTAAAGAAGAAGTACGCCGAAAATTCGATGAGATTGTGGATTTTTCCGGGGTCGAAAAATTCATCGATACACCGGTCAAGCGCTATTCCAGCGGCATGTACGTGCGCCTGGCTTTTGCTGTGGCCGCCCACCTGGAGCCGGAAATATTATTGGTTGACGAAGTTCTCGCAGTCGGAGACGCAGAATTCCAGAAGAAGTGCCTGGGCAAGATGGGAGATGTGGCGAAGCACGGACGGACAATCTTGTTCGTCAGCCATAATATGGATGCGGTGCTTAATTTGTGTCCATCGACATTTGTGCTGCAAAACGGGCAGATTGCTTATTCTGGAATGTCCGAAGAAGCGCTTCAATTTTATTTGCGCGCGAACTCAGGCGAAAAATTGCTGGCTGTTAGGCATTTGCTTTACGAAGTCGATTGGAAATTGGAGAAGGAGCATGACGCAAAAATCGTGCGCATCGAAATTCTAGACGGCAGCGGTAATCCGAAGCCTTTTACGCAAACATGGGACGAATTGATCATCCGAGTTTATTATGTCGCCAACCAAAGATTTTCGAATGGCTCCTTTATCCTGGATTTCTATGATTTCAAGCAGCAAAGGCTGCTTGTTTTCGATTCGGGCAGTCAAATACCCTTCGAAGCAGGCCAGCATCATGTGGATTGTTATATCCCGCGTTTTCCACTCGCCTCTGGAGAATATTTTCTGGGCGGTGGGCTCTCCATCTCTAGGAGTGGATTCTTGGAATATCAAAAGGATTTAGGCTTGCTCAGAGTCCATGGAAAGGATGTGTTCAACCTGGGAAGGCCCCCCGAAACAAAAAGGATGCTTTTTGCGACTGAGCATTATTGGCGGGAATGAATGCTTGATCATGAAAATGTTCTCCGGGGATATCAACAGTGAGGAGGAAAATGAGCGGAATAAAGCAGCTTTATAAGCGGATATTTAAGAAACAACCTCAAAAAGAGCCTTCGCTTGTTTTTAACTATACCAATGGGGTGGAATACGCCCGTTCCAAGGGAGTCAAGATTGGGGAAAATTGCCGATGCTACACAAGTACTTTTGGCAGCGAACCTATCTGATCTCGATTGGCGATCATGTCACCATAACCAATGGAGTCAGTTTTATTACCCACGATGGGGGAGTATGGGTTTTAAGAGAAGAATTTCCGGATATCGATTTCGTCCGGCCAATTATTATTCACAGAAATTGCTTTATTGGCATGAACGCGATTATCTTACCCGGAGTGACGATTGGCCCAAACAGCATTGTTGGCGCCGGCTCTGTCGTGACAAAAGACATTCCACCAAATTCGGTCGCCGCGGGCGTCCCTGCCAGGGTAATCAAAACCTTAGAAGAATATAAACTCATTATTGAAAAAACTCTACCCACCAAGCAACTGACGAAGCAAGAAAAACAGGCCTATCTGCTTGCCTATTTTGGAACGACCCCGGAGGAATGGGTTCGTAAGATGCAAGAATTGGATAGGTCTGGCTAGGATTTTTTCTTTCGTGAAAATAATACTCCTGGTTGATTCCTTACCATGCGGAGATAATTCCGCTGGCGGACTACAGAATTATGTATTTCGTGTTGCAAAATCCCTCCACGCGCTTGGAGATGAAGTCTTTGTCGTGTGTAAGTCAAATAGCTGCCAGGACCAGTATGATTTTCCTGTCAGGACAATTCAAATCCCCTATAAAGAAAAGAAAATACTGCAGTTACTTCAATACGTAACATTTCGAAAAATCGACAACTCATTAAGATTCATTTTTGATGCGTGGGCAATTCGACGCGAATGCAATCAAATTGGAGGGGTCGATGCAATCCAATCGCCAAATTATCAATTCATGGGATTATTTGTAGAAAATAAAAAAAACAAGTTGGTCGTGAGAGCTTCAAGTTACCGGCCGATCTGGACTGAGGAGGTGAAAAATTCCCTTGATGGTTGGTTAAATTCCTCTTTAGAAAGAATTCTCTTCAAACGCGCCAATCGCATCTTTGCACCTTCCCGGCATCTGGCAGCCATCCTTGAAGAAAAATTGAATAGACAGGTTGACGTTATCCCAACTCCTGCTCCAGAGCCGATAATTACTGAAACCGAGAAATGGTATAACGACAATCTCAGGGATAAAAAATATATCCTTTATTTTGGAACAATATTGAAGCGAAAAGGGTTATTTATCCTGGCGCAAGCCATGAAGGTTGTTTGCGCCCAACAGCCGGATATCATACTGGTTTTGGCCGGTCCAGATTTAATCGTCAACAAGATATCTAATCTTGCAAGATTTCTCGATATGATTGCCCCATACCAAAGTCATATCATTTACACATCTCACCTGAATCATGATGCCCTTTTTCCGGTTATCGGAAATTCGTTGTTTACGGTATCCCCCGCCATCGAAGATAATTGCCCGAATTCAATGCTGGAAGCGATGGCCTTAGGAAAAGCTGTTTTAGGGACGACCGGGTCAAGTATGGATGAATTCTACCCCGCCGCTTGCCTGGATTTGTTGGTACCGCGCGAGGACAGTCAGTTACTAGCAGAAAAAATCTTGTGGTTGTGGAATCTTCCCGATAATCAGATTAAGCAGTATGGTGATGAGTGCCGGCGTTATATTGAACAAAATCATAATTTGCTTCATGCAGTAGCTGCGTTACGGGATTATTATGGGAGAACAATACCCAGTCATTAGCGTTATTTTGTCTGTGTACAACACCGAAAAATACGTGGCTGCAGCAATTGATAGTATATTGCGCCAGACGTATCATGATTTTGAGTTGATTATTATCGATGATTGCTCAACCGATTCCTCCCCAGCGATTATTCAAAATTTTCAAGCGATCGATAAACGGATCAAGGTCATCACGAACCAGCATAATTCAGGCCTGGGGGTCTCGCTGCAAAGGGGAATCAAGGGCGCGAGCGGGCGATTTATCGCTCGTATGGATGCGGATGATATCAGCCCGGTTGACAGGTTTGAAAAGCAAGTGGATTACTTGAATTCACATCCCCAAATCATGGTCCTTGGCGGTGATTTTGTAATCATGAATGAGGTAGGCGAAGCTATTCGGGATTACATATTCCCAAAAGACCCTGAAATGATGCGCTGGAACATGATGCTCGGCAGTGGATTAATCGTCGGCAGCGGCGCAGTAATGATCCGTAGAGAACTTTTTGATCAGATCGGCCCATATAGTGATTTAAGAGCCGCTCAAGATTTCGAGTTGTGGGCGCGATTATTTGATTATGATGTTCTTCCTCTCGCAAACTTAAACAACATCGTTTATTACTATCGCGAGCAAAGAGAATCAATTACTCAATCGCAGAATAGTCTTCAGGAACGTAACGCCGTTCAAGTCAGGCAGAAAAAAATCGAGCAATTTTTAGAAAAGACTGTTTCTCAAGATGTAGTGCTGGCTTATCGGCACCCGGCGTACACATATCGGGATATGTGCGCTTGTATCCAAACCTGGATCGAGATATACAAGAAATTTACACAGGTATTTCAGGTTAATCAGGAAACCAAAAAAAATATTCAAACTGAATTGATATCCCGATTGAACAAATATAGCTATATTCCACCCCAAAAAGTAAATCTCCAAAGCCGGGTCTCGTTCTGGGAGTTATTGGGTTGGCTTCCATATGATCTTTCATTACGATTGATCGGCTATAAAATGAAATGGATTATGCAACACTTGCGGTGAAAGGGGGCGCTGTACTAAGGGATTCAGAATATGTAGGCTGGATCTTGGTGAATCAATATGTTCTTTAAGAAAACAGGCCAGAAAATCCGCTACCTGCTCAGGCGGCATTCATTCTTCTACAAAGTCCGCTATTTGTTAATTGTAAGGTTCACGAAGAGAGAGCTGCTCGATGCAGAGTATTCCAATAAATATGTTCAGGAAAGCCAAATACCCGCTGAATTTTTGGCAATCATCGCGCGATTGGATTTAAGTAAGGAAAGAACTTTCGAGAGCGCAAAAAGCATCGCTTTTGATTTATCGCATGGACATGCCCGCGGGGCAGGTTTGAGTTGCGACTCCTTAACCGTCTTACGTTCGATTTACAGCGGTCAGGCTGGCGTTTGCAGCGATTATTCTCAGGTGTACTTGGGATTATGCATCGCGGCGGGGATTATAGTCCGCGAATGGGGGGTTATCGAGGATTACCCGGTTCGTCCCAATGTTCTTGGACATGCGTTTAATGAGATCTACTCCACTGAAATGAATAAATGGGTATTCATCGATTCCTTCCGCTCGATTATTGCTTATGATAATCGAGCCGGCCTGCCATTAAGCGTTGCCGAGATGATTGATCTGGCGACTTCTGGACGCGCCGACCAAATCGAATTCCATTATATCGACCTGAACCAAAAGGGACAAGAGAGCTGTCCGCATGCTGCCTTGTATCTTAACCCGGGAAATATTTTTTTTCTGATTTCCAACAACCAGGTTTTTAAACAAGATAAGTTCCTGAGATTACCTCACCTCTTACCTCTACCGGTACTGCATATTTTGATGTGGGGTTCCGGGATATATCAAAACTATTTAATCTATACCAATCGCCATAACTCGGCCCTTATGCAGCGTAAATATAGCTCCCTGATGAGCAGCCTGGGTCTTGCTCCTTTCGTCAAAAGGTTGTCTCCCAAGCGCTTCACTTCAGCTTGAGATTGTACCCGTGCCGAAAATCGTTTTTGTTTCCTATAATTATTATCCCCCCAGCTACAGCGGCAAGCTGATGATGGCCTGCAAACGCCTGCAGGATCTGGCCGCACTTGGTTTTGAAATCGTCGTCTACACTTCCGGTTTGAAGGATTGCCCTGGCCGGGAAGGGGTGGGCGGTGTCCAGATGCATCGTTCGCCTTACGTAGGGGATGGAAAGCTATCCGGAAGATTGACGCGCCTGGGGTTTTGGATCTGGTCGCTGGTTAAGCTTAGCCTGGAAAAAGATGTCTCTTTTGTTCACTTTGACGAGTATGCCTGGATATCGCTGCCGCTATTGCCCGCTTTCTCACTTTGGGGCGCCTGGACTCACTTCAGCCTACTGGCAATGATCGCCCACCACAAGCACGCCAAAACCCTCTTCGAGCATGCCATCTCGGATGAGACCGGGCATTTCTCCCCGACCCGCTGGAGTGCGCATTTTTTCGATCAGATTGACTATATCGTGTGTGTCAGCGATGCTCTGTATGAGGCCGTCTGCCAGGTTTATCCACAGAAGGCCAATAAAATCGTTTACGGGATCGAAGAAGATGTCTTTGCTCCGATGAATGAAAAGGAGCGGAAATCATTTCGCTCGGAACAGGGGGTTGGAGAAAATGATATCGTCCTCTGCTTTATGGGACTCGTCGTGAAGAGAAAAGGCTTTGACCTGATTGTGGAAGTCTTCCCGGATTTTGTTAATGAGTATCCTAACAGTTTTTTATGGTGTATCGGTCCGAGGAATCGTCTCGAAAGCCCTCACATTCATGATGACCTGATTGCGCAGCTCCAGGCCCCTTTAGAACCTGTTCGAGATCGGGTCAAATTTTGGGGGCGGGTGGATGACCGGCAAAGCCTGGTTAAAATATTAGGCGCGGCGGATATTTTTTTATTCCCGACAAATCGAGAAGGAATGCCGCTTGCCCCCCTGGAGGCCATGGCCACCGGGATGCCGATTATTATCTCGAACATACCGGGCGTTACGGATCTGGCCAATATTGACGGAGAAACCGGTTTCTACATGACCCCTGGCAACGCGCACGAGCTGCGCCAGGCGATGGCTGTTCTCGCTGGCGATAAACATCTGCGCCAGACCATGGGCGCTAATGCCAGGCAGCGGGTGGTGGAGCATTTCTCCTGGTCGGGTCATGTCGCCCGGTGGGAATATTTTCTGAACCAACAGGCCGGCATCGAATGAATGTTTGCCTGATGATCTGCAGCTTTTATCCGCCGTTTCCACATGGCGGGGTGGGCAGCTTTGCGGTTGACCTTGCCCAGGGGTTGGTCGAAAAAGGCCACCGCATCAGCGTGATCAGCTTCTACCCGCAGCAGGTTCTGCAATCCAAACAAACTAAGCTTGAGTGGCTGGATGGCGTCAAAGTCGTGCGTGTGCCCATCCCGTTCGAGAATTTCCCGGCGCGGGTGGGTTTAGTGCTTGAAAAGTTTTATTACTCGAAGCTGATCCGCAAATTGCATCAGCAGGAGCCGTTCGATCTGATCGAATGCGAGGATGGGCTGGGGATGTTGGCCTTCGGCCGCCTGCCGCGTGTCCCAAAAGTCGTCCGCCTGCATGCCTCTCAAATCTATAATGATTTTGTGCTCCAGCGCAAACCGACCCGCAGCGCCCATCTCTTTGAAAAAATTTGGATCAACCGCGCCGATTACATTATCGCAGTATCCGATTACGTCGGAAAAACGACCCTAGAATTATTAAATTTAAAGACCAGGCGGCGCTACGAAGTCATTCATTATGCCATTGACACGGACCACTTTAAGCCGGACCTTGCGCTGGCGCCGGAAAAAGGGTTAATCATCTTTACCGGTGTAGTGGCTCCGCGCAAAGGCGCTCTTGAATTAATCCGGGCTATGAATATTGTTTTCGCGCAAAATGCCGCCGCTCATTTGCAAATCATCGGGGACAATCAATATCCTGACCCCAAAAAACCTTTTTCAGATGAGGTGATTCAGCAATTGGAGACGCGTTATGCAGGTAGAGTGGAATTTATTGGCCCGCAACCTCGAAACACATTGCCCCCACGGATTCAAAAAGCCGAACTGTGTTGTTTTCCGTCGCATGTCGAAACGTTCGGGATTGGCATCCTCGAAGCCATGGCATTGGAGAAGCCTGTTATTTACATGAAAACCGGTCCTGGACCGGAGGTGGTTGAAGATGAGGTCTCTGGTCTATTATGTAATTCATTGGATCCCATCGATATTGCCGAAAAAGTCTTGTTCCTCCTGGATAACCCGCATAAAGCACGCGAATTCGGTGTCCATGCCCGCCAGCGTGTCCTACAGAAATTTGATAAAAAGGAATGGATTTTACAAAACATCGATTTTTATCAGCATTGCATCGCGGATTATCGCTGAGTCTCGGGACGCGGTATACGTAGAGTGAAAATCGTTTTTCTGTCGTATCACTTTTGGCCGCCTGACTTTGGCGGAGACTTAATAATTTCAATAGAGCGCCTTGAGCATCTCATGCAGCGCGGTTGGCAGGTTCAAATATTGACCTCCGGCAAGCCCGGTCTGCCGTCTTGCCAGGCCTGGGGGCCATCTGGACAGATCTGGCGTTCACCCGTGATACATGACTCGCGCCTTGGCCGGCTGGCGCGCCGGACCGTTTTTGTATTTTGGGCCCTGGCACGTTTGTGCGCTATGGAATTCGATGCGCTTCACATTTACGCTTTAGCAGGCATCGAGCCCTGGGGGGATGCGTTTGCGGCTCGCCTGGCGACCTGGATTGCAAGGCGAAAAAGAGCGCGCAGCGTTTGGGTACACTGTCTGGCAGATAACGATCTGGCTGCCCTGGATTTGCGCGGCTGGAACGGGGGGGCGAAACGTTACTTCTGCGAATCTTTTGACACTCTGGTGGGGGTTAGCCCTGTATTAGTGGATTCGCTGCGCCGGGTTTGGCCGCAAAAAGCAGTCTACCTGCCCTATGGGGTGCGGGATGACCTGTTCCTGCCTGCTTCAGCTTTGGAACGGGCCGGCGTTCGACGCTCGTTAGGGGCCTGCGACGAGGATGTTATTTTTGTCTTTCTGGGTAGTGTTGGCACGCGCAAGGGATTTGACCTTTTGGCCCGATCTTTCATCGCCTTAAGCGCCACGCACCCGGATTGGAAATTATGGGTGATTGGTCCGCGTTCTCAGGCGGAGAACCGCAACCTGCTCGATGGCCAGATCGCAGCCTTGACACAAGATCTCGAGGCTTACCCTCAGGTGCGCTTTTTAGGCCGCATCGATGACCGGCAACAATTAGCCGGGCTGATCGCTGCCGGGGACGTCTTTGTTTTTCCCTCCCGGCGCGAAGGCATGGGGATTGCCCCGATCGAGGCCATGTCCTGCGGCCTGCCGGCGATCATTGCGCGTTTGCCGGGGATTACCGATCTGGCGAATATTGAAGGCGAGACCGGGTTGTATATTTCACCCGCCAGCGTTCCCGAACTGAAACGGGCGATGGTTTTATTGGGTGAAAATTCCTCCTTACGCCATCACATGGGCGCGGCGGCCCGCCGACGTGTGCTGGCTTCGTTTAGCTGGCGGGGGCATCTCGATCGTTGGGAAAGGCTTTACAGCGGTCAGGATTTGGAAACGGAGTTTAAATGAACGCCTACTTTCCCACAAATTTATCCGCAAGGTCTGCAGGGTTGATCGCTGTGGGCATCGTTGCGGTCATTTTGGCTGCTCCGGCCGTTTCTTATTTGCCCGCTTATTGGCTTACCCTGGTCCTGGGACTCATTGTCTTTGTCGTTGCGCTGGTATATCCAATGGCGGGCGTCAGCCTGATCCTGGTCGGTCTTTATTTCCCGATCTTCCCGAACGTGCCGCTCGGGTCTTTTGAGTTTTCAATATCGACCCTGCCGGTCGCCGGCCTGGCTCTGGGAGCCCTCGTTCGCTCTCGATCTCAGCCTGGCCGGGGGAACTTGATGGGTTGGCAAAAAATACTCCTGGCTGCCCTGGGGTTGGCTTTTATCCTGTCAAGCCTGTTAAGCGCCAATCTTGGCGTCAGCCTCAGGATGGCGCCCAATTTGCTGCTTTATTTGCTCATCCTTTTTGGCATCATCGTCGAGGTTAACAGCTCCGCGAGACTGCATTACGTTGCCAAGTTGATATTGATCCTTGCCTTTGTGGTCTCTTTCTGGCGGTTCGAGCTGGCGCCGCTGCGCTCGTTGCTGCATCTACCCATGCTGAGTATTAACGGGGCGGTGTTTTCTTTTCACCCTGCGGTTGCCCTGGCGTTGGCGATTTTGCTATTCACACCCGGGGAGGGATTTTCTAAACGCTGGCGCTGGTTCGCAGGTTTGACCCTGGTTTCTTTGGCGGCGCACGGGATACTGAATGAAACTCGCGCCGGATGGTTGACCTGGCTGGTTCTGCTCCTGGCGGTGGGTAGTCGCTTACCGATGAAACACCTGGTCCGCCTTTCCCCCCTCATCTTGATAGTAGGCTCGTTATTAATCATTTCTTACAGCCAGGTGTTGAAATCCAATATTTCAGAAACGAGCGCCACGCTGCAGGGGCTTAAGGAGGAAGATCAATCGCTGGTCGGTTCCGATGATCGCATTCGCCTGTTGGCGTATGACGCCGGCGTGCGTATGTTTCATGCCAAGCCGGTGCTCGGGTGGGGGCCAAATCTTTATGTTACCTTGAAGCCGGCATTTGTAGCCGATTCGAGTAAGGAGGCAAAGTTTCTAGGAGCGTTCAACTCCTGGCTGATCCTGTTAACAGAGATGGGGTTGGTGGGTTTGACTTGCGGCGCGCTGATCAGCCTGGCGCCGTTCGCAATAACCTGGTACATGATGTACAAACAGCCAACCGAAATTAACGGATTGGCTTTCGGGTTTGCATTAGGGGCATTGGGGTTAGCGATCCATCTTTTATTTATCGATTTAATGTTTTCTTTTTATTGGGTTCATATCGGTCTGGCGCTGGCTGCCGCCGGGTTGGTCTTACAGAATCGTTCAAGCATAGAAGGGGATGCTGCAGAATCGGATTAACCAATCGTTAGTGATCATGACCTTTTCTATGAAAGACCACTCGCTAACTTTTATCTATCATGTCCCTTTCTGGATGGAAAATGACAAAGTGTACACAGAGCATCCCGCGATTGGGCGCTATGTGGAGGCTTTAGCGCTGCAAGCTGCTCGAGTGGCCGTTATTACCCCGAAACGCACAAATACGAGTTCGATCTCATATCTCGTGCAGGCCAAAAACGTCACTGTTTCGAACTTGCCTGCTTATCAGAACATCCAGCAATTTTGGTTCCAGGCGATCAGGATTTACGTTCAATTATGGCGCGCTAGCCGCGAATGGGATTTACTCAATATCCGTATGCCGACTCAAGTCGGTTTTCCCGCTTTTTTGGCGGCCGCCTGGCATAAAAAACCTGTTTTCCTTGTCGTAGTGGGGGAGTGGCTGGCGTATAGTAGGCTGAGTGGCTATCCATTCTTGAAGCAATGGATTGTAAATTTAGAAGCCCGGTTTCAGGATGCTCTGATGGATTTCATGGTCATGCGCTGCCCAACCTTTACGAATGGAGAAGACCTTTTTAATAAATTCAACCGACCAAATCGCCGGGTCTATATCATGCGCAGCAGTACAATTCGTGAAACTGACCTCGAGTCTCCCGATAAAGACACCTGCCAGAGTCCACCCTATCAAATTCTTACCGTGGGCACAATTTCCCCACGCAAAGGGACTTCCCTGATCCCAAAGGTCATTGCCATTCTGGAGCAGAAGGAAATTCGCATCGGTTGGTCCTATATTGGTTGTGCAGATGGCGCATCTGGAGAACAAGAAATGCGTCATACTTTGGAACGGGCAAGTGAACTGGGAGTGATGCCGAATCTAAAATTTCTTGGCTTGATGGAATGGAACGCACTCTGTGCTTATTATCGTAATTCTGACCTTTTTGTCTTGCCTACATACATGGAAGGTGTGCCGCGCGTAATCCTTGAGGCCCAGGCAGCCGGATTGCCGGTCATTACCACCGCTGTCGGGGGCATCCCACAAGCTGTAAGAAATGGGAAGGATGCACTATTGGTTAATCCCGGTGAGCCCGAGGCGCTTGCGGCAGCGATCGAAGAGGTTATCCGCAACAAAGAAATCCGCCAGGAGTTAATCCAAAATGGCATTGAAGCCGCCAAACAGGCAACGATCGAAGCCGAGACAAAAAAAATGTTTGCCTATGTGGAAGGGCAATTACTAAGAGGGAGCGAAAGTGAAAAATAATTTAGAGATTTATTACGACAAACGAGCAGATTGGGATCCGGATTATTTTGACTGGAAAATTAGCCGCTATCGGGCCAACCAGGCCATCCTACGCTCGTTTGATTGGATCGACTGGAAAGAAAAACGCGTCCTGGATATCGGGTGCGGGCAGGGTTTTTACGCCATACCGATTGCCAGGCGCTGCAGGCAAATCGTCGGCTTCGATTTGTCCGCAGCAAATGTTGAAATCGCTGCCAGACATGCTGCCAGGTATGGCCTGAGTAATGTCCAATTTTGCCAAGCGGATTTATTTGATTTCGCGCCAGAAGGGTTGTTCGATGTTGCTTATGCCGTTACAGTTTTGATGCATATCACAGATGTGCCTGGGGCGTTAGCGAAGATCGCTACTTTTTTGAACCCGGGCGGCTTATTGCTGATCAGCGATTTGAATCGATCTTTCCATACAAGGCTGCTGCCCATGCGGCAAAAATCATCCATCTATTATAGAACATTTTCTTTCAAGGAGTTGCGGGAAAATCTTTCATATGCCGGATTTCGGGTGGTGCGCGAAAGTGGGCGTTTATACAGCGTTGGCGGGCTAAGAAAGCCCGATTGGGTCATCATGGGTTGGATGGAAGAATACGCCCGGTTTTGGCCAGTTAAATACCTTGGTGAACATATCGTCCTGCTGGCGCAGAAGCAGGCTCTTGAGGCATGATCGGTGGAAGAGAAGAAATCAATTCTACTACTTACAAACCTGACTTCGCAAATGAACCGCGGCACAGCAGTCAGTGAAACCTTGAATTCCTTGCTGTCGGCGAAGGGGTGGAAAATTATTGCCGCCTCAGGAAAAGTTAACAAAGTATCACGACTGCTTGATATGTTGGCAATCACCTGGAAATATAAAGCGGAGTATGATGGCGCTTTTGTTGAAGTTTATAGTGGGGAGGCTTTTATATGGGCAGAATTTGTTTGTTTATTATTGCGTTTGCTGCATAAGCCGTACATCCTGGGTCTGTTCGGCGGCAACTTGCCCAGCTTTGCGGCTAAAAACCCGCACCGAGTCGACCATCTACTAGGCCACGCGAGTATTTCCCTCTCGCCTACCTCCTATCTTCTCAAACAATTACGGCCGTACACCTCCGCTAAAATAATGGTTTTTCCGTACGGCGTGGATCTGGACCGGTTTCGCTTTCGGTCGCGGATTTCCGCGCAGCCAAAATTAATTGCGCTACGCGGGTTTCACAGTATTTACTGCCCCTGGCAGGGCGTCGAAACGCTGGCGCTCCTCAAAGATGAATTTCCAAATATAAAGCTGGTGATGACCGGGGGGGACAAGCACGATGGCAGCCTGGAAAGGACGGAAGAAATCATCCGCGAAAATGCCATTGAACAGTCTGTGACGATAACCGGGTTCTTGCGCAAGCTCGATCTAGAAACTTACCTGGCCTCGGCAGACATTCTCATCAATACCCCGATCATCGACAATACCCCGGTCTCGGTGATCCAGGCCATGGCTTGCGGGTTGTGTGTTGTCAGTACAAATGTGGGCGGCTTGCCTGACCTGATTGAAAATGAGGTGGATGGATTATTAGTCCCGCCCAACGATCCTAAGGCTATAGCGACTGCCGTGCGTCGCGTGCTCACCGAACCGGGGCTGGCGGAACGGCTTTCTTCTAATGCGCGCAAGAAAGCCGAGGGGTTTGATTGGTCTGTGGTTTTACCAAAATGGGAACATCTTTTTAGCACGCTGATCCAGCCGCCGCCATGAGCATATTCGACAGGATTTATTCGACCTTACCGCTGGGTTTGCAGCATACTGCAATTTCAGCCTACGGCGCTTATTGGCGTTGGCTGCGCTTTGGACCCGGCTATGCTCAGTTTTTAAGCGATTATCTAAAACGCGAATGGTTTCAGGCTGAGGATTGGAAGCAATTACAAAGTCAACGCCTGAAGAATGCAATTGAAGCCGCTTTATCTGCCCCATATTATGCACAGACCTGGACGGAAGCTCAAAAAAAGGCTGCCTTGTCAGGTCATTTGACGGACTTACCGCTGCTCGAAAAAGAACCTTTGCGCGCTGCCCCAAGAGCATTTCTACGCCAGGATGTGCATCCCAGGCGTACGCTAACTTTCTATACCAGCGGCTCAACCGGGACGCCGATCGCCACGATTTGGACGGTCGCAGAGCTGCGCGATTCGATGGCCTTGCGCGAAGCGCGTTCGGCGCGCTGGGCGGGCGTCTCCTTTCGGCAGGCGCGGGCCACTTTTTCAGGCCGCCTGGTCGAGCCAAACCCGCAAAGCAAAGGACCGTTTTATCGATTCAATGCCGCAGAAAACCAGGTCTATTTTTCTCCATTTCACTTGCGTCCCGATACTGCCGCTGTTTATGCGCGGGCGCTTGAAAAGCACAACGTCCGTTGGTTGACAGGTTACGCCGTCTCTTATTATTTGCTGGCGAAATTTATGCTCGAGCGAGGCATCGCCGCGCCCGCTGGCATCCGGGCCGTTATTACAACCAGCGAAAAATTGCTGCCCGAAATGCGCCAGGCAATGGAGCAAGCATTTCAGTGCAGTGTATTTGAGGAATACAGCACGGTGGAAAATGCGCTCTTTGCCAGCGAATGCGAGCGGGGCAGGCTGCACGTCAGCCCGGATGTGGCTGTTGTCGAAATCTTACAGCCGGATGGACGCCCTTGTCTACCGGATGAAGCCGGCGAGGTCGTGGCAACCAGCTTGATGCGTAGCTACCAACCGCTCATTCGCTATCGACTCGGCGACCTGGCCCGGTGGGATCCAACCCCATGCCCCTGCGGTCGACAGATGCCGGTGATCAAGGAGGTGCTTGGCCGGATGGAAGATGTTGTCGTCGGGCCGGATGGGCGGCGGATGGTGCGTTTTCACGGCATTTTTGTCAACCAACCGCACGTCAGGGAGGGGCAAATTATTCAGGAAGCGTTGGACCATATCCATGTCAAAATCGTTCCGGTCGAGGGTTTTGGCCCGCCTGACGAACAAGATATCATCCATCGGGTACAGCAACGCTTGGGGTCGACCGTAAACGTGACGATCGAGCAGGTTGAGGATATCCCCCGCACCAAAGCGGGCAAGTTCAAAGCTGTCGTTTCAAAAATATAATTAACGCAAATGAACAGGATTGGCAACACAGATATGGGGCAACCTCCTGTCACAATCATCCTTCCGATAAGGAATGAAGCAAACTATCTTAAAGCCTGCCTGGAAAGCATTTTCCAGCAGGATTATCCGCACGACTGCATGGAAATTCTGATCGCAGACGGCATGTCTACTGATGATTCCCGTGCGATGATTGCGGAATTAGCCGCGCGACATCCGCACATCAATCTGCGCGTGCTGGACAACCCCTGTAAAATTGTCCCGACCGGAATGAACATTGCCCTGCGCCAGGCAAACGGTGAGGTCATCATTCGTGTGGATGGACATACCCTGATTGCGTCCGACTATGTGCGCCAATGTGTTAATGTACTGGAACGCACCCAGGCGGAAAACGTGGGTGGGAAGATGACTGCGATAGGCAGCAATCCCTTTGGCGAGGCGGTGGCGCTGGCGACCAGCATGCCTTTTGGGGTAGGCGGGGCAAGATTCCACTATTCAGATCAAGAAGAATGGGTCGATACGGTCTATATGGGCGCCTGGCCGCGCCGGGTCTTTGAGAAATATGGCCTTTTCGATGAAGAATTGGTGCGCGATCAGGACGATGAATTTAATTATCGCTTGTGCGAACTAGGCGGATGTATTTTCCTCTCTCCTGCGATCCGATCGCAATATACGGTGCGTAGCACGTTACGCAGTCTGTGGCGACAATATTACCAATATGGTTTCTGGAAGGTGCGCGTCTTACAAAAACACCCGCGCCAAATACGCCTGCACCAGTTCGCTCCGTCTGGATTCGTTCTGGCGCTTTTCGTCTCCGCCATGTTTGCATTTTCTCCTATCCTCCGCCCATTATCTATCGTAATCCCTCTGCTGTACCTGATCGCTAATCTAGGCGCATCCTTGTTGACCGCCGCCCGGCACAGATGGTCGGCATTCATTTTTTTGCCGCCGATCTACGCGACCTTGCATCTTGGTTATGGGTTAGGCTTGTGGGTTGGCTTGCTGAAATTTGCCAATCGCTGGGGCGATAAGCAAGGCCAGGCCCCTCCCTTTATGGGGCGCGATGCCGGAGCGAACTGAACGATGAAGATTTTCTGGGCGGGGCTGGTCTCGATTTGTATCCTCGCCGCAGCGCTGATTTGGGGCGGCAGGTTGTGGGACGCCTGGCAGTGGAATCAGGATGCCTTAGCGTTGCTTCAAGACAAAGAAGCCTCAGTCCCTTTAGCTAACCCCGATTGCGCCCAAATTTGGTTTCTGGGGATGATCGCAGGTCAACGCGGCGATCTCGCTGCGCAGCGCCAGGCGCTCGAGCGGGCATTGAGCTGTTCGCCGGAATATGTTTCTCTTATCCAGGCTGTCATACCTCAAGACCTGAAACTGGCTGGCCTGGCAACCCAACTGCAGCCTGAAAGCGCTGCTGCCTGGTTCTGGCTTGGCGAAGCAAGCGCGCCAACGGATGCCTCTGTCGCCCGGCAGGCTTACGAACGTACTGTCGCTTTAGCTCCTTATCGTGGCCTGCCCTGGTGCCGGCTGGGATTTAACTACGAACACACGGGAGAGCTTGAGAGGGCCGAGAGAGCTTTCTTGAACTGTTGTTTGAACGGCGATCCAGGTTCGAATGGCTGCTACGGCGCTGGACGGATGTTGGAGCAAATGGGGGATCCACAACAAGCGATCATATATTACCGTCGTTCGCGTTGGCAGGGGTCGCTCGATCGAGCTCGGGAATTAGAATCGTCGTTGAATCCGTAGACCGAACCATTGGAAAGACGTTTTTGCGCTTCCCGCCAAGAAATGGTTGCGGCGGTTTTTTACAAAAATTTTGCGCCACTACCTATCCCTGGATGATACAATCTTTTTGAAAAATCCTTTATTGCTTAACTCAAAATTCAGGGGAACCATGGCCCAAGATGCTCACTATAATAAGACGCCCACACTACCCCGCATGTTGAAACCAGAAAGCGTCGCCCAAAAATCCGGCCACAATCCAGGCGACATCGCCAAGCGCGCCCTGGATATTCTAGGGGCTTTGGTCGGCTTGCTCGTTTTAGGCTGCATCTTGCCCTGGGTCGCTTTACGCATCCGCCGTGACTCTCCAGGACCGCTATTTTATCGCGGTGCGCGCCTGGGAAAGCATGGTAGGCCGTTTTTCATTCTTAAGTTTCGCACCATGTACGAACGGCCGGAAAGCTACGATGGCCCGCCGGTCACCGCCCAGGACGACCCGCGGATCACCCCATTTGGCAAGTTTCTACGAGAGACCAAGCTCAACGAGCTGCCCCAGTTCTGGAATGTGCTCAAAGGTGAGATGAGCCTGGTGGGACCGCGTCCTGAAGACCCCCAGGTAGTGGAAAAAGAATGGCCGGAAGAGATGTACGCCGAGCTGCTATCCATGCGCCCCGGCCTTACCAGCCCGGCGACTGTCTTATATAGTGATGAAGAATCCTTGCTGAGCGCGAGCAAAGTCATGGAAACCTACCTGCTGGATGTCCTGCCCAGCAAGCAGCGTCTAGACCAGCTTTATGTCCGCCATCACTCGTTATCGGGCGACCTTGATGTGATTTTATGGACTCTCCTGGTGATGATCCCCCGCGTGGGCCGAAATAAGCCCCCGGAAAAAAATCTATTTGTGGGGCCTTTGAACAACCTGGTGCATCGTTTCTTGAACTGGTTTGTAATCGACCTGGCGATCGCTCTGGCGGCGATCGGACTGACCGGGCTGTATTGGCGCTTGCAGGGCCCGCTGGATGTTGGCTGGCTGGCGGCAATCCTTTTGGCGTTTGGCTTTGCGTTGGTTTTTAGCCTGTTTGGCGCCATGATCGGCTCCAATCGCGTGGCCTGGTCAAAGGCGCCGTTTGCCGATGCGTTCGACCTGGTGTTGGCGGCGAGCCTGGCTGGCGGGGTCGTTCTGCTAATCAATGCCACCTTGCCGATACTTGACCTGTGGCCGGCAGCGGGGAAGGTTATTTTACTGGACCGGCCGATGTTGCCTTCTAGTCTGCTTATTACAGCTTCAACGTTGGCGTTGGCTGGTTTCGTGGGGTTGCGCTATCGCGAGCGGCTTCTGACCGGAATTGCATCGCGCTGGTTCAAGCTGCGCAATAAATCGGGCGCCGGGCGCGAGCGCGTCCTGGTGGTCGGCGGCGGCGAGACCGGCCAGTTCGCCGCCTGGATGTTGATGAACGGGCATTATGCTTCCGCTTTCCGGGTGGTTGGCTTCATCGATGATGATCTGTTCAAGCAGGGTATTCGCATCCATGGTCTGAACGTAATTGGCCAGCGGTCTGATATCGCCCGCCTGGTGTCCAAGCACGATATCGGCCTGGTGATTTTTGCCATCCATAATATCGCTGCCCGCGAACGGCAGCGACTGTTGGAGATTTGCACCGCCACGCCGTCCAAGGTGGTGTTGATGCCTGATCTCCCAGGCGCGTTAAATGCGGTGGTTGCCCGTGATAGCAATGGTCAGGTTGTGGCGCGAAAACGAAGGATGATCCTGGAGCCTTCCACTTCCACAGCGCCGTTCGCCGAGTCGGATGCATTGCCGTGCGCCCTGTGCCTGACGAAAGTTACCCCACTGAAAGTGGATCGCTGGCTGGCGGAGCTAGAAGAAATCTCGCAATCTGGCAACCTGGATCAGGTGCAAATTCAACTGCATGGTTTGCGTGAGGCGATTCGGGAGGATGCCCACACCCAATTGCGGGCGGCCACGGCGGGATTAAATGGCGCTAAACCAGACGGAGCAAACCAGTGAGTGACTTCTGGTCCGGGCGTCCGGTGTTGGTGACAGGGGCGGGCGGGTTTATTGCCAGCCATTTGGTAGAAGCCCTGGTAACTGCTGGGGCGTGCGTACGTGCGTTTGTACGTTACAATTCTCGGGGCGATCCCGGGCTGCTTCGATTGCTGCCCGCTGTGACCCTTAGCCAGGTGGAAATTATCGCAGGAGACCTGCGCGATTTGCCGGCGGTCGAGCAGGCGATGCGCGGCGTCAATTGTGTATTTCATCTGGGGGCCTTGATCGCCATCCCTTATTCGTACTTGCATCCGGTAGAAGTCGTCGAGACCAATGTGATCGGCACGTTGAACGCGCTACTGGCTGCCAGGACGAACGGTGTGGAGCGGCTGGTGCACACTTCGACCAGTGAGGTATACGGTACGGCGCGGGTCGTGCCCATCGACGAGTGGCACCCATTGCAAGGACAGTCGCCTTATTCGGCCAGCAAAATCGGCGCTGATAAACTGGCCGAAAGTTTTTTTTGCACTTATAACCTACCAGTGGTCACCTTACGCCCGTTCAATACTTACGGCCCGCGCCAGTCAGCGCGGGCGGTCATCCCAACGATCGTCACCCAGGCGCTGACTCAAGAAAAGCTTCATTTGGGAAACCTGGAGGCCCGCCGAGACTTAACGTATGTCGCGGATACGGTAGCTGGTTTCCTACGCGTCGCTGAGACGCCCTCCGTGGAGGGCGAGACCTTCAACCTGGGCAGCGGCGTGGAAGTGACGATTGGAGAGCTGGCGCAGATGATCCTGGAAATCACCGGCAAACCGTTGGAAATCTGCCAGGATGCCGATCGCCTGCGTCCGGAAAAGAGCGAAGTGCAGCGCCTGCTCTCCGATAATGGTTTTGCTAGGGAATGCCTGAGGTGGAAGCCGCAAGTCAGCCTCTCCGATGGTTTAAGCCAGACCATCGAATGGATTGCCGACCATTTAGATCTTTACCAGGTAGATCGCTATCAGATCTAGTTTTGCAAACAAAGAGGAATAGATGAAGGCTGTTATCTTAGCAGGGGGTAAGGGGACTCGCCTGGCCCCTTATACAAAAATTTTGCCCAAGCCGCTGATGCCGATCGGCGACATGCCGATTCTGGAGATCCTCTTGCGCCAGATGAAGAATGCCGGCGTGACCGAGGCGATCCTGACCGTGGGACACCTGGCTGAATTATTGCGCACATTTTTTCAAGATGGCGAACGCTTCGGTCTCAAGATCCAATACAGCTACGAGGACAAACCACTGGGGACTGCCGGACCGCTTTCATTGGTGGCTGACCAGCTTAAGGAAACCTTCCTGGTGACCAATGGGGACGTGCTGACAACCCTGAATCTGGCCGAGCTCATGCAAGCCCACCGCCGTTCGGGCGCTCTGGCGACGATTGCATCGCACGCCCGCAAGGTGAAGATTGACCTTGGAGTCTTGCAATTCGATGGGTCGAATGATGTGGTGGATTATATCGAGAAACCGACCTATGATTTTTTTGTCAGTATGGGTATTTATGTCTTCGAACCAGAGGTGCTCAAATATATCCCTTACCAGGAATACCTCGATTTCCCGGACCTGGTTCTCAAACTGTTGGCTCATGGCGAGCGCGTTATGGGTTACCGTTTTGACGGTTATTGGCAAGACCTGGGGCGGGCGGAAGATTACGAGCAGGCGGTTCAAGAATTCGAAGGGCTCAAACTTGAGATTCTTAATGGAGCGGCAGATTAATGGAATGGCGTGTACCGCTGGCTGATCTAGATTATGGCGCCGAAGAGGACCAGGCAGTCCTGGATGTTTTACACCGGCGCTGGTTGACGATGGGAGCAGTGACCCAGGAGTTCGAAGCTCGTTTCGCCGATTTTTGCGGGGTGAAGCATGCGTTGGCAGTGTCAAATGCCACCCAAGCGCTGCATTTGGCCTGCCTGGCGTTGGGCATCGGCCCGGGGGACGAGGTGATCGCGCCGTCGCTCACATTCGTGGCGACGACCAATGCCGTATTATATACTGGCGCGGAGGTGCGTTTCGCCGATATTTCCAGTCCAGACGATCTGACGATCTCTGTTGAAGCAATCGAAGCGCAGATCACGCAGCGCACACGCGCGATCATAATCATGCATTATGCTGGCTATCCGTGCCGGATGGCGGAAATCATGGCTGTGGCCGAGCGACATGGGTTGGTGTTGATCGAAGATGCCGCGCACGCGCCGGGAGCGACTTATAGGGGAAAGGCGCTGGGAACATGGGGCGACGCTGGCTGTTTCAGCTTCTTCTCGAATAAGAACCTGTCCACTGGGGAGGGGGGCATGCTGGTAACGAACCGGGACGACGTTGCCGCACGCGTGCGGCTGCTGCGTTCGCATGGCATGACCAGCCTGACTTGGGATCGCCATCATGGGCATGCTCATTCGTATGATGTGGTGGATTTAGGCTTCAATGATCGCATCGACGAAATTCGCGCCGCCCTTGGCCTGGTTCAATTACGGAAATTGGTCAACAACAACCTGCGGCGGATGGCGATTAGCACACAATATCGACAGGCCTTTGAACCATTGGGCGTGGGTTTGCCCTTTTCAGCGCTTCAATCTGACCCTTCCATCCGGCCAGCTTGCCACCTATTCCCGTTTCTGCTGCCAGTCTCCGTCGATCGCGAGCACTTTATCGAATGGATGAAAGGGGCAGGCATCCAAACGAGCATTCATTATCCGCCAATCCATCAATTTTCATACTACCGGGAGAAGTTTTCGCCTCAGTCGCTGCCGGTGACAGAGGACGTGGCTGCTCGAGAAGTGACTCTGCCGTTATATCCGACCATGAGTGAGGCGCAGGTGGCCTTGGTAATCGACGAAGTAAAATCCTTCACGAAGAATTACGACGGTTCATGAGGAATTCAGATTAGCGCGTCCTACGCCTAAAAAAAGAACTCTGATTCAAGAAAGCAAAACGATGGAAATAAAACAATTTTTGTTCTTAATACGCAAATGGTTTTGGTTACTAATCCTGGGGGGTATTCTGGGCGGAGCAGCGGCCTTTATTTTCAGTATTCGCCAACCTGAGATCTTTCAAACGACCAGCAAGATGCTGGTGCAAAGCCCGGTGGATGCGCAGACCTCTTATTATTATTCTTATTATGATGACGTCCAACGAGTAAAAAATTATATCCAGCTATTGACCACTGAGCCTGTCTTGAAAGCGCTTAGCGATAAACTGGGTTATCAGGTTACTGCAAATTTGATCGAGACAAAGCAGGTCCAA
Organism: Anaerolineales bacterium; assembly: GCA_041912175.1. Classification (GTDB taxonomy): domain Bacteria; phylum Chloroflexota; class Anaerolineae; order Anaerolineales; family UBA4823; genus CAZAGA01. The sequence goes on along the minus strand of JAYRNN010000158.1, from coordinate 4,036 downwards.
GACTCACAAATTGTTGAGATCACTGTCAAAAATACAGACCCGATTAGAGCGGCTACGATCGCAAATTCTCTGATTAATATATTTATTGAGTACAACACTCAAATGCAAACGGAACGCTTCGCCGAATCCGAGCAAAACTTGGAGGCGCAAATCAAGCAGGTGGAAGGACAGATCGCTAATCTCCAATCTGAGATGAGCAATATCTCGCAGCAAACCCTCGAATCGCAGAAAAAAAATGTCGAGGCGCGCATCACCGATCTGGAGGGCCAGATTAAGCCGATCAAGGATGAAATGGATGCCATTCAAACAAACCTGGAGCCATACACAAGCATCCAGCCAACTCCCTTTGGCAAATCAGCGCTTTTCACCCCAGAACCTACGGCGACCTGGACTGCGGATCAGGCGGCGTTTGTCAAAGGGCAGCAAGATTTGTTGGATGAAAGACAAAATCAACTCAATGGGCTACAGACCCAACTGGATTTGTACAAACAAATTTATGTAAATCTCGTCGTTTATGGCGAGGCTGGCCAAAACACTGGTCAGCAACTGGCCAACCAGGATGCGAACCAGAGCCAGCTCCAGGCGACCTTGGCGCTATACCAGCAAATTTACTCAAACTTGTTAAATAATTATGAGAACACCCGCTTGTCTCGCTTGCGCAGCACGCCCAATATCGTCCAGCTCGAAACGGCTGAGATTCCTGTGTCCTCTGTGCAGCCGCGCCCGTTGCAAAATACTGCCCTGGGAGTAGTAGTGGGCGTGTTAATTATGGGGGTGATTGCCTTCTTAATTGAATACCTGGATGATACGTTGAAGACGCCCGAGGATGTTACCGGTATGTTGCATGTGCCGGTGATTGGGTTGATCGGGGAGATGGAAAACGGAGGGCGCAAGAAGAAAAAAGTCGATAGTGTATTTGTTGCGGAAAATCCGCGTTCACCGATCAGTGAGGCGTTTCGCTCGCTACGAACCAACCTCGAGTTTGCGGGCGTGGACAAGCCACTGCATACTTTATTGGTTACAAGTTCTGAACCATCCGAAGGAAAGACAACCATTGCTGTTAACCTGGCCGCGACGCTTGCACAGGGAGAGAAGAAAGTCGTGCTGATCGATGCGGATTTGCGGCGGCCAGCAGTGCATCGTTCCCTTCAGGTTCCCAACAAATTTGGGTTGACGGATGTCTTTAGAAATCCAGACTCTCTCGTTTCAGCAATAACGACATGGGAAAATTCACCGCTAATGGCGATCACGAGTGGTGGGCTTCCGCCCAATCCGGCTGAGCTGTTGAGCTCTGAAATGATGGGTAGGATTTTGGACGAGCTCAAGGGTATGGCGGATATGGTGATCGTAGATGGTCCGCCATTCATCTTGTCAGACCCGGTGGTGCTGTCTGCCAAGGTAGACGGGGTATTAATTGTGATCAAGCCGGGCGAGACGAAAATTGGGGCTGCGCAAGGAATGATCGAACAATTAGACCGGGCAGGCGCGCGCGTCGTCGGCGCAGTCATGAACCCGATTACCCGAAAGAGCTCGCGCTATTACTCGGGCAAATATCATTATTATTCAGAATATTATAAGTCGCGCGGTTATGGATATTACACGGGCGAATCCGGAACTGCCAAAGGGAAAAAGCACTCCGAACCAAAGCAGCCAAAAGCGGCCAGCGAGTCTAAGCCTTCCCAAATCTAAAATATGATTTTGGCGGGCGTGCTGCCAAAATCATATCCAACAGACCCCAAGATACATGGAAATCAAACGTTACGCAGGCTACCTGGCGCAAATCGAAATTTGGCTGGTAGCCTTTTTTATATCGATCAGTATCATCTGGCCATATTTCTTGCCGGCGGCGGTCGTTCTGGCGGCGCTCTTTTGGCCTGTTCGTTGGGTGGCATACCGGCGTTTGAGTATACGGACGCCGATCGACTGGCCTGTAGGATTGTTAGGAATCATGATCCTGGTGACGCTAAAGGCGACCTCATTACCGCAAATTACCATATTACAAGTTTTGCGGCTACTGACCGGCATTGCGCTATTCTATGCCATTGTCAATTGGGCGATAACGGCCCGGCGTCTGCATCTCTTGATACTGGGTATGAGCCTGGTCGGGCTGGCGCTAGCGCTCAGCGCGCCATTTAGTGTACAGTGGGTGGCTGGAAAAATTCCCTTTATCTCGCAAGCGCTGTTTGAGCGCTTTGTTGTTCGGATCACGGACGCGATACACCCAAATGTGCTGGCGGGTAATTTAATTCTTTTACTGCCAATCCCGCTGAGTTGGCTGTTATTTGACTGGGAAAATATCCGTTGGCCCATGCGAGTTGGGTTGTCCTCGACCATCCTGGCAATGCTGGCAGTGCTGCTCTTGAGCGAATCGCGTGGCTCCTGGGTGGCCATTGCCGCGGTGATAGCGGTCCTGGCTATCTTGCGCTGGCGGTGGGGCTGGCTTATGATTATGTTCGTCGGATTACTGGCAGCTTTCGGGATCTATAAGCTTACCATCCCCACCTTTTTGGATTTGATTGCTTCGGGTATGACCACCGGCGGCTTCGATGGCCGTTTAGACATCTGGTCGAGAGCGTTTTTGATCATCCGAGATTTTCCGTTTACCGGGATCGGTCTCGGATCATTTGGAAAGGTAGCGGATTCAATTTATCCGTTCTCGCTTTATCCTCAAGCCAGTATTCCTCATGCTCATAATCTGTTCTTGCAAGTGGCGGTGGATTTGGGATTACCGGGCCTCATCGCCTGGTTGGCAATCTTGTTTGTCGTTTTCACTGCCTCATGGAAAGTTTTCCGGATTGGGCGCCGGTCGCACTCTGGATGGGCCGCGGGATTGGGCGCCGGTCTGGTAGGCAGTCAAGTCGCGATGGTCATTCATGGCCTCACCGATGCAGTAACCTGGGGAATGGTGCGTCCTGCGCCGATTGTTTGGGGGATTTGGGGCATCGCCATTGCCGCGATGCTCTTAGTGTGTCAAAAACCCATTATAAATCATCTTTTCGAAGACCGTTTAAATATCAATTAATATTGCCTATCCGTAAATAATTCGTTAAATATTATGTGTAACGCTTCCCATGATTCCATAACGTGATAAAATCGCGGCATGAGAATTCAGATTTTAAAAAGGGGTCTAGATATCTTCGGCCTACTACTGATCCTCGTCGCATCAGTTGGGATAGCCAGTAATTTTTTCTCTCCCCCAGCGTTTCTACCGTTAAACCTGGTGTTGGCTCTGCGTGAATTTGGCCTTGAAATCCTTGGCGGCGGTATAGCCTTGCTTTTGATCGGCAAGGTAATTCAAAGGCTTATCATTATTAATAATGATAAGAAAGAGCTTATTGCGCAATTGGGTATTCCCGACCATGCCGTCGCGATCGAGGCGGCTGAGGAGCTCAAAGAACGGGGTTGGCTGACGAATGGCACGCTGCGTGGGGCCATGCTACGCGATGCCAGCCTGGCCAAAGCTGATTTGCAACAGGCGAACCTGGAACGAGCTGATCTGCGTTGGGCATTCCTGAGCGAGGCTGATTTAAGTGCTGCAAACTTGTTCAAAGCAGATTTGAGCTATGCGGACCTGCGCTCGACGAAGCTAATGAAAGCGAATCTCGAGAAGTGCGATTTAGTTGATGCTGACCTGGTTGGCGCTGGCTTAGAAAGCGCGAACCTGGATTTCGCTGACCTTCAAAGGGCAAATTTGAGCAGTGCGAATCTGAACCTGGCCCAACTAAAAGGCGCTAATTTAGAGAACGCAAATCTGGCGGGGGCTAATTTCCAAGGCGCTAACCTATGTGGCGCGATTCTGGCAGGGGCTAACTTTCAAGAAGCCAGCCTGAAGGGCGTCGATCTAAGCAATAGTGATCTAAGCGGCGCTAATCTTAGTGGGGCAGATTTGAGTGGGGCTAACTTGAGTGGGGCCGATTTGACCCAAGCCATTTTGTACGGGCCTCTGACTAACCCGAATTTAGAACCCGCCGATATGTTTTCGTCCTTGTTGTTCGAGGCTGATTTAAGTGGGGCAAATTTGAGCAGGGCCAACCTG
>JAYRNN010000157.1:0-20706 GCA_041912175.1 Anaerolineales bacterium | reverse complement strand
GCGCGTCATACGGACGATGGCATTGGCGAGGTGGTAAATGACCAGGGCGATCAAGACCACGGCGGCGATATGGTGGATGGTCTGGACCAGCTCGAGCCGTTCTGGGGTGGCTAAGATTTGCTGGCTCCAGGCGGTGGTGCGGTATTTCTGCGGTAAGCCGGTCAGCAGGAGGACCGTAAAGCTTAAGAAGAGCGCCCAATGTTCCCAGCGTTGGTTGCGGCGGAAACGTTCGAAGATCCTTTCGGTACGGACGGCGGAACTCTGGGCGGCGGTGTTCTCCGTTTGATTGCTCATTTCAAACTCCTCTTAACGCGGTTAACCGTGGCGCGCAGGATTTGTAGGAAGACATAGATCCCGGCTGCCCACAATACCACCGGTATGAAAGATGAGTAGAAGACGTCAATATAATATAGCAACGGATTGCGTTGCAGGCTGATTTCGTTGTGACCGGTCCAGGCGCTGGTCCAATTAGGGCTGACGCCCGGATGGCATTTCTGGCAGGTCGCCAACAGGTTGGCAGGGTTGACGCTGGAATTCGGATCGTCCGTGGGCAGGATATCATGTGTGCCGTGACAATCGGTGCACACCGCGCTTTCGTGCCAGATGGTCGGCCAGCGCGCCTTGTAGACGGAAACGTCCACGCCATGCCAGGAAAGTTGATAGAGATTATAGACATCCGAGGGGAGATTATATTTGGCCATCAGCTCCGCGTTGGCGTGGCAGTTGGCGCACATTTCGGGGGTTTCGACCCTGAATTGGGCCGTGCGTGGATCCTGGATGTTGTGAACGCCATGGCAGTCCGTACAAACCGGCACATCGGGGTTGTTTTGGCCGATGAGCTCCGAGCCATGGATGCTGTTTTTGTACTGGGCATAGATTTCCGCATGGCAATTCGAGCAGGTGGTCGAGATCTGCGAGCGCGGCTGATTGGGCGATTGAACGTAATGCGAGCCGTGGCAGTCGGTGCAAATGGGCGCGTTGGGGTTTTCGGCTGCCACTTTGGCGTGCATACTATCTTGCGCTTTTTCATAAATCGTCGAGTGGCATTTCTTACAGGATAGATAGTACGAGCGAGACAGCTCGCGGCGGGTCTGGTAGGAAATCGCCGGATGTGGGTAGCTTTGGATCTCCGTGTGACAGGCCTGGCATTCGATCCCCAAAGGGCTGTGGGTGGAATGTTTCAAGTCGTCGGCGGAGATGTAGAGAGGTAAGACCTCGCCGCTGGGCAAGGTCATGCTCAGGTCGGGGTTTCCGTGGCAACTCAAGCAGTAGGCTTCTGTCCCTTGGCCGGGCGCTTGGGCCGGCTCTTGGGCGCGCGCCTGGCCGGTCAGCCCGATTGCAAGGCCCAAAACGATCAGGCCGGCGGCAATACCTACCCACAGGGCGAGTTGTGAATGACGTTTAGCCATGACTCAAATCTCCTTTGGCGGCCCCGTTGCCGTTTTGGTCCTCATTCCAATTTTCGGGGGCATGCGGGGGCTCTTGGATCAGTCCAAAACGACGCAGGAGATAGGTTATGCCGAGCATGATGCCGAGGGGCACCAGGCAACGGAGTATGTAGAGCAGGATGATAAAAACCGGATTCAAGTCAACCTTGTCCATGATATGCTCCTATCCCTAAACGCCAGCTCCTGCCGGGCGAGATCGTTTCTGCCGGATCAAGCATGTTCTTTCGTGCTAAAAAGCGGCAGGAACAAAACCCCAATCGTGAGCATGGCTAAGGCATAGCCAATAATTCCCAGGGCGACGCCAAATTCAACCAGGTTCGGGAAGTATGTCCCCGAGGGAAGGACGTACTGCGTGCCGGGCGAATAACTGAGCGGCACGAATAAACCACTAACGGTAACGTTCCAGCGGTTGATGACGATCCCGATCGTGGCGCAGATCCCGCCCAGCACCAAAAAGGCGGGGTTTCGGTTGAAGCGCGGCGTCAAGAACAACACGGCCGGGATGGCGATGCCGATGAAAATCTCGCCCACCCAGAAGGCAAAATTATACGGCGTCTGTTGGCTGAGGGTATGCAGGGCCTGGTTCACCGTGGGCATACGACCATAATAGGTGACAGCGGCAAGATCCCAAAATTTAATGTATCCGTAAATTAACAACCCAAACCCGCTGAAGCGGGCGATGGTGCGCAGGATATCGTGTGGGATATAGCGTTTTCCGGTCACCCATTCGATGACCAGGGCCACCGTCATGGTCAACGCCGGACCCACAGCCACGGCGGATAAGATGAACATGATCGGCATGCTGGGTTTAAACCAGATCGGGCGGGATTTGACGATGCCATAGGTTGCGCCTAACGAAGATTGGTGCAGCAAAGAGATGCCCAGGCCCAAGAGGGCGAAAAACGGGGCGGCTTTGTGGAGCACGTGCGCCACCTCACGCGTCCAGGGCATGCGGTCGAAAAACTTATTTTCAGTGATCACGGGCAGGAATTCCATCACCATGATGGTCAGGTAGATGGTGATGCACCAGGTGATCTCCCACAAGACCGAATGTACATTCCAAAATACCCAGGGATGCCAGAAGCGATCCGGCCGGCCGATGTCCATGACCAGGGTCAACAAGGCGGAGGTGTAGCCGATGAAGCCGACATACACGGCCAGGCGGGTGATGGGCATGAAGCGTTTCAGCCCGAACAGGTAAACAATCGCCGAGAGGGTGAAAGCTCCTGCGCCCAGGGCGATGGCAGACAGGTCGATGGTGATCCACAGCCCCCAGGGCACCGTGTTATACATATTGGTGACTTCCAGGCCATTGATAAAAACGTAAATCGCCGAGAAAAGGCCGATGGTAATCAATAAGCCTACCAGGGCCATCCAGGCCAGAAAGCCGGGCGATATTTTCATCGGTTTATGGACTTCAGTAATCGTCGCCATACCTATAAGCCCTCCTTTGGGGGGATGTAGTACACACTGGGTTCGGCGCCCAGATCTTCTCTCAGGCGGATGACGGGATTCTCGGCAATGGTTTTCGAAACCCGGCTGTTTGGATCATTCAAATTACCGAAGGTGCGCGCCCCCACCGGACAAATACCGACACAAGCCGGGCTGGCGCTTGGGTCTTCGCCGGGCATGGAGCCGCTTTTCAGGGCGGCGTCGATGCGGTGGACGCAAAACGTGCATTTCTCAACCACGCCGCGCGGCCGGCGCTCGATTTCTGGGACGCCATAGGTTGGCACGTACGGGTTAACATCCGTGCGTACCTTCCAATTGAATTTGCGCGCGTCATAGGGGCAAGCCACCTGGCAATAGCGACAGCCGATGCAGCGATCGTAATCCATCATCACCAGGCCATCCTCGCGATGATAGGTCGCCTTGACCGGGCAGACTTCCACGCAGGGGGCATTCTGACAATGCAGGCAAGGCCGGGTAAAGAAAAATTCTTGACCGGTGGCGGTTTTTTCGGTGACGACGATGTTCCAGGGTTTATCATCCGCAACATCGTTCACGGCAGAGCAGGCACGCTGGCAATATTCACAGCCGATGCAGGCGTCCAGGTTGATCACCATCCCCCAATGGAAGACGCCCGTGGCAGCGCCATGCCCGGTTTCGGGCACATCTTCTAATTGACCCTGCTTGAGGGCCGAAAAGGGGGAAAGCGGACCGGTGGTTACGAATTGCGCGACAACTGCCGAGCCTGCTGCTGCGCCGGCTACGGTTAAAAAGTCTCGGCGGGTTAACTCTACTTTTACCTTGGTTTTTTTCTTACTCATCTTCGTTTTCCTCAACCACACGGATGCGCCGGCTGACGACCCAGGCGGCGACCCCGCCCGTGACCAGGCCGACGATGGCGCCCTGGGCCAGGCCGGTATACAGTCGCACCGAGCTGCGCGCTTCCAACTGCTGGATGGTCATTTCTTGTTCGCTGAGCGTCTTTTTAAGCGTCTCCGTATCGGCCTGGGCTACGGTAGACGTTTGCCCGGTCAACTGAACGATGGTGTCGCGGGTGTGCACGGTATCTTTGTGGCAGCCGATGCAAGTCTCAGAGCCTACGGTAAAGGTATGACCGGTGGGCACCAGGCCCATGATGGCGTCTTCGGTGCGCGGGGCGGTATACATATGACAGTTGCTGCATTCCAGGCCGGCGTTGGCATGCGTGCCGTGCGTGAAGGAATCGCCCATGCTCTTATGGCAGTTGGTGCAAAGCTCGGTAACGGAAGCGGCGCGCGGCGTCTGGGAATGGGGGTTGTGGCAGGCCTGGCACTGTATATTGGCGGCGTGGTGGGGGCTGGCGCGCCATTCGTCGGTGGTGGTCTTATGGCACTGGCCGCATAAATCTGCGTTGGGGGTGATGGACATCAGGCTTTCCGGGTGGCCCGGTTGAAATGGCCCATGACAAGATTCGCAGGTTACGCCTTCGTGGGCATAGGATTGGTTGGTGGAATTAAAGCCGGTTGTATGGCATTCCAGACAGGTGAAATTCGAGCCTTCTTTGGCCCAATCGCGCTGGAAGATCGGCGAAGAAAACGCCTGCGCGTGGCGGGTCGACTGCCAGGTATCGTAAATTTCTGTATGGCAGTCCTTACACGTTTCAGGCCCGGCGTAGACGCTGTCTGTCTGGGTCAGCGGACTTTGATCTGGAGCAGCAACCGCCTGGTTTGTGAGGCCAAAGCCCGCTCCTAACAATAAGCAAATCCCAAAAACCAGGCTAAACATCAACCAGGCGCTTTGGCGGCGATTGAATTTTTTAATTTTCATTTTGTATCTCTCCATTAGTGCCTACCCAACAACCAGAGATATTTACTCATCTTACTATTTTGACTAAATTGAGAGAAATTGTGTAGTGATAAAGATCACATAGAATAATTGAATTTGCGCCTCAAAATATTACAACGGTTATGATCTCGAAAGGCTGAGCATAAAATCTGTGCAGGCTGGTTGCCCTAAGCCTGCACAGATTTTCCCATGGCGTACTTATTTATTCGGAGCCGCCTGCGCCTGGTGGTAGCCTGTGGCGGTGCTCTTCAGTAACGCATCGTCTTTTTGGGCGGCGATGCCGCCGCCGTGGCAGTGTTTGCAGGCATAGTCGAGGCTGATCTGTGACTGCGATGTCGCGCCATCCTCGGAGAATTGGCTGGTCAAAGCGGGGTTAATGGCGAACAGGTGCGTCGGCATGTCGGCGGTGAATTTCGTGGCATCGCCCCAGCCGCTGAGCACCATAGGCGCCATGTGGCACTGGGTGCAGGCGAAATTCTTGTGCGTGGCCACCTTCTGGTTGTTTGCCTGGTTGTAATGGCAATTGGCGCACTCTGTTTTGGTCAGCGAGGCGTCTGCCTGTTCGAGCTGAACGGCGCCGGAATGGGGGTTATGGCAGTCTGTACAGTCTAAGACCAGGTGTTTGCTCTTCGATAACTCAGCAAATTGCTGGGCGTGAGTGATAAAGCCATCTTTGGCATAAACCTGGCCGGTGGCGTCGATTTGATGGCACTGGCCGCAAGCCTGGCTCGACCGGTCGATGAACATGCGCACCCCTTGAGGGTTTTTCATATGGATGCTGCCCGGCCCATGGCAGCGCTCGCATTGTACGCCGTCTTCCTTCCAACTGCCGACCACGCCGGGCAGGTTATCCTGGCTGCCGCTGGCGTTGTAGCCGGTGGTGTGGCAGGCGACGCAGTCATTTTTGAGGTCTGCTTCGCCGGCGTGGAAAGATACAAACCCAGAGCTCTTCTCCAAGGCTTTGTTTTCTAAATTATATTGATTCTGGTATTGGGCGTTGCCGGTTTTGCCGGGTTCATCGGTAATCACGAAGCCGTCTTTGTTAGTGAAAATCGCTTGCCAGGCATAGCCGCCGATCACATAAGAGATATCGGCCCAGGTATAACCTTGTGGGGGATCGGAAAGTTGCGAATAGGGGAATTCCGGCGTGGCGCCCTCGGAAACTTTGCTCAAGGCGTGTGCATGGCCTGAATTTGCGTGCACGTCGTAGATTTCTTTATGGCAGCCCATGCAGATTTGGGAACCCACGTACTCGGCCCCGCTCAAGCTTTCGCCGGCAGGTCCAGGGGCGCCTTCGGCGCCGGCCGGCCCTTGTGGGCCCTCCGGCCCGGCCGGCCCCGCCGGGCCGCGCGGACCTTGCTCGCCTTGTGGGCCAGCACAGGCAGAAAGTAAAACGATCATCAGAACCAGCATACCTGCCATGATCCAGAATTTTTTCATCGGGTAAACTCCTTCTGCTACGATTTTCGCACCTGCCTTAGCGGATGAACTGGCCACGAAAAATGATCTCGCTGAATTCACGCGTATATTTTACCCTATGTATGAGTAGGAGATTAATTAGATTGGCATTGCACCTGTGTTTTAATTTGATTACGAGAATTTCGAAAGCGCCAACCCCTTTCTCATTTTCTTTTTGTCATTATCTCAGCTTCTATTAATCATGCTGTGACAGAATTTAGTTTAACCTGAAATTGGGTTCGTGGAAATTGGCATTCATTTTAGGATGGTTTGGGCGGCAAAGGCGCCAAAATCATCCTAAAACCCCCTTATTTGGAGGTTTTTGTAAATGGAGCAATCGGTTCCTGTTGAAGCAAAATCATCATCGGGCAGGGTGAAATTTATCATCGGCGGCCTTTTGATCATCGCCGCGGTTGTCTATCTGATCGTTTCGTCGACCAAGGCCAGCGCGCAATACTTTCTCACGGTGGATGAGCTGGCAGCCAAGGGCGGCCAGGTCCAGGGTCGGGACCTGCGCATTTCAGGGGCGGTGATCGGCGATTCGATCCAATACGATCCGCAGACCCTGACGTTAAAATTTACGGTCGCGAATATCACCGGCGACAACAAGGTCATCGAGCAACAAGGCGGCCTGGCGAAGGTGCTGCATGATGCGGTCACAGACCCAAACCGGCGGCGCCTGGAGGTGGTCTACACCGGCCCGAAACCCGATCTTTTGCGCGATGAAGCCCAGGCGATTATGACCGGCAAAATCGGCTCGGATGGGGTCTTTCAGGCCGATGAGCTGCTTTTGAAATGTCCGACGAAATATGAAGAAGCAGTTCCTGAACAAGTCCAAGGAAATTAAATTGAGGTTGGTTTTGGTGAATTCGTGAGACGGGAGCGTTGGCTCACGTCTCACGTTTTATATTTAATGGAGCGCATATGGTAGCAAACTTTGGTTATGGGGCGCTGGTGACCAGCTTTCTGGCGGCCCTGTATGGCATCTTCGCAGCCGTTTATGGAGCACGCGCCAACAAGCCGGCCTGGGTTGAAAGCGCCCGCCTGGCGATGTTGTTGACCTTTCCATTGATCACGGTTTCTGCACTGAGCCTCATCTATTTACTGGTGAATGGGCATTATGAAGTGGAATTTGTAGCCTCGGTTACGAGCAACAGCATGCCGCTGTATTTGCGGGTGACGGCGCTATGGGGCGGACAGTCTGGCTCGTTGGTTTTTTGGGCCTGGCTGATGTCGGCCTTTGCCAGTGCGGTGACATTGCGCAAATGGGAGCGTGACCGGGAGTTCTTGCCGTGGGTGATCATGGTGGCCCTGGTAACGCTGGGTTTCTTCTTGATCTTAATCCTGTTCTTTGAGAACCCGTTCAACCGGCTGTGGGCTACCTCGTCTGGTAATGTCATCCAGGCGATGTTCCAGCCGGCAGGGAGCCGCTTATACTTCCAGAGCGACGGACGAGGGCTTAACCCGCTCTTGCGCCACCCCGGTATGATCATCCATCCGCCGATGCTCTACCTGGGATTTGTGTCGTTTGTCATCCCGTATGCTTTTGCAATCGCGGCCTTGATCACCGGGCGCACCGATGACCGCTGGATCCGCCTGACGCGGCGCTGGACTCTGGTCGCCTGGCTGTTCCTCTCCCTGGGTTTGATCCTGGGCGGGCGCTGGGCTTACGATGTGCTCGGCTGGGGCGGTTACTGGGGTTGGGATCCGGTTGAAATCGCGGCCTTTATGCCCTGGCTGACCGGCACGGCGTTCTTGCACTCGGTGATGATCCAGGAGAAGCGCGGCTTGCTCAAACATTGGAACATGGCGCTGATCATCTTGACCTACGCCCTGGTGATCTTCGGGACATTTTTGACGCGCTCGGGGGTGCTTTCTTCGGTGCATGCTTTTGCGCAGAGCGCCATCGGCCCGTTGTTCTTCGGTTTCATCGGCCTGACCTTTATCTCTTCGCTTTCTTTGTTATTCCATCGCTGGGATAGCCTGAAATCCGAATCACAGATGACTTCGTTGCTATCACGCGAAGCGCTATTCCTGCTCAACAACTTGCTTTTCATGGGCATCCTGGTGATTTGTTTTTGGGGGGTGATCTTCCCCTTGATCTCCGAGCTGGTCACCGGAGAAAAGGTGACGGTTGGCCCGCCCTTCTACGAACGCGCCACGGCCCCGCTGTTTGCCGGGCTGCTGCTGTTGATGGGGATTGCGCCATTGGCCGCCTGGCGCCATTCGACCGCCAAAACACTCGGCAAAGCGATGTGGAAGCCGGCGCTGTTTTCGTTGTTATTCCCGATCCTGGCCTTTGTCTCGGGGGTACGTAGCTGGCCGGCCCTGTTGGGATTTTGGCTGGCGGCATTCGTCGCCTCGGTGACGCTGTATGAGTTCTGGCGCGGGGCCATGGCGCGGCGGCGTAAATCGGGCGAGAACTTCTTCGTGGCGCTATGGAACCTGGCCGGACGGAACCGGCGCCGCTATGGCGGTTATGTGATCCACCTGGGGGTGGTATTGATGGCGATCGGCATCATCGGCATCGAAATCTTCCAGACCGAGACCCAAGGCACGCTTACCCAGGGCCAATCGCTGACCCTGGATCGCTACACGATGACCTTCAAAGACCTGACCGAATTCCAGACCCCGGATGGAAAGCTGGTTACACGGGCGGTAGTGGATATCTCTAAAAACGGGAAATACCTGGGCGAGCTGCACCCGCGGCGCGATTACTACTTTGAATCGCAGCAGCCGATGACGATCCCCGGCGTGCTCAGCTCGATGGAGGACGATTTTTACGTGCTGCTGGTCGACTGGCAGCCGATCTCCTCCGCAGGGGCGACGTTCAAGATTTATCACAACCCGCTGGTCAACTGGCTGTGGCTGGGCGGTTTCGTTTTTATTTTTGGGACGTTGATCGCTGCCTGGCCCGAGAAGGACCCGGAGGAAGCGCGGCAGAAAGCAAAGCGCGCCAGCTATGCCGGGGCGAAAGCCTGAGCGGTAGGAGTAGTTGATGAAGAAATTGGCCTGGTTCTTGTCCTTCATGATCCTGCTCGCGGCGTTGGCCGGGACGGCGACAGCCCAAAGCGAGCAGCCGCCCGCTCCGAATGACGACCAGGTGAACGCGGTCGCCAAGCAGTTGTATTGCCCGGTGTGTGAAAATATTCCCCTGGATGTCTGTCCTACCCAGGCCTGCGCCGAGTGGCGCGATCTGATCCGCCTCAAGCTGACCGAGGGTTGGAACGCCGATCAAATCAAAGCTTATTTCGCCCAACAGTATGGGGACCGGGTGCTGGCGGCCCCGCCAGCGCGCGGCCTGAATTACCTGGTCTATATCCTGCCGCCGCTGGCGATCCTGGCCGGAATTTACATCCTGTACCGGGTTTTCAAGAGCTGGAAACGGTCTGCGCCGCCCGGCGCTGATGAACCGCCGACCCCAATTGTACCTGGCGGGGACGAGCAATACATCGCCCGCCTGGAAGAAGAGCTGAAAAAACGCTAAGGAATTTTTTTCATTATGGAAACCAATTCTACAGAAAAATTGATTCAAGAACCAAAAGCCAAAAGCGGCCCGCGCTGGGGGCAAATCCTGGTCTGGGTGGGGTTGGTGGGGTTGTTAGCGCTGGTGGGATTGATGTTGGCGAAACGCCAGCAAGGACCGATCAAAGTTGGCTCGTCTGTGCCTGACTTTACCTTGACTTCCTTCGATGGGCAGACGTACAAGCTTTCCGAGCTGGCTGGGAAAGTGGTGGTGGTCAATTTTTGGGCTTCCTGGTGCAAGCCGTGCGAGCAAGAAGCGGCGGACATGGAAGCGGCCTGGCGTTACTACCAGCCAGGTGGGCAGGTGCTGTTCCTGGGAGTGGATTGGACGGACACCGAGCCGAACGCCAAGGAATACCTGGCGAAATTCGATATCACCTACCCGAACGGACCCGACCTGGGGACGCGCATCTCCCAGGCGTATCGCACGACTGGCGTGCCTGAAACCTATATCATCGATAAGACCGGCCGCCTGGCGTTTGTGAAATTGAGCCCGTTCAGCTCGCTGGCAGAGATCCAGGCAGCGATTAACCCCCTGCTGGAGAATTAAGCATGGATATTGGTTCGATTTTTCTGATCCTGGCGCTCTTGATCCTGGTGGCTTTATTTGTCAGCCGCCCTTTTTTCGAGCGCCAGCCCCCTGTTAACCAACTCTCCGATTCTCAGGACCATCAAATCTCCAGTTTACTGGCAGAGCGCGATCGGGTGTTGAACGCCTTGCAAGAATTGGACTTCGACTATGCCCTGGGCAAGATCCCCGAAGAAGATTATCCCGCCCAGCGGGTGCGTTTGCTGCAATACGGGGCGGATATCCTGCGAAAACTGGACGAGCAGCAAGCCGTCGCCCCAGGGGGTGCGCCTATGCCGGCGCCGCTGAGCGCGGAGGCGCGCATGGAAGCCGCGGTCGCGGCGCGGCGGGCGGATGCAGGGAGGGCCGGGATTACGCCGAGACCGTCGAGCAACGGCGGTAAAGTTGTTTCGGCGGCGGTGGCGGCCCCGGATGACGACCTGGAGGTTCTCCTGGCCAACCGGCGGCGAGCGCGCCTGGACGAATCGGCCGGTTTCTGTGTAAAATGCGGGAACGCGATCCAGCGATCCGATAAATTCTGCCCAAAGTGCGGGGTAAGGCTGGCTTAATCCTGCGAGGGTGTGGCTGGCTGCAGCTCGCCTGAGCTTCTATTCTGCTTCGATAAAAAAGATTCCAACATATGAAAAAGTATATGCTTTTATTCGTCATCCTGGCAGCCATCCTGATCTCTGGCTGTAGTTTTTCCCTGGCGGCAGATATCACGCCGCCGCCAGGCGCGCAGGCGCCGGTGATCGCCTCGGCCGTGCCGCAACAGGTCTCCGGCCCGTTGTATCCTTTGGTGCCCCCGGACCCCACGGCCGGCAAAGCGCTATTCACGGAAAAGTGCGCCCCTTGCCATGGCAGCGCCGGCCTTGGGGATGGCCCGCAGGCCGCCGGCCTGCCCAACCCGGTGGCGGCGCTGGGGACGCCCGAGCTCGCCCGCAACGCGACGCCGGGGCAATGGTACATGGTGGTCACCCAAGGCAACATGGAAAAATTTATGCCGCCCTTCCCAAGTTTGAACGATCGCCAGCGCTGGGACGTGATCGCGTATGCTTTTTCGCTGAGCGAGCCGGCCGCCAGCCTGGAACAGGCGAAGCAAAATTACCAGGAGAATTGCGCGGTATGCCATGGGGAGACCGGGAAGGGCGATGGCCCACAGGCCGCCGGGTTGCGCATGCCCAATTTTACCGACCAGGAAAAAATGGCCGGTCTTTCCTCCGCGGCGCTGTATCAGAGCATCAGCGAAGGAAAAGCCCCGGATATGCCCGCCTGGGGAGACAAACTGAGCGAGGATGAACGCTGGGGGCTGGCGGCCTATCTGCGCTCGCTGACTTTTTCGACCACCGGAGAGCTGGCGGCCGTCGCTTCGGCAGCCGGAGATGTCACGCCTGTACCCGAGGCGCAGGCGACCGCCGTGGCCACGCCAACCGTCAACACGGGCGTCATTTCAGGGTCGGTGACGAACGCATCTCAGGGGGAGCTGCCGGTCGGGATCGAGGTGATGCTGCATGGCTTCGACCAGATGCAGATGGTGGTCTCGAAAACCACCACGTTGGACCCGAATGGCGACTATACCTTTCCTGGGATCGAAATGCCAGATGGGCGCATGTTCTTTACCAGCCTGCAGCACCAGGGGGCCACGTATGGTTCTGAGGTGGGCACTGTGAGCGGCGGACAAACGGAATTAGACCTGCCGATCGCGATTTACGACACCACCCAAGACCTTTCAACCGTTAAGATCGACCGGCTACACCTGTTCTTCGAGCAACTTGACGAGCAGACGATGCGCGTCGCCGAGCTGGTGGTGATGTCCAATACCGGAGAAAAGACGATCATCCCGGCCAAGGAAGGCCAGCCGGTGTTGCCTTTCAAGCTGCCGGAAGGTTTCTCGGATTTGCAATTTCAATCTGGCGATCTCGGCGGGCGTTTTGTGCAGACCGCCGATGGGTTTGCGGACACAACCTCGATTTATCCCGGACAGGGCAATTACCAGATTTTATTTGCTTATACGCTGCCGTACGAGCGAAAACTGGCTTTCTCACAGGAGATGACCCTGCCTGCGGATGCCGTCGTAGTCCTGGCGCCGCAGGAGAGCTTCAAGATAAAAGGCGATCACCTGGAGCAAGCGGGCACAAAGGATTTGGATGGCGTGGCGTATCAAATGTACAACTTGAGCAATGTGAAAGCGGGCGACGAGCTTAACCTGACGCTGAGCAACGCCTTCTCATTGGGCGGCGGCACGCGCACCGGGCTGGTGATCGGGCTGGCTGCGCTGGGCCTGGTCTTAATCGCCGGCGGGGTATGGACGTACATGCGCAGCCGGCGAAATGGGGATTTGGAAGATGATGAAACCAGCCCGAAAGAGGACGAGGTCGCACTGCCAGGCGCCCGGGCCGAGACCCCCGAAGAGCTGATGGATGCCATCCTGGCGCTGGACGATTACTATCATACGGGCAAGATTACTGAGGAAGCCTACCTGGAACGGCGGGCGGAGCTCAAAGGGCGGCTGAAGGATCGCATGGACGGTGTGGATCAAGCGGGGCAGGCTTGAAGCCGGTATGATTGAAGTCAGGAAGCTGTACAAGCGCTTTGGGTTGAAGACCGTCTTGCGCGGCCTGGATTTCCAGGTCGAGGCGGGAGAATTTGTAGCCTTGCTGGGGCCGAACGGCGCCGGGAAGACCACGTTTCTGCGCATCCTGGCCTCACTCTCGCGGCCGGCAATGGGCGATGTGCGCATAGCCGGTTATCATTTACCGCACCAGGCGGCCGCCGTGCGGAGGCGGCTGGGGGTGGTATCGCATTTGCCGTTGTTATACGGCGACCTGACGGCGGAAGAAAATTTACATTTTTACGGGCGCATGTACGGCGTACCCGGCCTGGAGCAGCGCGCGCTGGCGGTGCTGGAAATGGTTGGGCTGGCGAATCGCCGGCGAGACCTGGTGCGCACCTTTTCGCGTGGCATGCAGCAGCGCCTGGCGATCGGCAGGGCGGTATTGCACGATCCGGAGGTGATGCTTTTCGATGAGCCGCATACCGGCCTGGATCAGGAAGCCTGCCTGATGCTGGACAACGTGCTGCGCGAAGTCGCCGCGCGCGGACGGACGGTGGTGATGACTTCGCACGACCTGGCGCGGGCGGCGGAGCTGGCTTCACGCTTTGACGTGCTCTCCCGTGGGGTGATCGTGGCTTCGGAACAGCGATCGGCGATCGCGCAAGACGCGTTACTGGGTTTCTATCGCCAGGCTCTGGAAAAAGAGAGCCCTGGCCCGCAATCCAACCGGCAGGATGGGTGAGGCCATGGGAGTCAACGCGCTGCTGCGCTCTATTTGGGCGATCGTCTGGAAAGACACGCAGGCCGAATTACGCAGCCGAGAGCTGGTTTCGGCGATGCTGGTGTTCTCGCTGTTGGTTTTATTCATCTTCAATTTTGCTTTGGAGCTGGATGCAAAGACGCGCGCCACGGTGACCTCGGGCATACTCTGGGTTACTTTTGCTTTTGCGGGCACGCTGGGCCTTAACCGCTCGATGGCGATGGAGAAGGATCGCGGCTGCCTGGATGGCCTGCTGCTGGCGCCGGTGGATCGCAGCGCGATTTATTTTGGCAAGGCTATCGGCAACCTGCTCTTTATGTTGATCGTGGAAATCATCGTCTTGCCGGTGTACAGTATCCTGTATAATACCAGTCTGTTGAACGCCGGTTTGATCCTGGTGATCCTGCTTGGATCGATCGGGTACGTGGCGGTCGGTACGCTGCTTTCCAGCATGGCGGTGCAGACACGTACGCGGGATGTGCTGCTGCCGATTTTACTGTTTCCGGTTGTGCTGCCGGTGCTGATCGCGGCGGTGAAGGCCAGCACAGGCTTCTTACAAGGGCTGCCATTGACGGAAATCAGCCCCTGGTTGAATTTGTTGATCGTGTACGATTTGATTTTTACTGCGGTGTCATTTATGGTGTTCGATTATATCGTCGAAGAATAACGGAGAAGATATATGGAAGCGAAACCACGGTTATTATCGATTTTGGATATCCTCACCACGATCATGATGATCATCTCCACAGGGATGGTCTTCTTGTATGCGCCCATGGAAGCCGTGATGGGGAATGTGCAGCGGATCTTTTACTTTCACGTTGCATCTGCATGGGTGGGCATGCTCAGCTTCCTGGTGGCTGCCATCGCCGGGGTGATCTACCTGCGCAGCGGGGCGCACAAATGGGATATCGTGGGGCTTTCATCGGTAGAGATCGGCCTGGCATTTTCGTTAATAACCGTGATTACAGGCTCGATCTGGGCGCGGCCGATCTGGAATACCTGGTGGACCTGGGATCCACGCCTGACGACGACGACGATCATGCTCTTGATCTACGCGGCCTACCTGATGCTGCGCTCGGGCATCGAGGACCCCAACCGCCGGGCTCGCTTTGGCGCGGTCTACGCGATTATCGGATTTCTGAGCGTGCCGCTGACTTTCTTCTCGGCGCGCTTATTCCGCACGATCCACCCGGTGGTGATCGGCACGAACCAGCCTGGCGCAACTGGGGGCTTTGACATGACGCCCAGGATGCTGCAGACATTCCTGTTCAGCCTGTTTGTGTTCTCGGTTTTATACGTTGACCTGCTCTGGCATCGCATTCGCCTGGGCGAGCTGGCTGACCGGGTCGAACAGCTCAAGCTTAAAGTAATGGATTAGAGACGGTTTTTACAACGATTGCACCAAAGGAGACCCCGATGTTCTTTCAAGACGCCCCTGCTGCGACGAATGGCTATATGATTGCGGGATACACGGTGATTTTTGGCGGGATACTGTTGTATATTTTAAGCTTGCTGGTACGCCAGCGAAACCTGAAGCAAGACCTGGAAGTGCTCAGCGCCGAACAAGGGCATTCCAATGAGCCAGTTCACTAACCCAGACCCGGCGACGGTGCGCCCTGGCGAACGGATCGTGACCGCCTGCGGGAGCACGACCGTGTTCACGCCGGGAACGGTATCGGCTACCTACCAGGGGAAGCCGGTCTATTTTTGCATGTTCGCCTGCAAAAAAGACTTCGAGCGCGAACCGGCCGCATCTTGCCTGGCATTAACCCTCTCAGCGTACGATGATTAAGCCATGAAACGCGTGATTGTTTTTCTATTAACTCTCTACGCGGTGGGATCTGCCGTGGTGGTCGCGGTCGGGTTGTTGGGCGGCCGCATACCGCCCAGCGTGACGACGATGTTGACAGTGCTGGCTTTCACCTTTGCCCTGCTGCACGGCGCGGTGAGCCTGGGTTGGGGGCGCATCTTGCTGCTGGTAGGCCTGACATTTGGAATCAGCCTGCTTTTCGAGAGCGTAGGCGTGGCCACCGGGTACATCTATGGGCCGTATCATTACACGAACAAACTCGGCCCGATGTTCCTCGGCCTGGTGCCCTATCTCATCCCCCTGGCCTGGTTTATGATGATGTACCCGTCTTTCATCATCGCCGTGCGGGTGACCCCACGCCGTTGGTCCCCCGGATGGCGCGCCCTGTCTGTGGCGGGGATCGGCGCCCTGGCGATGACTGCCTGGGACCTGGTGATGGATCCTTTCATGGTGCGAGCCGGACACTGGGTGTGGGATGTGCAGGGAGCCTATTTCGGCATCCCGCTGCAAAACTATTGGGGTTGGTGGCTGACGGCGTTTGTCACGCTGGGGTTGTTTATTTTAATCGCCAAGCCGCTGCCCCAACTGGCTGCAGCGGAGCAACCGATCACACGCTCGGCGGCAAATTTTGAACGGCTGCCGGTATACAGCTATGCGATCAATGCTTTGACCGGCCTGCTGACCGACGTGACCCTGGGCCTGGACGGGCCGGCCCTGGTGGGTTTCTTTGCCATGCTACCGTGGATTTTATTGGCGCTGTTTTTTGCCTGGTAAACGGTACGGTTGTTTTAGAGGAGGAAAAGAAAATGTCAAAAGCGCTCAAGGTGGTTGGGATTGTACTCGGCGTCGTCGCCGTGTTGGCCGTGTTGGTATGGGCCGGTTGGAGCTGGTTTTCAAGGCAAGCGCTACCTAAGACGCGCGGTACGGTCAAGCTGGAGGGCTTAAATCAAGCGGTGGAGATCGTACGCGACGAGCACGCCGTGGCGCATATTTATGCCAGCACGCCTGAGGACCTGTTCTTTGCGGAAGGCTATACCCACGCCCAAGAACGCTTTTGGCAAATGGAGTTCCAACGGCGGTTGGCCGCCGGACGGCTATCGGAAATCTTTGGCGAGACCACCCTGAGTACAGACCGATACCTGCGCCAGTTCAATTTCCATGGTCTGACCGAGCAATCGTACGCCTTATTGGACGCCGACTCCAAGCGCGTGATCGACGCGTATACAGCCGGGGTGAACGCCTATATTCGGGGGCGTAAGCCGGCTAAATTGGGGCTGGAGTTCGCCTTGTTGGGTCTGCAAGGGGTAAAAATAGACATCGAAGAATGGACGCCGGTGGATTCGATGATCTGGGGCGAGATCATGGTTTACAACCAGTCGGATCAGATGGAGACCGAGCTGGCTAATATCGCACAGCTGGCCGAAGTCGGCACGGCGATGTATGCTGATTTGCACCCGGCCTACCGCAGCGACCGCCCGACCATCATCCAGACGGAGGATTGGAAGACGGGGCAGAGCTCCGCGCTCGCGCCGGCCGGGTTCAGCCTGGCCGATCTCGAGCTGATCCGGACGATTGGCGGGCGCCTGGAGATGAGCTCCCCGGCTCCAGCCGAGCTGGCCGCCCTGGGGCTTGGGCCGTCTGGAGGTTCGAATAGCTTCGCTGTGGCGGGGTCAAAAACGACCACCGGCAAGGCGCTGCTGGCCAACGACCCGCATATGGCGGTAAGCATGCCGGCGATATGGTATGAAGTGGGATTGCACTGCGTGGAAAAGACGCCGGACTGTATATACGAGCTGCGCGGTTTCTCGCTGCCGGGCGTGCCGGGGATATTGATCGGCCATAACGACCGGATCGCCTGGGGGTTGACCAACGCCAATTTTGACGCCGAAGACGTGTTCATCGAGCGCACCAACCCCGACGATCCCAACCAGTATGAGGTCAACGGGAAATGGCAGAAGATGGACATCCGCCGCGAAGAGATTAAAGTGTATGGCCAGGATGAGCCGGTGGTGATCTACGTGCGCAGCACGCGTAACGGTTTGGTCGCCACGGATGAGCTAACCGATCAGACGCCTTTTACGTACAACGCGGACCGGCCGCAGCCTTATGTGCTGGCGTATGCCTGGACTGGCCTGGAGCCGATGCGAACGATCCAGTCGGTTTTGATGGTCAACCGGGCCCAGAATTGGGAGGATTTCAACCAGGCGCTGCAATACTTTGACGTCGGCAAGCAGAACATGCTCTATGCGGATGTGGATGGCAACATCGGTTACGTCATGCCGGGGAAGGTACCTGTGCGGGCGAAGGGCGATGGCACGCTGCCTGTGCCCGGCTGGAACGACGATTATCGTTGGACCGGCTTCATCCCCTATGAGAAGCTGCCGCGAGTGTTTAACCCCAAGCAGGGTTTTATCGTGACCTCCAACAACCCACAGCTTCGGGAGGGTGATTATAACTATTTACTCAGCAAGGATTACGATCGCGGCCAGCGGGCGGCGCGCATCACCCAAATGATCCAGGGCGACGCGGATAAAATCTCCTTGGCGGACATGCAGACGATCCAGACGGATAACAAGAGCCTGCCGGGGCTTGAGATTATTCAATATCTGGAGGGGTTAAGCTTCGATGACCCTAAGGTCAGCGCAGCGCGCGATAGCCTGCTGGCCTGGGATGGGCAGACGACCCTGGACAGCTCGCAAACCATGCTGTACGCCGTGTTCTGGCGGAATTTGACGGCTGCAATCTTCCACGATAAGCTGTCCGAAAATTTGTGGCCGAACGGAAATACCTTGACCGAGGATATTGTCTTCCATTTGCTGCAAAACCAAGACAGCAATTGGTGGGACGATATGGCCACGCCGGACGTGAAAGAACGCCGCGATGCGACGCTCAAGCGCGCCTTCGAGAAAGCCTACCAGGAAGGCATCGCCAATTTTGGCGAGAAGCTGGACGCCTGGCGCTGGGGCGACGCGCACACGATCTATTTCGAGAATGCCAGCCTGGGCAAGTCTGGCATCTCCTTGATCGAAAACCTTTTCAACCGCGGGCCTTTCCCGGTTAACGGAAGCGAATCGGTGGTGCAAAAGACGTGCTGGTCGGTGGTTGAACCCTATACCGTCTACTGTATCCCCGCGCTGCGCCAGGTGGTCGACCTGGGCGACCTGGGCAACTCACAGATGATTTTTAGCGTCGGGCAGAGCGGACATCCGATGTCGCCGCATTATGATGATTTTATCGAGCCCTGGCGGACATTCCAGTATTATCCATCTAACTGGCTGCGCACGCAGGCGGAGGCAGGCAAGCACGAGACGCTGACATTAAAACCCAAATAGTCCAGTCGATTTTCGACAGGAACGAGTAAGCTTGTGATTAATATTTTATCCCGCACGCGGCGTATTCCACGCGAGCTGGAGCTGTTTGTAGCCGCCACGTTTGTGATCGGCGCTTCGTTCAGCCTGTTCGATGCGATTTTCAATAATTTTCTAAACGACCGTTTTACGCTGAGCGGTTTTCAGCGTTCCTTCCTGGAGGTTCCACGCGAATTACCGGGTTTCCTGGTGGTCTTTGTGTCTGCCGGGTTGGCGTTCTTATGCAGCCGGCGCCTGGGAGGGGTTGCGATGCTGATGGGCGTGGTTGGGGCGCTGCTGATCGGCTTTGTTTCGTCATCCTACGCGGTGATGATGATCTGGCTGTTCATTTATTCGATGGGGCAGCACCTTATTATGCCCGTCCAATCGGGGATCGGGATGGAGCTGGCGCGGGAGGGCCAGACCGGGCGGCGCCTGGGACAGCTCAGCGCGGTGCGCAACCTGGCCGTCATCCTGGGCAGCGCGCTGGTGACGGTCGGCTTTCGTTATCTTGGGATGACTTACCAGCTTACATTCATTCTGGTTGCGGCCGGGCTGTTGATCGGCGCGCTGCTTTTCTTCTCGATGCCGCGCGGCCAGGTCTTACCGGCCGGCCAGTTCTTAAAGCTGAAACGGGAGTACTCGCTTTATTATTGGCTGGCAGTGCTGTTTGGCTCACGCAAGCAGCTCTTCATCACGTTTGCCCCGTGGGTCTTGATCACCGTATTCGACCAGCCAACCCAGACCATCGCCACGCTGATGACCATCGGCGGGGTGATCGGGATCGTCTTCCAGCCTTTCCTGGGTTGGGCGGTGGATAAACTCGGCGAGCGCCTGGTGCTGGCTTCGGAGGCGGTGCTACTGGTGGTGGTATGTTTCGGGTATGGTTTTGCCAAAACCCTATTCCCAGAAAACGTGGCCTTCATAATCGTTTGCGCCTGCTATTTACTCGACCAAATGCTGTTTGCGGTGGGGATCGCCCGCTCGACCTACATGAAGAAGATCGCCCGCGATCCATCGGATGTGCAGCCGGCCTTGACTGCCGCGGTGACCATCGATCACGTCTTCTCGATCACGATCGCGCTGGTAGGGGGTCTTGTGTGGAGCGCGTTTGGTTTCCAGTACGTGTTTTTGATGGGGGCTGGGATCGCGGTGATCAATTTCTTTGTGGCGTTGCGCGTGCGCGTCCCTCAAGCCGTGTCGGCTGGGTAGCGGCTCAAGGGCTTTATTGAGCTGTCAGGCTTCGAGCCAGTCGAGCCGCCCGGTGGAGGCGGTTTCGTAGCCGCCCAGGCCTTCAATCACCTGGCGGGCGGAAGGCGAGTTCAGCCAATCGAGCAAGGAGGCGATGGCGGGGGCGGCCAGGTTTTCAGCAGGGATGACCAGGTCGTAGCGTTCGCGCACGAAAGGGATGAAATCCAGGCCGAAGGCCAGGGCGGCGGTCTGCAGGCCAAAACCGAGGTCGGCGTTGCCTTCGGCGATCCTCTCAGCCAGGGTGGTATGGGTACTAGTCTCATTCGTATAGCCATTGATTTTCTGCGGGTCGATGCCGGCCGTGTGCAGGCATGCGTCTAACCAGACGCGCACGCCAGAGCCAGGTTGGCGATTAACAAATACCAACTCCGGGCGGGCCAGGTCGGCGAGGCCCACGATCTGGGCCGGATTGTTGGGCGGCAGGATCAGCCCTAGCCGGCGATGGGCAAGCGTGACCAGGGCGATCCGCCGGCCGGGCAGCACTTTGCGCACGAAAGCGCTGTTGTAAGTGTCGGTCTCTGAATCCCAAAGATGGCTCCCGGCGAAATCGGCTTTGGCCTGCGCCAGGGCGATCAATCCCCCCAGGCTGCCGTTGAAGGCGAGCTGAAGGCGGCTGCCTGGGGCGATATCGGAAAAATGGGCCGCGATCCAGGCTACAGCCGGGTCGTGACTACCGGCGAAGCGTACGGACCCAACCTCGACGGCGGCAGGT